>BBPT01000013.1 GCA_000829755.1 Parachlamydiaceae bacterium HS-T3
TGAGAATCTTTTTTTCATTATTCGTACCTTAAATTTGTTAAATTTTAGCACGAATCTCTATTTCTTCTCGGATGGTTTTTACGGGGCAAGGTCACAGTTGATCTGCATCTTCATATATATTTTGTGTCATATCAATCATCCTACTCCTTATTGGAGCCCGTTGTCATAGACAGACTCCAATACAAATTTCTAAGACCTACGAGATCTAATTCTTTAAATGAATTAGGAAGATAATTCCTAACGGCATCGGCAAAGCGTTCTGCATTGTCAAAGTGTTCAATGTCACGGCTCAACTCAAAACGAACATGCCAATATTCAATCTGTTCGAGATATTGAAGAATAAATGAACGCAACCACGAATTATCACTACGTATCATCGTGACTTCCTTTGATGGCTTGTCAACCAGTCTATAAAGCCAGAACGTGAAATGATTATTTTTCTCCCCACTCGATAAATAGCTGGAGCTAGTCCGTTAATACCTGAACGCCAAATATGCCAATAAAGAGCTCGCTTTGAAAAAGGACAGCAAGGATCTTTAACGAGTTGAGCTGGGTCCATAAAATCTTTAGGTTTGTCATCAGACATCTGTATTTCCTCCTGTTGTTTTGTATGGATTCATGGAAACACATAGTGTTTTGTGGAACATTGAAACTAATGTCGGAGAAACTCCTAGTCACATAAAATCAAAGGGTTAAACATAAAAAAACTGATGTTGCATGTAATATTTCTTCAAAAATGTCGCCTATCTGTTACAATATAAATTATGGATGAACTCTTTACGATCGAATATTACGAAACAGATACTGGGAAATGTCCTTATCTCGAGTGGGAAGACGACCTACCAATGGAGTTGCGTGCTCAGATTCGCAAAAGGCTAAACCGTGTTCGCCTTGGAAACTTTGGTGATATTGATCATATTGAGGGCAGCATATTCGAACTTCGAATTCATGCTGGAGCTGGATACCGTATATATTATGCAAAGAAAGGTAATAAAATCGTCGTTTTACTTTGTGCTGGTAGTAAGAGAAGTCAAGATCGAGATATTGCGAAGGATAAAAAATACTGGCAAGATTTAGGAGGGTAATATGGGACAAACAAAAAAATATAGAGAACATCTTTTAAAATCGCTTGAAGACCCTAAAGAAGCTGCAGCTTATTTGGATGCTTGTCTAGAAGATGAAGACCCTCATGTTTTTCTACTCGCTCTAAAAGATGTTGCTGAGGCACGTGGAGGCATGGGGCAATTATCAAAAAAATCTTCTCTTAATAGGCAGAGTCTTTATAGATCGCTTTCAAGAACAGGGAATCCCAAATTGGTTAATGTGTGCACAATCTTAGCATCGCTTGGGTTAGAGTTTCACATTACTCCTGCCGCACAAAATTAGTTTGTTATTTGGTTATTATGATAATAAAGCACTCTCTTTCTGAGCAACGTATCATCGATTGTTTAAAAATTTACTATAGCATCGAAATTACGACATTGACCCCACTCCTACTGGGTGCGGATATGAATGCATCAGTATACAAAGCTCAAGGACTTGATCAGAAATCTTATTTCGTAAAATTAAAAGGTGGCCACAATCATGATATAGGAGTTGCAATACTTGATTTATTGCATAAGGAAGGAATACAACAAATCATTGCGCCTATCAAAACTATTCAAGGACGATCAACGCAACATGTTGATGAATATACTCTCATTGTTTACCCCTATATTGAAAATCAAAATGGGTTTAGCCAAATTCTTACAGATGATCAATGGATTATTCTCGGTAAAGTATTGAGAAAAGTTCATGAATTTAAAATACCAGCGACGATTCAAGATCAAATAAGAAGAGAAGACTATTCACCCAAATGGCGAGATATCGTTCGGTCGCTATATGATCATATTGAAACTAAGCCGAATAGGGATCATTGGGCTAAGAAGCTGACTACTTTCATGAAAGAACATAAAAAGGAAATTGTACACCTGCTAGCCAGCGCTGATTTGCTTGGTCAAAAGCTTCAACAGGAATCAGCAGAATTCGTGCTATGTCATGCGGACATTCATGGTGGCAATGTGTTGATAAGTGAAAATGGTTCTATCTATATCGTAGATTGGGATCAACCTGTCATGGCACCTAAAGAACGCGATCTTATGTTTATCGGTGGAGGTGTTGCTAACGTCTGGAATAATCCACACGAGGAAGAATTTTTTTATAAAGGCTATGGAAAAACTGAAATCAATATGCCCATTTTAGCCTATTATAGACATGAGCGAATTGTGGAAGATATTGCTGAATATGCTCAGGAATTTCTTTTTAAAATAACTGAAGAAGATAGGTCAGAAATGTACCAGCAGTTTATAGCCATGTTTGAAACAAATGGGGTTGTAGATATCGCGTTTAGAACAGCTGAGAAAATAATCGCATAAGATCAATTTAGAAAGATTTAATGGGAATTGAACATGATTCGAAAAATCAAATATTTTTTTATCGGTTTCTATATGGCTTTTGCATCAATAGCGAATGGTGGGATTCTACTTGAAAACTATGACCGAGGATCGGTCCTTCAAGTGTTGAATGATGAAGTACCTGGATTGAAAGTCAATTCCATGACTTTTATCTCTGAAGGATGGTCGAATTTGGTCGTTGATATTAACGACGAATGGATTTTTCGTTTTCCGAGAGACGAAAAGTTTTTGCCAATTCTTGAACGTGAACGTCTTTTGCTTGATCGATTGAGAAATCATATTTCATTGTCAATTCCCTATTATGAATTCACTGGATTAAAAACTGCATTTGTCGGATATCGCAAAATTCCAGGAGAGCCTCTGCATACAAATACGTATTTAAAACTTTCCGAAGATGTACGTCAGGAAATAGCAAATACTCTAGCTCTTTTTCTTACTCAAATGCATCAGGCAATAAGTCTCAATGAAGCCCATTCATTAGGTTATGAAGAATGTAAAATCCCTATCAAATCGATCGAGTGTTCTCTCCTTCCCACGCTTCCTTCTGAAGATCTCAAACGCATGGTGAGTGAAGCCTTGACCTATTTCAAAGAACATCCATACAAAGAACCTTTTGTTTTACTGCATAACGATTTTAACGGAGACAACATTGCATTTGATCTGAACACTCAAAAAGTGATTGGGATTTTTGATTTCTCAGATGCCGCTATTGGGCATTATTCAATGGAAATCGGAAAGCTCTTTCGCGTCCACAGCGATCTTGCTAGACGCACCTTAAAGGTCTATGCGCATTTAAACCAGGTTTCAAATTCGATTATTCCCTCAGCTGTCAATTATATCTTAGGTCGCTGTTGGGTCATACTGTATAGTCGAGAAATAGGGAATATAGAGTGGGAGCAAAGTCGGATTAAGATGCTCGAAGATTTCATAGATACCTGGAATGAAATGATGAGTAGCGAGTCCTAAATGATATTCAATGCACACTGGATGCACACTCATGCGCTAAACGCAATTGTATTTGGCTAAACATGACTGTTGAACAAATAGAAATTTCTATTGTATGCTAGTACCGTAACAAATTGCAGCATGCTGTGTTGTTTAGTATGATGGCGGACTCATAACCCGCTGGTCCTTGGTTCAAGTCCAAGTTGCCCCACTTTTCCACAACTATACCAAAACAGGTTTTCGTCCTTTACGCAGTTAATGCGGAAACCCTCTTTTACGCAAATTTAACGCACTCAACCAAAACAGAGTGCAACAATTGGCAACAAAGATTAGCCAATCAGCTAGTCATTTTCTCTTTGTATCCAACCAGTCTAAATCTCCCGATTTTCTATCAAATTTTTCTTCAAGTGCGTAAAAAGTGCGTAAAGCTTTGTTTATCTTTACCACTTCTCGCTGAAAGTAAAGCCTTTGTTTATCTGAGAACAAGGGATTTATTATCCCTTGTTCTCAAATATTTCCTTTTATGTTAAACGATTCTACTTAGTGAGGTGTTATTGTGGGTTCTATTCGTGAGGTCACCAAAAAGAATGGATTCAGGACACTGAAGCCGCTATCCGAGATGGTCGATTCAAAAATCAATCGGTTTCACGCAAACATACAGTTGCCAATCTCATCGATCGGTTTACTGCTCACTCTATTCCAAAACACCCCATCTACTATCCAAAAAAAGTTCAGCTATTGAATCGCTGGAAAGAAGAGCTTGGCCACTTGTTACTATCAGAACTATCTCCTGCTCATATTGCTTTGGTGCGTGACAAGTGTTGTCTGAAACCACGTTTAAAAAGTCGATACGCAGCACTTCTACTGTTAATAGATACTTAGCTGCCTTTTCAAAAGTTCTCTCCGTGGCTGTAAAAGAATGGGAATGGCTTAAAGAGCATCCTATGCTTAATATTGCCAAACCAAAAGAGTCAAGAGGAAGAGACAGATTCCTTACTCAAGAAGAGATAAATCGTCTACCAGAAGCATGCAAAGAGTCTTCTACTCCTCATCTACATGCGATCGTAGCTTTAGCGATCTTCACAGGGATGCGATATGGGGAGATCGTAAAACTCCACTGGAAAGACATTAATTTTGAGCTGGGCTTTATTACCCTTCAGCAGACTAAGAATGAATTATCTCCATCACCAATGAAACTGTTCGTATTCTGCAAAGCTGTTCTAGCTATGGTAGCGGGGCGCATGAGCAAGTCTTTAAAAGTCGCAAAAGGACATCCTCTGCTCTACCATTGTCGATTAGAAAATCTTTTGCTAAGGCTCTTAAAGCAGCCCAGATTGAAAGCTTTCGCTTTCATGATCTTAGACATACCGCAGCTTCACACTTGGCAATGAACGGGGCAACTCAAGGCGAACTGATGGCTATTTTCGGTCACAAGTCTCCTCAAATGACTCGCCGCTACGCACATTACAGCCAAGATCATGTGCGAGCAATCCTTGAAAAATCAAACCATAAACTTATCAAAAAAAGAGTTTAAGAAGAAACTCATTGCGTGGAGTCTCCTCACTTGTTGGACTATCAAACCAAGCCTTAAATTCCACTCTCCCCATCCTCTGTGATAGAAAAAACTTCTTTCTTTTTCTTTCCTATATAGACAACTTCAGAAATGGCTTTTCCTTCCTCAGCCAATAGTCTCAACATTGGATAAATTGTCGAATCGGATTCTCGCCAAAAATAAATAGTCGATCTCTTCATAAGAGATTTAATTTCATAGCCAGTGCTAGGACCGTCAAGGAGAATCCCCAAAATGGCACATCTTGTTTTGTTAGAGGATTTCATTGAAGAATACCCAGTTTCTAGGTATTTTATAAATCCAGGCTTTGTCTTCAATGAAAAACTAAATGATCTTCAAAAACAAAAATATTGACCGATCGGTCAGCTTCTAATACTCTTTACGATTTTAAGGAGGAATCATGCGCCTAGGGTATGTTATTATGTATGTAAAGGACATTCAGGAAACAGTCGTTTTTTATGAAAAAGCCTTTGGATTAAAGCGTCGCTTCATCCATGAAAGTGGTGCTTATGCTGAAATGGAAACAGGAACGACAGCTCTTGCATTCGTGGATGAAAAATTTGTAAAAGACTCTTTTTCTTTTCGGTCTAATCGCTGTTCAGAAGAAGCCGCAGGCATAGAAATCAGTTTAGTTACTGATCAGGTCGAACACCAGTTCGACAAAGCAATCAAAGCAGGTGCGATTTCAATCGTAAAGCCTACTCAAAAACCTTGGGGACAACTTGTTTCCTACGTGAGAGACAATAATGGTTGTCTTGTTGAAATCTGTAGTCCTATAGAGAGCGCATGAAGCAATTAAGTGATTTAAAAAATGTTGGAAAAGCAACACATAAAGATTTGCATCTTCTAGGCATTCATACCGTAGAAGAACTTTCAAATAAAGATCCAACCGCCTTGTTTTACGAACTAGAAAGACGCACACAAGCAAGGCAAGATCCCTGCGTATGGGATGTGTTTGCCGCAATCATCCACGAAGCCTCTGGTGGGGAACCTACTGATTGGTGGGAGTGGACTGGTAAACGTAAATCCCTTCAAAAAAAGGGTTTACTTAAGCATGCAATTCAAAATTCTCAAAAATAAATCACAATATGGATACCAAGGAAAGCCTTCTTCGAGCTGCTCTTAAAGTCTTTGCAACCAATGGCTATCATGGTAGTAGTGTGTCAGATATTGCCAAGGAAGCAAAGGTTTCAAAGGCTCTCTTCTACCACTATTTTGACAGCAAGAATGATCTTCTTGTTATCTTCGCAAAGCAAAGATTAGAAGGTGGACTCCTCTCGTAGAGAATCTGGAAACGATACAAGATCCCAAAGAACGAATCGTATTTTTAATTGATTTTGTCTTGAGCGAACTGGAAACAAGATTAGACTGGTTACGGTTTCTGTATATGCTCTATCTCTCAACGGAAGGGATCAATGCCATTCAAGAAGCTATGAAAAAATATAAAGAACAGTTTGATCGCCTCTTTGCAGCAGAGCGTCAGCTCTATAATGACCTTGGATATGCTGATCCAGATGATGAAGCTACTTATCTCCGCTCAGTTCTTCAGGGTATCAGTTTAGAGAATCTGTTGAGCGGAGAAAGTTATCCCCTAAACACATGAAGAGAAACATTATGAAGAGATCTCTCCCCTGAGAGTAAAACTATATCGTGAGCACAAATATGTCAGCTTCGCACTCAGCGAACTGAAAAGATTGATTGCCAAAGCAGATTTTACGGATAATGCAGCAATTGATCACATTCAAAGCGAATGGCAGCGTATCCGAGAAATGCTAGAAGGACATGCGTACCATAAAGAACACAATTTCCACGCTCTCCTAGAAAAGAAGGGTTCTACTATCCATTATGAAGCCCATAATGACCATGAACATCAAGAAGAGACATTGAAAAATTTACAGTATCTACTAGATGTCATTAAAACAAGCCCTGACCCCATAGAAGCTGGCTACCAATTTTATCTTAACTACCGTAAATTCGTTGGCAACAATTTACTGCATCTCCGTGAAGAAGAAACTAAACTCTTGCCAGAGTTGCAAAGACTTTGCACAGATGAGGAATTGCGGGCTATTGAACATCCAACCTACGATCTAATGACAGCAGAAGAGATGGTGGAAATGGTGCAAGAGCTCTTTCCTCATATGAACTTTTCAGATAAACATGCCTTTTTAACAGATATAAGACTGGCGCAGCCACAAAAATTTCAACAGCTTTGGCACGAAGCAACTAAATTTCTAAATATGAAAGAAATAGAGAGGTTTCAAGATATTCAAATGTAGGTCTAACACAGCTAAACAGATAACAAAATTAATGAAGGAAGTCATGTGGAAATAGAAAGAAGCATTCAAAATATCCTTTTGGATCATGATCAGTTCTTGACCCGCTCGTTTATGCTGAGGAAGCGAACGAACTATGGGCTTACTCCATTTTTGAATTTGTTTCTGGGGTTCATATCTCGGAGCTATCCAATCAAGAGAAAGCTACCTCATCCCATGAACTAGGGCATGTGCTTGCTTCAATTCATGCATTCAAATTGCCCAAAGCTGGGTTGTTTGGAGATGGTATTGCGATTGGACATCCTTTTGAAGTAGGTTCACGTCCTTACTTTGAGGAAACTCATTCGGTTTTTTCTAATAGCAAAAATTGTAAGATCTCGATTGGGTGAAAAACTGACTGATGAAGCTTTTGCCTTTATTCAAGAAAACAAAGCTTTCTTCCCAACGGTCAAAAATGACAACATATGTCTTACACATTCTGACTTTAAACCCGTGAATTTAATCTACACGGACACTAAAAAAGTCTTTGTATTGGATTGGGAGTTTGCTCATGCAGGTATTGGTATACTCGATTTTTCTATTCTCTTGCGCCATCGCCACCAATTTCCACTGGATCTTAGTGGTTTAGAAAGCAGCAATGTAAATTCAGGAGGAAATCTACCTTCTGAATGGCTACGCTCAGCTTTCATTACTGACTTTGTGAATATTGTACAGCTAATGGATACTCCGCCAGAAAGACCCAAGCTCTTTCAGCAATTAAAAATGGCTATTCAAACTACAATTCATCTCCTGGAATCGGTATTTGACCTATATCGATTTGGAAGCAATAAGCTAAAGGATGTAGTCAAACTACAAATGCGCCTTGAATGATCTGTTGAGTCACCCATTTTAAACGATTTCTATCTCAAATCCACGTAAGAGTCCGATAGCTTCAGGAAAGGAAAATTTTGCCTTCTTAACTTTGTTGGCTCTTACATCAATTTCATAGTTTTTGGATCCACAAAAATCAGCTTTTGATAAGTCGCTGTTATGAAAAATGGTCCCTTTAAGATCCGTATCTGTGAAATCTGCCTCGATTAGACTCGCATCAGTAAAGAAACATTCCTTTAGCTTGCATCCATGAAATGAGGTATGCTTCATGTTCAAATCTGCAAAGTTGCAGTATAGCAAGAAACTACTCTTTGCCTTTATGGAGAAAAATCTCTTTTTGCACTTAAAGAACTCAGCTCTTGCAAACTTTGAGTTGGACTATACAATCGAGGGATTGCAACCTGCATTTAAAGCTGTAAGGTCAACCGAAGCCGCTGTTTATGTTGTAATTATGAAGCTTTAGAGAATTATAAAAAAACGTGGAATGACGACATGATTGCTGGTCTAGTCAACCGCTCCATAACTTTGCTAGTCATGAAGCAGATGCATTGAGAATGATAGCCATTAATTTAAATAAACTTCTTATCAAAGGGCTTTCTGCCAATCAATGGAGGGCATTACGGTTACAACATATTTAATTATTCAAATTACCTTTATTTTATCAAAACCTTATCAACAATCTGATTTATTTCAGTTTTATTTAAGTGCTTTAAAGCAAGTAAAGCAAAATTTAAGTATTTAAATGATTTTTTTGTAATATAATGATTCTGAGTTTTTTTCTTGCCATTTTCATCTGTCACTTCAACAAAATTAGCATCTAAGTAGTTTTGTAAAGTCTTTTTCTTTCCTGGAAGGACTTTATCAAACTGGCTTCTACCTTCTCTATATTTTTTAATAATTTCAGAAGATTGGGTTCCTATCATATATTCAGGGGGTAAAGTCGTAATAGCTTCAATTTCATATTGGTGATCTATTTTGATTGTTTTTTCTTTAGAGCACTCTATCTTGCTAAAAAAGTCAGGATCTCGAAGATAAGCTAAAGCGTCTTGAAGTGCAAAGACTTCGCATCCATAGCTTTTTTGTCTTAGAGCTTGGGAATGCAATAACCTTGCCTGATATTTTGAATCTCGGCAGGCATTGAGTATAGCACGAAAAGCAAGCTCTTGACAGTTAAACTTATCCCATTGATCATATCCACTCCAAAGTTTATTTGTAAGATTTTGAGGTAATATATCTTTGTTAAGTCCAGGCTTAGGTGCTGCATCTAATAGAGCTATCGTAAGTTGTCCATCTTTTTTTTCTACACACACAGTAACTTTGTGTTGAGGGAAATTAGGCTCAAAACCAATCGGAAATTGATTTTTAAATCCTGATTGGAAAGTCCCTACAACAAAAGCATAACGTTGATTTTCTGGTTTTGAGTTAATTTGTTTAATTTGAGCTGATAAAGATTCCAGGCTTTCACATACATATAGGCCTTGTATTTTTTTCTTCTCAGCTAGATAAGCTGCAACCAAGGCAACACCAGACATCCACATGCTAAAATTACCAGGGATACCATATACATTGCCTAAAGGTGCATTATAAGGTGATTGATATGTCGGTTCATCATGCCTTAATGACTTATAAGAGGATTTTAACTTTCGGGCTTCTTGTTCTCTAGCTTCTTCAGAATTCGCTAAATTCTTCCAATTTTTTTTAAACTCATCGAATTCTTTAGTTTTTGTAATTCTTGTACACCAGTAATTTTTAGATGAATTTACTTGTGAGGTAGGCGTTGTTGGAGAAGAATTAATAATGATTCTAGATAATGCATCCGTTTTCTCAGTTTTAGAGCATTTGTTAATTATCCAACGAACCGCATGATAACCCAAATATCCGAGAATAGCTATGCCCAATGAGCAAACGCATAAAGGAATGTGCTCTTTTACAAATTTAGACACATTAACCATTTAAAAAATCCATTTTTAATTTTATTTAAAAATTAATAATTTTAATCCGAATATTAATTTAAGTAAATTTGTTTAAAATACCCATTCAATAATTAATAGAAAAACTTAAATTAAAAAATAATTTATATACTGAATGTTTAATTTCATGAGATTAATGCATTAGTATAACATGACTTGCTTGCCGAATTGCTCTTGAATGGGCTGTGTTGAATAATTAAATTTATTGAATGTCAGCCAATGCTTTTTGAGCAAAACCGATCTCCAAAGAGACATTTTAGCCGTGATATAGCAGCTTCCACTAATACCCTTCGATTATACCCAGTTAACTTTCCCCAAAGCGAACGCCCCTCTCTACTATTCCCCAAACCATGTATCTCTAAAATGGCTTTATCTCTCTCATTCTTCGAGCCTCTATACTTGGCATTCTTCGGGGGAGGAATGAGTGCTTGAGCTTTTTTCTTTCGTATCTCTTCTCGAGCCTCACTCCTATCATATCCCCCATCAGCTATCACTTTCTTAATCTTTCCTGACACTTGGTCTAAAAGCGGTTTGGTCATCTTACTATCGCCTATGGAGCTATCAGTCACTACCTCAGCGACTATTTTTTGGCTCTCAATATCAATACCTATGTGAACTTTTACCCATTTTCTAGGCCTGCCTCTCCCATGAATTTTTACTTTCCATTCTCCTTCTCCAGTAACCTTCATCCCTGTGCTATCTAAAACAATTGTCCCTCCTTTACTTAAGGGTAAAGATGATAGCTCTATAGTCGCTACCCGTTTGCATATAAGCGAATAGGTGGGGAGCTTTAATCCTGGAAAAAATTTTATAAGGAAAGATTTTGCGAATCCTTCTAGAAAGCGATAGGCCATTTTGAAATGAACTTTGATGGTCGCAAGGAGTTCTATAAGGCGGTTTGAAAACTCTTGAGGACGGCCAGCTTTTGCCTTTGCTCTCGTCGCTGACGTCTTGAGTTCTTTGATCATTTTTGGATCGATAAGAAAAGTTTAAGCTTCCTCTTTGAATGAGTTGTTTGTTATACTCTAACCAGTTGCGTTCGCGCATCGAAACTCCTTTGTTTTCTCTTGCCGGAGAAACAAGGAGTTTCTTTATTTCTATCTATTTTTATCAAACATTTTTTAGCTAGCAACTTCCTTACTGACATTTTGTCGCATTCTCGAAGGTTTCACTGGGAATTATTCAACACAGCCAATATCTTTATTGATTTATATTTTCATAAAATTTGTAATTATCTTCACTGTGAATTTAGTTTTAATAAATTTAAATGAGAATCAAGATGACTCCAGCACTTTCGGACTTTTTCAAGTCCTTTTATTATTCAAATACATATGTCTCTCCTGTAGACCTAAGTGAGCAAGGAATCTCAAGGCATTTGCTAGCATCTGAAGATGGTGAAACAGCTAATAAAGCTCAGCAATTAATCTCTAATCCAAAAGTTCAAAGAGTTTTGTCAGAGCCTTTAAGCTATGATCTTAAAAAAATTAAAAAAAATAATGAAGTTCTTACCCAACGTGGATTCAAGCTTTTAAGCAGCAAACCTATTTTAGGTGTAGGTGTTCCGCAAAAAATCCCCTTCTATAGCGTTATTGAACACGATGAATTAGATGGATGGGTAATTAAATCAGGAGCTACTCGTGTTTCAAAAAATCAATTAATCATTGGGCCCATGAACGATAAAAATGAAATGGCCTTTTTTACTGAGGAAGAAAGCATTTTAAGAATAGAGATGGCTAAGCGAATAGCTAAAGTTGCTAAACAAGCTAATATTGAAGTGGTTCTACCTAAAAAGAAACTCGTTGCCTATACCAACCTAGAGGGTGTTACAGAAGCAAATAGAAAATACTGTGTAGTTTGTGAAAAAATCAATATCTTAAGTGTTGAAGAGACTGTCCAAAGAATTAAAGATATGGATGCAGAGCATCAAAAAGAAGTAGCGCGAAAAATATCAATGATTGTCCAAAAAGCTGGGTTAGTTGACGCTTCTTTTGATAACATTCGCTTAACTCCTGAAGGAAAACTTGCTTTTATTGATACAGAGCCAGCTGGTTTAATGGTCGCAAAGAAATCCGGTCTATGGAACAAACTTTTCGGTCCCAAAGGCGCAAGTGTTGAAAAATGTGCAAGAATCGGTCTATTTAACCTTATACATCAAACTTCAAAAACTACCCGTGGCACTGGTATTACGGCTGACGTTGAGCCTGGTTTGGAAGCGTTTAGAGAACAAGTGAATAATGACTATGAAAAAGTTTCTAAACCAAGACTTTCAAAATGGAAAATTGCATTAAGTGTTGTCAGCATTGGTCTAATTCCATTAATAAATGTTATTGTCGCATTGATAAAAGCTAAATTAACTAAACGAACGTTTGAAAAGTTGCAATCAATTGATAAATCATTCCAAACTCAAGCCTTAATACCACCAGACAAGAGGGAACGATTAGTAAAAGAATATCAAGCAAAGCGAACACTTATTGCAAAACAATTCTTTGCTTACATTGAGGGTGTACCTTATACCGCTGTGATGGTTAATAAAAAAGTCTGTAGATTTTAGACTCCAATAGCTCACTATATTAGCAAGATGTAGTGGGCTATTATTTTTTTTGAGCTAGGCCATAATCACGGTGCACTAGCGGTGGCTAAATCACTTATTGTACCGTTAGTAGCATTTTAGCCATAAATGCCTTATCATCTTACTCATAACAGATTTGCTATACAGCTAAATGCTGTTTCAATTATCTGCCTATGACTGCTTATTTCCTTTCCCTCTTTACTAGAGCGAATGCGATTTTTGGGCTCTACAACCACGCTTTGCAAGAAGTGTTATTTGCTCCTCTTTAAGTATATCTTTTAAAAACAGCTATAAGGCACCATCAACATAGAGCGTGGATTTTTCTGGAATGTCTAGCTCCATTTTCCATAAAACATTAACATCGCTTCTGAGCCTGGCTTAAAGTGAACTTCTATTAGCTTACCATCACTTGTTACGATCTGACCTTGCCCCCTAATTCCATCCACTTTTAAGCAGAGATTCAAGCAATTAATTTGTTACTATTTTCTTTTCTCAAACTGCTTGCAAATTGCTCTGGGCTTAACCCTTTTAAGCTTGTATGAGGGCGATAAAAATTATAGTCTTCTCTCCATTTTTCTATTATGTTCCTTGCTTCTTTTAAATTTAAAAACCAATTCTCATTCAGGCATTCATCTCGCAGCTTCCCATTGAAGCTTTCAATGTAACCATTTTGCATCGGCTTGCCTGGCTGAATGTATTTCCAGCCAACTTGATTGTCATATGACCATTTTAAGATGGCGTTGCTAGTAAATTCCGTACCGTTTTCACTTAATATGCTTTCTGGTTTGCCTCTTAGTTCTATTAACTCGGATAGCTCGGAGGCGACTCGCTTTCCATTTATAGAAGTATCTACCATCATTTTCAGGCTTTCTCTTGTAAAATCATCCACAATTGTAAGGATCCTTAGCCGCCTTCCATTTGACAAGGCATCAGAAACAAAATCAAGGGACAATCTTTGATTGGGCTTTTTTAGCTCTTCAACTGTTATCCTTGATCCTAAAGCTTTTCTTCTGTCTCCTCTCTTCCTAACTTTAAGGCCCGTTTCTTTGTACAGCCGATACGCTTTTTTATGATTAACCTTTAAGCCTTCCTTTTTCAGGAGAATACAAATCCTACGGTATCCAAATCTTCTTCTTTCGTGCGCTATTGAAATGATCTTCTCTTTTATTTGATGATCACTTCTTCTCTTACGCTTGTAACGCCCAACAGTCCTATCAAAGGCAAGCAAGCGACAAGCTCGCCTTTGGCTTAAACCATGGGTGACCATCAAATCATCCATAGCCTTTCTTTTAGCCTGCAGGCCTACCACTTTTTTGATAAGAGATCTTTCAAAGCAACATTATCAAGAGCGTAATCAGCAACTAGTCTTTTTAATTTCCTATTTTCTTCTTCTAAAGCTTTTAGTCTTTGTGCTTCAGATACGCTCATTCCCCCGAATTTAGCTTTCCAGGAATAATAAGTTGCTGGCGCAACATTATATTTGCGGCAAACCTCTCCTATCGGGCTCCTGCCTCTACTTCCTTAAGTATGTTAATGATTTGTTCCTCTTTGAATCTTTTTTTCATTGTTCGTACCTTAAAATGTGTTTATTTTAGCACGAATCTCTATTTCTTCTTGGCGGGTTTTTAAGGGGCAAGGTCAGATCGAATCAGATATTGAGATTTTTCGTACTGAGAAGCCAGCAAGCCCACCCATACATTTGGTTTCTTATTTCTTAGTCTTTTCACCAGAACAAACTAAAGTATTACTGGTCGACCATAAAAAAGCAGAGTTATGGCTTCCTCCAGGTGGTCGTGTAGAGCTAAACGAAGACCCAAAGAATACTGTCTTAAGGGAAGCAAAAGAAGAGCTGGGAATTGAAGCCGAATTTCTTTTTGAAAAACCTCTTTTTGTGACTGTTACAAAAACAGTTGGGAATGTCATTCAACACACAGATGTTTCATTGTGGTATGCGCTTAAATGGAACCCTGATAATCTGTTGATCTATGACAAGGATGAGTTCAATCAAATACAATGGTTTGGGATTGATGAAATTCCATTTGAAAAATCTGATCCTCATTTAAAGCGTTTTATTAAAAAAATGAAGGAAAACTATGTCAAACGATGAAGCCGGAAATAGTCATGTCGATGACTCGGAACCAAAGAAAAAAAAGATCGTTGTCATACCATACAACGCCGACTGGCCGCAAATTTTTAAAATAGAATCGAAAAAGGTCAAAGAGGCTCTTGGGGAAAATTGCATAGCCATTCATCACATCGGCTCTACATCAGTACCTGGTCTTTCAGCAAAACCCGTAATTGATATGATCGGAGTCGTAAAAGATCCAGAAAAAGCTATTCAATCTCTTGAAGGCCTAGGTTTCAAATATAAGGGTGAATATAACATTCCCATGCGATTTTATTTTAACCGATCGGAAGGAGTCGAAACAAACCTTCATGTCTACAGAGGAGGACACCCAGAAATTGAGCTAAATTTACTTTTCAGAGATTATTTGTGCAAGCATCCCGACGCGCGAGATGAATATGCTAAGCTCAAAGCGGATCTTCTACAGGAAAAATCGTCCTACGAGAAGAATCATTCTCCTTTTACTGGATATAACCTTGGCAAAGATGCTTTTATCAGAAAAATTCTTCAAGCGACAGACTTTAGCCTCATTCGCATGATGAAATGTACACACTATGCTGAATGGGAAGCTGCCAAACGATTAAGAAACAAATTCTTTTTTGATCCTTTGGCAATTTCAGATCCTTATACATGGACATTTGATCATCCAGAGCATACTCATCTGGTTCTTTATCAGGGAGTTGAAATCATTGGTTACGCTCATATTCAATTTTGGCCAGGACAAAGGGCTGCTTTACGCATTATCGTCATCGACGAGAACGATAGACAAGATGGATTGGGAAGCCGATTTTTACAGCTATGCGAACAATGGTTGAAAAGCCAAGGGATTAAATCTTTTCATGTTGAGGCTAGGCCAAATATCGTCAGTTTTTATCGCAGAAATGGCTATACAGAAATGCCTTTTGAAGATCCAAGTGGAGAGCCTCTTAGTGTTCATGATATTGCAATGGGGAAAAAATTATGAATCCCCTAGTTAGAGTCAATTATGCCAACTCCCTGTAGATGAATAGCCATGCCGAATGGGCGTTGTCATCTGCATGGAGGTAAGTCGATGGATGCCAAAACCAGAACAGATAAGCTACGCCAGAAAATAGCTTCTTGGAAGCATAGTCATAGATCAAAAGAACTTATAGAACAGACGAAATTTTTAAGAAAGTTACAAGATCTCGCCAGGATAGACTTATCTAATTTCCATATGGATTGTTCCTTTTCTTTCTGGTACATTGCCTAATTATGTTAAGAGCAGGCTTAGCTAAAAGGATTGCTAAATGGTAGATAAATCAGACAAAGGAAAAAAACGTTACCCCTTGTTCACAATCTAATTTTTATATTTAATTATAAAGTGAAATATAATTACCCTTCAATCTAAGGAGGTAGAAGTTATGGCAATAACAAGATGTGCGTCTAGTCATTTGATGACTGGGTTGCTAGCATGGAGAAATCCTCAAGGAAGCGAAGAAGGTTGGATGGGACGCCAACAAGCTATAGAAAATAGATGGAAACATCTAGGTAAGGTAGTTTCCACTGAAATTGGGTTGATGCTTCTAACTGTTACATCGACTGTAGAAACAGTAGCGTACGCCGCCCTGTCTCTTGTATCGCTTGCGTTATATCCAATTACCGATAAACCTTGTAAGTTTTTTGCCGAGCTTCTGAAGAGTAGTTCTTTTACGATTATTTGGGGATTAGCCGATGCACTGCTGTATAATCCACTATTTGTAAACGTAATGACCAGGGAAAGCTTTGTCCGTTACTGGGCAGAAATGTTTAATCCTACACCTATTGTTCTATTCCGATTAGATGATAGAATATATGTAACAGATTGGGAACAGCAACATAGACAGGGAAATGTTAATCATAGATTGCTTGGGCCTATTCTTGCTGCAGGAAGGACTACTCAAGTTGTGATTGATCAGGGAGCTAATTTTATTACTCGGGATGTACTAGCCGATGCCAGTACGGAAACCGTAAATCTTTTTAGAGAAATGGATCCGTCGATTTTCATGTTCATATTGACCAAGGCTGCTTACCTCTATACAGCTGGCACTAAAAAAGATGATGACATTCCTGACTTTTTTAAGCCTGCGACCAAGAACCTTATTCTCGCCTTACGTCAAGAACTTAATGAAGAAGAAGTATTACAACAACTCTCGTACCTGGTTGCGAACCCAACTCAATTTGAAACCGAACCTCAGAGCGATGAGGCCAAATCGGCATTTGTTAGATTGAGAAATATTGCATCAGGTGAATTGCAAAATAGCCTGTTAACCACAAGATGTTGGCAAAAAGCTGTTGAACTGCTGCCTGAAGAATAAACTCTTTTTTACAAGTTTCTAGCTGATTGGTCTAATGAGGTTGATTTTGCTTATCTCAGCCCACATAGCATGCAAATTCAAACGTTGCCAACTCTCCTTTCGATCAATGCCAGGAGAGTAACAAAGCCCCTTGTTGTTCCAATAGCCGAAGGGGGCTTGAAGACACCATCGGATTGCCACAAATTATCCCAATTGCCCATGGTGTCCTTTCAATTTTATTTTTCAGATCTACAAGCCCCGTATTCCTTCGGCAAATGCAATGCGATCTATGACTGATCTTTCCTCTGTTACAAACTTCAAGTTATTTTCACCAGTAGGCAGGGGAAATCAACAGGCCTCTAGTTGTGGTGGTTTCAACTGGCAAAATTTCTTGAATATGTAGAGCTTTCATGATAGCTAATGTCAAAATGCAATTAGTGACATCTACATGAGCAAAGGGGTTGTTAAGCTCGCCATCAGTCTTATTTAAAGAGTTCTCGATAAATTTTCGCAATCCCTTACGAGTAATGACATCACCCTCCGCAGCAAGAGGTCGAATACTATGGTAAAACAGACGTCCGATTCCAATCACTGTATGTTGATCTTGAATTTTCTGCTTAATAATAGGATAGGCCTTTCGAGCAAATGCGCGGGCATAAATATCAGCTGTTTTAAGGTCTTCTTCGCTTATCGGATTAGGTGAAATTGTATCTTCTATATCATTCTCCTGTACTGCCGAGATGATGTAATTCTTAAATGCCACTGACCCCATCTGTTCACCCATATAAACGGTTAGTCCATCGCTTGTGTTTGCTGTTGTGATTTGAAGGCTCCCTGTACCTATATCCCAGACAACAGCCCCTTCAGGATTAAATTCGCCCGATGCTAATGCGCTAAAAAAAGCAATTTCGCCTTCTTCTCTTTGGGGAATTATTTGCACTTTAATGTCCGCTTCTTTTTCAATTTCTAAAATAAACACCTTACTGTTATTCGCTTTGCGAAATGCTGATGTTGCAATTGCTACAATCTTCTGAACTTGATATTGATCTGCTATTTCTCTAATTTCTTTAAATGTTTTCAAGCCTAATGCCTTCGTTTCTTGATCAAAAGTGCCATCCAAAGATTTATCAAGAGAAGCCTGATAAGGGACTGAGAAGGACATATCTAATACGATTTGCACAATCTGATTTGTTTCTGTATCTACATCAGCTACCGTTACTTTTGTTCCCCCAGATCCAATATCTATTGCAGCGCGCCTTTCAATATCCGCACCGGCCTCTGTTAAAGTAGATAAGACAAACAATATTATTAAACAAAGTTGCTTCATAAAAACCTACTATTAATAATTAGTGATAAATATTTTATTATAAAAAACATAAAAAAACAACGAAATTTAAATATATTACTTTCAAGTATGTTTTTAAAATTGATATCTCACGGTGCAAATACAAACAATAAGTATTTAATACGCCTTATTGTTTGTATTTGTTGTTAGCATTAAGCTGCTTCTTCAAATTCTCCAATTTCCTCAAGGAGGATTTCCTCTGTTTTTACCTGAGGCTTACCTGGAGTTTGAGTACCAATCGTGATATGGAAATCATGATTTTTCAGTTTTGATGAAAGGCCGTAACTTTCTCTAAGTTGCTCAAGTTCAGGCGCAGCCACGGCTAACAACCAAAGCTTTTTCACTTTATTGTCTTTATTTAACTTTACAGTGCGAAGCTCCATGACAGTAAAAGTGTACTCTTGGCCAAGTTCCTTAATTTCCCAAATTTCATTCAAAATTTGTTCGTTCTCATACATAACGCTGATGTGTGCACCGATTCCCTTCTTACTCGTATAATGTCGAGGAGGTACGATTCTGCCAGGCACATCAATCAAAAGAAGTGCTTCAGCAATGAAATCTTTTGATACTTCGAGATAAAGGTACCCGTTATCCTTTTGCTTAAGAATTCCTTTTTGCTGGATCTGAACCACTGTTTCGATGACTTGAGGTTGATTTTCTATTTGATAGTCTTCCGCGGCAAAAGCAGGCAAAGACAAAGATGTCGTCAGAATGACGATAGCTAGACACTTTTGGATAAAACTTCTCAACATATTATCTCCTTAGCAGTTGATTAAAGATTTATCCTTTTAAAGCTTGTATTAATCGTTAATTTAAATCAATAAAAAATTATCGCCTAAGTAAATTATATTTAAATGTTTACGTTTTTCTCTATTAACAATAGTTGCTCTGCATTTATCTTTTAAGAAGTCAAATGAGATTTTTCTACTACTGTTTCCAATAGAAAGCTCTAAATGCATCCAACCGCCCCACCTTTTCCTCAACATATTTTAAAGGCGTGTTTTTGCATTACTTTCTTAAGACGCAAATAATTAGCATAAGCTGGCAATACTGGATGGCTATCTTTATCGCTTTTTGCAAACCTCTTAATTGATCCCATTAGTTGCTCGTTTTCCAACTTGTTGCCAATTATTACTTCAAGTATGGTGTCTAGCAAAATAATGAATAAAGCCAAAATTCTAGCGAGGCTCAAAAAAAATGAGCCTCAGCGGGAAACTTTTACTCGGAAGAAAGTACAATACGAACCTTACTTAAAAGCATCAGAGTTCTTGACGCTCAAATTTCCGGTTAACAATCTTACAATGATTTCAATGCATTTGAAGCAACGAATCAATAATTTATTTTCGCTGCGATTGGTTTATGGTCGCTGATATTCGTTTTAATATTGTTCAGACCTATACTTAGGACAGGAATATTAACGATCGACGCATTGTCTAAATTAGATTTTAAGCAGATCCAATCGATACGAGTATTCAATACTTGGTAAGGATTCGTGCAAGTAGGCTCTAGGTAATTCTCATAATCAATTTTATAACCAGCATCTTTAAGGATATTCAATCTAGGATGCAACGAGGTCACATTTGAATCCATCCCAATAATCATAAGATCGGCTTCTTGGTTATTAAACAGATCAATAATCGTTTGAATTTCATTATCTCCCTTTGCTGAGTCGGACTTTCCTGTCCCTAATTTTTTTTCAATACGATAGGGATTACATCCAGTGATATGCCCAGAAGCTATTAAGACTATCTTTCCTGTTTCCATATCCAATAATTGCACAGCAAATGCTCTCCCTAAGATATCTCCTATAGGATTAACTAATTCAAATCGTTCCTTGTTCCAGGCAATGCCATTTTTTGAACGCTCTCTTTCTGTAAATAATACCTCATAAGTCTCAGGGAACATGGAAGAATCGAGATAGTCAGCTTCTTGCAAACAAAGAATATCGTAGTTAAAGTGATTCGCGAAAATTCTCATCGCCATCATTTTACGAGCTTCCTGTATTTGCTCCTGCCTATTTCTATCACTCATGCGATTTAAATCACTAAGATGTTCATCTATCATTTGATTCACTTTTTCATCATAAATGGTAACAGGCCGAACTTGATAGGAAGTAATCATCCTTTCTGCTTTATTGTTCCAAGATTTATTTATGCTATTTACGTTAGTAGGTGCTTCTGTCAAGAATTCGAAATGTTTGTCATAATTTTTTTGATCCCACTCCTCTTTCGCTAAGTTCTTTTCAACTGGGTCATTCGAAAAAAGAATTTTTAAGGCGATTTTCTGAATTTTTTCGTTAAGAGACATATATTCTGGCTCTACGATATGTCTTTCTTGCATTAACTTCTCCATGCTAGCCGCACGTAAGTAATCATAGTGATCACTCAGCCCCCCGCAATTGTAAGAACCGATCGTAAACTCTGTTCCTGAAAGAAGAGAGATGCTTAAAAACAAACAAGAAAGAAAAATATTAAAACAATTCATTTTTAACCAAATTTAATCTAATAATTAAAATAGATTATTACAAATAGTTAAAAAAATCAAATGCAAAATCTGGATTAGAATTTTTTTTAAAACTGGCTGTGTTGAATCATTCCCATTAAAATCTTCAAAAACCTCTCTCCTACCTTATTGTTCCCTAATTGGCATCAGCTGGAGCAAATAAAATAGCTATTACAACAATCCCAGATTCAATGGGTAAATCAAGACGGGCCTTTATCACATTTAAAACCATTGATCCTAATCGTAAGGAAGCTTAGATAAATGTACTGTTTTCTGGTTAAACCAGACAGCACAGAAGAAAAATACTCCCATAGATAAAATCACTACTGAAATTGCGATAACAACTGATAATCTTATGGAAGTTAACAAATTTCCACGCTAGCTGATAAAAATGCGATGGCTGGTTTTTCTGATTTTGCGATGTAACGACGAACGTTACCATCACAATTCAATAAAACCAGAGACTTTTGCCCGACAATTCCTCATTCCCTTGCTCATAGCAGTGATAGTTTGGGTTTGATAGGATTTCTCCCTCTCTCATAACCCACGCTAAACTGTGGTTCAATTCTCAGTCGCTCACATCTTTCAATCCATTGTATTGCAGCTCTTAAACTACATTATTCTAAATCTCCCCTAAACCCAAATTCTCCACAATTTTTACGCAACTGGTTTGAACATGAACAATCACACTCGCCATTATTAACATTCATTTTGAGATCAAACTTTTAGAATAAAGAAGAAACGTGCTCAAAGGCTATGGATAACAATCCTATTTCCAATTTATTTCAAATATTTTATAAGGATTCCCTGGAAAATCATATGCCTACTAATTCTGATAACGACCGATGTATTCATAAGGATTAAAAAGTGGCTGCCGCGAAGGTGCCAAAAGAGCTGAAGATCTATTAAGGGAAATAATCGACAAATTCATGAACCGTGCAACCCGGCATTAAAGGATAAAAAATGCACTTTTTAATTAGAATATTATTATCTTTTCTTATTGGATTTATACTTTTCATTCAAGTAGGATGTATGTGTTTAGTTGTACCTATCGAATATTTGTATAGGGCAGGCGCTGGAGAGAAAGATCTAAGCGATCATTTTGAGCGAGGTCATGTCGTTGGGAAAGAGTATGAAACCCTCCAAGAAGTATACCTAACACAATTTAATGATAGCGAATCATTACATTTTCAAAAGCAGCCTCTTCGCGCTTATAGTTATGACAATGATGGTTCTAAAATAGAGGTTAACGTCTATTCTATCCTTGAGCCTATTCCTAAGGGTACGCGGTTCAAAGTCTGTAAGGTTCGAGCTGCGACCTCTTTTGGAACTGAATTATGCCAGCAAAGGATTTTGGCCACCTTAATAGATGATAAAGGAGCTCCAATTTCAACAGTTAATTTTCAAGGAAGTCCTTCTCTCATACTTGTCACCTCATTATTTGAAAATGCTTTCCAGATGCCTAATCAAAATTGGATCTTCAAACCCAAAGAAGATCTGATCCGAGAAATTAAAGGACTTAATGACTAATGCGTTCCTCAATAAATGTTAAGCAAAAATGTGAGATAGCGAAAAATCAAATTGCAAGCTTCTAAGCTGAATGATTATATGGCAAAATTCAATATTTTTAGCTGACTGCAAGAACTGCTTCTCAACAGTCAAAAAGTTGTTGTTAATACTTTCCATACTCTTTGAAAATTATCGCAGGTTTAATTCTCAATCCAAACTCTTCGTCAGCTATTTTAAATTTAGAATTTGTATTCTGAGCTCAACCCAACTATTTACTACAGCCTTTTCCCTTCCTTGAAAGCTGACCGTCAATGGTTTTGCACTTAGCTTCCCCTTTTCCCATAGTCGGAATAGAGTTAAGAGGAAGCAATGAAATGTTTGTTAAAGAGCAGCAGACTTAAAAATCGTATTGAATCTGCTAAGATAGTGCGTTTCTTTATCAATAAATTGAAAAAAAGTAATTTTCTTATCTTGTAAATCACTTAAGGGCTTTATGGTTTTTGAAAATACGGAAATATGTGCAGGGGGAAATAACTTTCCCAAACCACACGCCGATCTATAAGCATCAATCTCTGGAGATTCAACCCTAACAACAACTGCTTTTGATAATATTCCTGATTGGGGGCAGCCATAACTTATACAAACTGGCTTAAGGGATGCTTTTTCATTTTTACCCACAAACTCACTATGAGCATTAATAATAACTTCGTAATTTTCACTAAGCTCCCTAGAGAATATAGTGGTTACATGACCGCTGACATCAAAAGAAGAACCTACATGATCACCTTCTTCTTTATACCCAGCATCTTCCATTATCTCAGCTACATTTCGAAACACCCTATCATCAATGCGAAGAACACCTCCATAGTACCGTGGGTCTTCTTCATTTAGCTTATAAAATGAAAATATGCCATCTTTAAGAATTTTTTGTAATTTACTTATAACTTCTGGAGAAAAATCTTTTTTAAATTCATTACATTCAGGATATTGCTGTATTTTTCTTAGCTGCTCAACTAATTTCAGTTTTAATGTTTCGTTATTTAATTGAAATGAATGTTTTTCCATCTCTGTGAAGCATTCTTCGACTACAGGTGCCACAACCTCTTTTGCAAAAGACTCTACTTCATTGGAGTATCCCCCTATTTGGACGGTATCTAAAAATTGACAGCATCCGGCCAGAGTAGAGTAAGCAAACGTTCGCGTTGCACCTAAAGAACTTTTTAAACTTGGATGAAGAGCCATGTCAATCTCTCTTAATCTCGTTTGGACCTCCCAAACAGTGTTTTGTTCTAAAGGTGAAAAAGTCATGATAGCTCCACGGAATTATTGTTTTTCTTGTTTTTGAAAGGCTGCTGTACATACTTAATGCAAAGCTTACCTATTTTTCCATCAAAATCCAATATCATTTTAGCTATAAACGGCTTGCATTCAAGATAGTTAATTAACTCCGATTTAATGAAAGCTATATCGTTGGCTTTTTTGCAATATTCTCTTGTTGCCATGAAAAATACTAGTGGCTTAACTGCAATAGATTCAATGGGATCACCAAAAGTAGAACGCCCTAGGAAAAGTTACAATGATCACTTCCCCAGAAGGGTTTAATAACCGTTTAATTTTTTCAAAGCAATTACTTGGTTTTCGACCAAATGTAAACAGCTAAATGATGAAGCAAGATCAAAGAATCGTATGAAAATCAGGTTCTTAATATTTTTCTATTTCAAAATTTAAATTTTGATGTCTTCTAGAAATGATTGTTGAGCAACCTCAATCATCATAGAGGCTTATCAATTCACTATGCAATTGGCCAAGAAGCAAACGAATCGTCGATCGTCTATTATTTTACCCACTTGAACACCACCCCTACCTAATCTAATTCTTTGTGAACTCATCGAGTAATAGAGATGTTATTTTATTCGAGGATTACTTGCTAAAAAGTGCAGCCTCAATGAAAAAAGTTTTTGGCTCATTGCTTCGCTCGCAACTTCCTAAAGATCATTTAAAGAACTTCAAACATTTGAAGGAAAAGCCACCCTGGTTGGAAAGAAAGCTTATTTTTATTGGAGTATCAGAACAGAGCCTAAATGGTTTTAATTGAGTAGGATAATTTCTTTATATTAAACTCGTTCTCTGCTTTTAGTTTGCACCTTTTAAAATTACCATGGTAAGGTGATTGCAAAAATGACCTAGTTGAATCTTAAAACCCAACGTTGTTGCATCATTCTACGCCATGCGTTCCAAAATCCATTTGGGTCCACATAGCGATCATGTAACGATAGGAATAAACTAAACACAGGAGTTTTTCTGATGACAAATGTATTAATTGCCTCCCTATCTCTATTCTATTACATCGACTCACCTGTTGTAGAGATGCGTGAACAGCCAAAAAAAGAATCCGAGATTGTTTCTCAAGCCTATTTTTCTGAGGAAGTTAAGATTATTGAAGAGACTCAAAACTGGGTGAAAATCGAAACAGCTGTCGATCACTACCAAGGTTGGATTCAAAAAGATTTGCTTTGCCAAAGAAAGGATTCTTTTCTCTCGAACCCCTCAGCCTTGATCGCAAAGGTCAATCGATGCGCTGCTCATCTTTACAACGTCCAGGACACTGTCTATGGGCCCATCTTGACACTACCTTTTGATAGCAGGCTAGAAGTTTTAGAACCGAAGCAAGAATCACATAGCCGTTGGATCAAGGTTTCGTTAGTTGATGG
The DNA here is from genome assembly GCA_000829755.1 of Parachlamydiaceae bacterium HS-T3. Taxonomy (GTDB): domain Bacteria; phylum Chlamydiota; class Chlamydiia; order Chlamydiales; family Parachlamydiaceae; genus HS-T3. Next base: position 25,137 of record BBPT01000013.1, read on the forward strand.
ACGTGTAGGCTATATACAACGGGGCGATGTGACTCTTAATCCAACGCTCTTAAATCGCGATCAAATCTGTAATTTAAGTTTGCAATTCCTAGGCTTACCCTATACTTGGGGCGGTCGCTCTAGCTTTGGATACGATTGTTCAGGTTTTGTGCAAATGCTATATCGGCAAATGGGAGTCTATCTGCCAAGAGACTCCAAAGATCAAATGCGTTGGGAAGGCTTTACAAACATTTCGCTAGATTCTCTCCTTCCAGGCGACTTGATATTTTTTGGATTAGCAGAGGATAAAATTCGCCACGTAGGTATGTATTTAGGAAATCATCAATTTATTCATGCAACTGTCGCAGAAAATTTACCCTATATTCGCATTAGTCAACTTACGGATTCTGAGTGGGATGGCTCAAGTAGGTTTACCTATCGTGCTGCTCGTAGGCTAACAGAAACAGGCTTCTAAAAGCTATAACTGTTCATCAATAACATTATTTTTAATAGTTCCACACTCTGTGGGACTATTAAACTGCTTTTCCAATAAAGCTCACCTTCAATTTTAAAACTCCATTGACCTGAATTGCTACCAAAACTTTGCACAAAAATCATTTGTATCTGACCTTTCAGATTAGCCTTAAATGAGATTTTGGTAGCAATTCAGGTCATAGCAAAACAAAATGAGCTATTTTTAAGTGCCAACTCTAAATCAAGAAATGAAAAATAGCCTCTCGTTGATTTATTTACTTTTAAATCTCAAAAGATGTTAATAGCATATGGGTAATTTTCAGGATTAAAGATGAAATTATATATAATTTTTATTGTGATTCTTTTAATAATAGGTGGATTAATGGCATTTGACATATTTAATAAAGAAATAAAGGCACCTAACGTTTCTGCTGAACTGCAAGATGAAGTAGAAAACAGTCCTCTTGAGATTACAGGAAAAGTCCCTGATTGGTTATCAGGAACTTTGATTCGTAATGGTCCAATCAAAGTGATAGTCAATGGACAAAGCAATGCTCACTGGTTTGATGGCCTTGCGATGCTTCATGCTTTTTCATTTCATAGCGGGAATGTTACTTATTCGAATAAATTTCTTCGCTCAGAGGCTTATTATACCGTCTTTAGCAAAGGTTCAATAAATTACAGAGGGTTTGCGGTAGATCCATGCCGTTCGATCTTTAGAAAATTTCTAACCTTTTTTATTCCTAATTCTCATCTAACCATGCAGAATGCAAACGTAAATATTGCAAAATTAGCCGACCAATATGTTGCATTGACAGAGATCCCTTTGCCTGTCAAGTTTGATCCCCATAATCTTGAAACCATAGGGATATTAAATTATCAGGATGAGTTACCGAAGGATAAATGCTGGGAATCAGCCCATCCTCACTATGACAATGAGGAAAAAAGGACGCTGAACTATCTCATTAAATTTGGACGGACGAGTTATTATAGCCTCTATGGCTTAGAGGACGGATCTCCTGAAAGAAAAATGATAGCTGAGGTCCCCGTTGAAGCACCTGCCTATATGCATAGCTTTGCAGTGACTGAAAACTACATCATTCTCACAGAATTTCCATTAGTAATTAAACCATTAGATTTAATCTTGAAAAATCGAGCCTTTATTGAAAACTTTACATGGCAACCGCAAAGAGGAACTCAATTTCTCGTCATAGACAAGAAAAATGGTAATGTTATCGGTAAGTATGTGACCAAGCCATTTTTTGCCTTTCATCATGCAAATGCCTTCGAAAAAGACGGAGTTATCCATCTTGATATCGTTACCTATAAAGACGGAAGCATTATTACTGGGGAAAGTCTATATGTAAATTCAGACAAGGCTCCTAGCGACAACTTTCACTCCAAATTAGAGAGGTTTTCTCTTTTTCTCTATAACGGTGAAATAACTTCTAATGTGTTATTATCAAAGTCTAATGAATTTCCACGCATAAATGAAAAACTAGATGGAAAGCCTTATCACTATGTATATTTGGCTGGTTTTAATGATAAAGCTGAAAACAAGAAAGAATGGTTAAGAGGTGAAAGGCTATATAAAATTAACACGGCAACAAAAAAAGTCATAGAATGGTCAGAAAAAGGCTGTTCCCCTGGAGAACCGGTATTTGTATGCGCACCGACGGCCTTAGAAGAAGATGATGGCGTTGTCCTGGCAGTCGTTTTAGATCATATTCATAAAAATTCTTTTCTCCTAATACTCGATGGTAAAAGCTTTAAAGAACTTGGCCGAGCGAGAGCACCGCATCCCATACCTGCTGGTTTTCATGGACAATATTTTGAATAAGACCCTCTTATCATCAAGATGCTCTTTTGGTAAACTTAAAGGCTTCACTGGCTTGAACAGTCACGATAAATCGCATGATCAAGGTCTAACACTTTTTCAGCAATCTTACACCTAATGAATAGCAAAGGACAATAGATGTTCTATTTAGCATTTATAAGTTAATTTTACTTTTTCCATTCAGCAACCCTCTCCGCAACTTGGGATATCACTAATGGGTAGTAAGTCATTTCTTTAAACTCATCTGTTAAGACTCGATTTTCAGCAAGGGACTCCCCTTGTCTTCAACTCGATTCTACGCATCCGAATTAAGAAATGACCGAATAGAACTTTTGGTAACAATTCAGGTCTAAGACTTACCCTTCGGCATTTAAAGAACCTATCGAGGGACTAAGGTTCCTAAAAAGCCATTGACAACTGCTAGGATAACGGCAAAGGCCACTGACCACCAAAAACCATCTACATAAAAACCTGGGACAATGGCGCTTGCTAGTAAAACCATCAAACCCATGATGACAAAAGTAAATAACCCCAAGGTTAAAATGTTAATAGGCAGCGTCAAGATGAGAAGGATTGGTCTAATAATAGCATTAATTAAACCAAGAACAACAGCCACTAACAGTGCGCTTGTCCACCCATCTAGGCGAATTCCTGGAAGAATACTTGCTGTTACAAATACAGCAATAGTATTCAAAATTATACTGATGATTATTCCCATAAGACAGCCTCTTTATTTTTACGTTAATCTAAGGGATAATTTTTTGTAAAACTATGTAGAATTTTTGATTTTTAATTCAGCATTAACAATTGGAGTTTTTTCTTTCGTGGTAATTGCAAACCCATGCTTAATTAAAATTTTAATCATTCCTTTATTATCTTGAAGGATGTTGGCAAAGATTGTATCCACGCCTTCTTGCCTGGCGATCTTAATCATTTGACTTACTAGCTCACTGCCAAGTCCCTGATTATGAAAAGGATCACTAATAATCAAAGTCAATTGGGCATCTTGACTTCCAGGAAAACGACTTAACCTAGCTACTCCAATGATTTTTTTTTGCTGGGTGATAGGCTCATTAATCTCAACGACTAACCCTAGCTCCCTATCATAGTCATTAAAGCATATTCTAATTAGACGTTCATGAGAAGTACGTTCATCCAGACTTAAAAAGTCAAAAAACCTTTGTCTTACAGTATTTTCCGATAACTCTTTATGAAAGGCCACAAGGAGAGGCTCATCTTCCGGAAGAATCGGTCTAACTAAAGTAGAAACACCATTTTTTAAAGTCCATGCTTCGACATACTGCGAAGGATAAGGTCTTATAGATAATTTAGGAAGGTGATTATCTTTGACATTCTGGCCAAAAAGAACAAATCTAGCATCTAAAGCCACAAATCCTTCCGGAGAAACTAAAAGAGGATTAATGTCACATTCTTTAATCGTTGGATTTTCTGCTATCATTTGTGCAAAGCGAGCAAGCAAAGAGGCAAGCTCGGGAATGTTGACCCCTTTCCTACCTCTAACTCCTTGTAGTGCGCGGAAAATTTTAGTTTTGCCCATCAGATGAGCTGCCAAATTCGTATTTAAAGGTGGTAATCCAAGAGCACTATCTTTAAAAACTTCAACTAACTGCCCGCCTGCACCAAATAAAATGACTGGTCCAAATTGGACATCCACGCTACTGCCTAAAATAAGCTCGTAACCATCCAATTTGATCATCTTTTGGACAGTAACACCCTGAAAATCCCCTGCTCTAGCCTTTTTAGTTACTGAATCCTTAATCTCATTGAAAGCACGCATCACATCATCAGGCGATTTCAAATCTAGCTTAACGCCTCCCACATCCGTTTTGTGGGTCAGGGTTTTAGAAAATAGCTTTAAAACTACAGGAAACCCCATTGTTTTAGCCTGAGTAACGGCCTCTTCCTGTGTGATGGCAATTTCTGTTGGTACCGTAGGAATTCCATAACCCTCTAAAATTTTTTTTGATTCATATTCATTCAATAAAGTTAAATCCTTGCCTCTTGCCTTAGTCAAGATGTCCTGGGCTAACTTCTTATTTTTAGAATCGAGTTGGAACCCTTCATTGGAAGGAGTTTGATAGAGGATTTGTAAGTTTTTACTGTAACGCCACATGGTAGCAAAAGCTGCTGCAGCATCATCTGGATATTCAAAGGTGGGAATATTTGCAAAAGAAAGGATTTCAGCGCCACGAGCAACAGACGATCCTCCCATCCAACTGGCAAGTAAAGGCTTATCCATTGAATGAGCATACGGCCTTAATACTTCTGCCGTGCGCGTTGGATCGGTAACATCTTGTGGCGAAAGAATCACCAATATTCCATCTGATTCCGAGTCTTTCGATACCACATCTAAAGTTTTAGCATAGCGCTCTGGCTTAGCATCTCCTAAAATATCAATTGGGTTGCTGTGGCTCCAAGCAGCTGGTAAGTGCTGATTTAATTCATGCATAGCTTGCTCACCTAAAGGTGCAAGCTCCGCACCATGTTGAACAACTGAATCAGTAGCGAGGACAGCAGGCCCCCCTGCATTAGTGATAATGGATAATCTAGGCCCCTTGGGTTTTGGTTGGCGCGCGAGAAGCGATGCCATTTGAAATAGCTCGCCAATGGTATTGACTCTTAAAACGCCCGCCCTTTCCAAAGCTGCATCAAAAACTTCATCACTTCCTGCCAAGGATCCTGTATGAGAGGCTGCTGCCTGTGCTGCTGCTGAGGAGCGCCCTGCCTTTATCACTATAATGGGTTTTTCTAAAGCGATCTCTCTTGCTGCCGAAAGAAAAGAACGGGGATCCCCAACTGTTTCCATATACATTAAAATACTATGGGTATTTTGGTCTCCTCCTAAATAATCAATCAAATCCCCCCAGTCGACATCAGCCATGGATCCTACAGAAACAAAGGAGCTAAAACCGATTCTTTCCTTAAAGCTCCAATCTAAGACAGCTGTACACATAGCTCCCGACTGGCTTAAAAAAGCAATATTTCCGGGCAACGCCATCCCTCTGGCAAAGGTTGCATTAAGTCCATAGGTGGGGTTCATGATGCCTAAGCAATTTGGACCAATAATAGGCATACGCCCGCTTGTTGCATAAGTCAAAATTTCCTGTTCTAATTTTAAGCCAGGTTCCCCTAATTCTTTAAAACCAGCAGAAATAATGATAGCAGCCTTAACTTTAGCTTCAACACATTCGGCTACAATGCCAGGAACAGCAATAGCAGGAGTAACGATAATCGCTAAATCAACGGCTTCCGGTACGGAAGCAATTTTTGGATAGCATTTTAAATTAAAAACCTTTTCCCTCTTCGGATTAACGGGATAAATCCTTCCTTTAAAATTTCCGTCTAAAAGATTGTTAAGGATGGTGCGGCCCACGGAACCTATATCATCTTTAGCACCGATGACAGCAATGCTGTTGGGATGAAAGATGGCATCTAATGGCCTGGGATGTCTTAAAATAAAGTTTTGAGAAGGGTCAGTATATTTGTGAAAAGTCATAAATGCTAGCCTTTAAGGATGAGCGAAGGGAAAAAAGTCACAGATTTCCTGAGCATCTAAATGAGTGATTGCTTTGTTGATTTCTGTCTCAATCATCTGAGAAGCGTTTTTGTTCAATGACTGTCTTAACAGACCCAAAAATGAAGGGCTTGCTGCTAAATAAATTTTCTCGCATTTGCCATTTGTTGCAGCTTCATTGAGATAATTAGCAACCATTCTTGAGAAATTGATCGCCTCCTGTTTTTTTGGAGAGACTGGTTGACTTAAAGATCGTCTCGCCACAGTGTGGCTTTCAAAGCTCCTTCCTGGACGATCAGAAACTAGATCTTGTCCGCGCAACCGACTTTCTGGATGGATTAGAGTTTCTAATTCAACCAATTGTCGATGTTTTTCCAATCTAAAAATACGGGCATATGCTTCATCTGCAACCACAATCCATGCTTCACCTTTCATAAAATACCCCCCCATCTATATTTTTAATATATAACGAAATTATTTTATGGGATCAACCAATTTAAATTATTAATTTTACAAGAAAACTACTTGTTTTCTAATATGATTTTATTTAACAAATGATTAAACATTTCTTTTGTAAGCTTTCCTGTATTAGTATTTTGCGGACTTGGATGATAGCTTCCGTAGATTTTCGGAAGAAAAGGAAACTGGTAGGAAAGACCGTGACCAAACGGTTTCTTCTCAATCTCTTTTTGCTTGGTTTTTGCCCACATAAAATAAGCATCAAAAGCAAGCTTCCCAAGCGCTAACACCGCTCTTATATTAGTAAGCCTATCTAACTCAGGAACTAGATAAGTATTAATGCAGCATCTTGCTTCTTCTGAGGTTGGTTGATGCTTCGGGGGAACACATTTAACCGCAGCTGTTATGTAGCAACCGTTCAGTTTAAGCCCATCTTCTTTAGAAATGGAGTAGGGTTGATTGCATAATCCATTGGTATAGAGCGACTCCATGAGGAAAACTGCCGATTTATCCCCGGTAAAAATTCGTCCCGTACGATTTCCTCCTTGGGGAGATGGAGCCAACCCTAAAATCAACAACCACCCATTAGGATCGCCAAAGCCAGGAACTGGTTTTCTCCATCCCCTTTCCTGATCTAATGGGGGTCGCAAGACCACTGTCTCTCGATGGGCAACCAAACGAGGACAAAGGCGACATTTCACTAATGTCTCATTGAAATCCTTAAAAATATCAGCCACGTTTAACTTTAATTTACAATGTTATATAGGTAATTTTTTGTAAGGTTAAAATGATGGATGAATTTTGGCAAGATCTCGTCAGCGGAGAAATCCAATTTAGAGATAAATGGCAATTCGAGCTAAAATCAGAATTTTTTCCTAAAAGCACTAATCAAGCAAGCACGTACACCCAAGAGTTCTATATCTTTATCCCAAATTCATTGCAGATAAACGAACAGGTTTATCCTAAAGAGGAATTTTACAAGGATCAAACCAACTTCATTCGCTACAAAACTCCCAAGTTTACTCTCAGCGAACTAATGGATAAAAAGCACTATGGTTCTCCCCTCAATCGGTTAAAATTGATGATCGATACCCCCATGCTTGTGGAAGATCTTGAAGATGAACTAAAGCTACTAGGAAACATTCTAAGAAGCAGTTTAAGAGACCAAATTCTTATTTTTCTTACGTCAGCAAACTTTGATATCCCTGAAATAGAAAAGTTTTGTAACGAAATTGAGGAGTTTAGAAAAAAATTTCATGGCATCCAAGATAAGTTTATTAAAACAGCCAAAGATCCAAAAATACCCATGACCTTTCGCCATATTGACGAATTTATTAGCAATAGCATTGATTACTTTCTCACTGGCTTTTTAAAAGAAGGTAGAAAACGGTTTCTGCCAGACTCTGCGGATGACCGAATCTGTAAGATTATCATCTCTGAAAAGAAACACAGAGAAAAGATCGCGCCCATTAGTGAGGAAAAAGAAGCTTTGCTTTATCGCAATGGCCTTTTGAAAAAATTTGTCATGGATGCACTGCTGCTTGATACAAGCCGATCATCGATACAACAAAAGTATGGCCATTACATCGGAGCTCTTTCAGCTGGAACTGCCATGCTTATCTATATCCTTTTGTTTGTATGGCAAGGACAAGTATTTGTCATGAACTCTGAACCATTCATTATTTTGACGGTACTAGCCTATATTCTCAAAGATCGACTGAAAGAAGATCTCAAAAATATCTCCTACCAAAGAGCCCTGCGCTGGTTTTCGGACTATACGATCGAGATTAGATCACCTAATGAAAAAAAAATTATTGGCGAGTTAAGAGAATCATTTACATTTGTGGACGAATTATCGGTTAGCGAAGAAATCTTAAAAGTTCGAAATAAAGAATTTCATACTGTGCTTGCAGCTGTGAAAAGACCAGAACAGGTGATGTATATTAAAAAAATCGTTAAAATCTTTCCTGATAAAAATTCCTTATTAAAAAGAAGAAGAGCCCTTAATGTCATCTTTCGCTTCAATATTCAGGACTTTCTTACAAAAGCAAGCGATCCTGCCCATAGCTACACAACCCTAGATCCCGATACCAAAGAACTCCTGTATACTGCTTTACCTAAAATTTATCATATTAACATTATCTTACGAAATTCATTTCAAAATGATAGGCGTGAAAGAAAAATTGAAATAAAAAAGTTTAGAATTATCATAGATAAAGATGGCATTAAAAGTATTGAACAGATCAAAACAGGCCTCATGGCACATTAGCAGGAAAATATAGCAATGGCATTAAAAAACAAGAACGTTCTCATCACAGGAGCAACCTCGGGGTTTGGTTTAGCAACGGCTGAAATAATGGCTAGAGAAGGGGCCAATCTTATTCTTGTTGCCAGAAGAAAAGAGCGTTTGGATCAACTCAAAAAACGCTTAGAGAAAGATTACTCAGTTCAAGTCCATCCTGCGGTTTGTGATGTCACTCAATATAAAAGTGCCATGCAAGCTATCCAGCAACTGCCTATTGCGTTTCAAAGTATTGATGTCCTTATTAACAATGCAGGATTAGTCAGAGGACTTGCCAAGTTATGGGAAATAAAAAAAGAGGAGTGGGATGAAGTCATCGATACGAATGTAAAAGGAGTATTAAATATGATCCACGCAGTTGTACCAGGTATGGTGCAACGAAATTCAGGTCACATTATCAATGTTGGTAGCATTTCAGGTCATGGTACTTACTCCGGTGGTGGCGTCTATTGTGGGACTAAGTTTGCTTTAAGGGCCTTCACTGATACCTTGCGTATGGAATTACTTGAAACTAATGTTAGAGCATCTTTAATTTCACCAGGGATGGCAAAAACTGAATTCAGTCACGTTCGCTTTTATGGGGACGATCAAAAAGCAAATGCTGTTTATGATCACATCCAAGCATTAACACCAGAGGACATTGCTGAAGCGATTCTTTTTATAGCATCAAGGCCACCTCATGTAACGATTGCAGATTTAATTGTCTATCCACAGCAGCAAGCCTCTCCATCAATGACCTATCGTAAAAAGTCTTAGTCCTCTTTAGATTGTGGAGCATGAGTCCCATACCTTCTAACATTAATCTGTACACTAGTGGCACGACGTTTAGAATTTTTTCTCTCTTTTTCCTGCTGATCCCAAAACTCATCTGAACTAAAAGGATCAATTTCAGAAACAAGCCCTTCATCTTGGCTTTCAGCAAGATTTGGATCTTCATCAAACTCCAGCCTTCTCTCTTCTCTAGCCTTTATCTCTTCCTCTCTTTGTAGCTCACGTGCCTTCATCTGTTCTTGCCAAAAGTGCTGCCCTTTTAATTCCCGCTTTTGCAAACGCTCTTGATCTATTCGATCTCGTTCTCGGTCTCGTTGCCTGATTTGCTCTTCTTCAAGTTGACTATCCTGAATACTACCTTCACGAAAGTTCGCACGTCGCTGGCCCCAAGCATCATAATGCCTCTGTGCCCTATCTCTAATCTCTTCATCATATTCTCTTTGTGTTTCCGTCATTGAATCATCTATCACTAAATAGTCGTTAGTTTCTCCTGGCGTAACGGATTTTAGAGACATGCTTTCTAATAAAAGAACAACTAAAAAAAGAGATGTAGATTTATACATTGATGCACCCCTATTAAAAAAAAAATCATTATTTTATCTATAGCAATACTTTGAAATATCTACTAGACAAGAATCAGATAATTTCTGTATAAGTCTTTTAACTTGTTAATGAATTAAAGGTTAAATAGTTATGAATCCCCCGCTGATCTTTGCACGCATCACTTTTTTCTTTATCTGTATCCTACTTGCTATCACCTATTCAACAGCTATTTTACCTGGCCATTTTAATGTCGAAAATGTAGCTATCGGTTTTTTAAGTGGTACTCTCTTTTCAGGCATTTTATGGGCTTGTGATCTGGCAATAAAAAATTTTAACCTTCGACAATTTAACTTAGTCACGCTTGGACTTTTTTTTGGCTATTTGATGGGTTTGATCATTTCTACTACCCTATCCCAAGTTTTTATGCTAAATACGCTAATGTCTTTTGAAAAATTAGCAGCCATTACGAGCGGTATCTTTCTGTTTACATGCTACCTGGGAGTTATCTTAACCATACGAGCTGCAGAAGAGATCCACCTTAGTATTCCTTTTGTACGCTTTAGACCGACGCATCAAAAGAAGAAGGACATTTTATTAGACATTTCCATTCTAACTGATCCTCGCATCATCGACCTTGCTACCTCTGGCCTTTTGGATCATCATTTAATTTTTCCTCGTTTCGCATTAAAGGAACTCTACTACTTAGCCGATAACTCCGATGAAAATATCAAAGCAAAAGCTCGTAAAAGCTTAGATGTCATTAAAAAGCTAGAAAGTATCCCTCATTTATCGTTAAGATATGTAGATAATGATTTTCCAGAAATAAAAGATATCAATGCTAAACTTACTTATTTAGCCAGAGCATTAGATGCCAATATTATTACAGCTGATATCAATCGCGTACAGATTTCGGACATTGAAGGGATAAGGGTTATTAACATTAATTTCTTATCTAACGCATTAAAACCAATTACGACTGCTGGAGAATGCTTAAATATTAAAATTCAGCGCTATGGTAAAGAACCAAGGCAAGGTGTTGGTTACTTAGATGATGGCACAATGGTGGTTGTCAATGGTGGAGCAGAGTTTATTGGAGAAGTGATTCGAACTCAAGTTCTCTCCGTTAAGCACACCTCATCGGGCAGAATGATTTTCTGCAATGCAGCAGAAGACAAGATTTTATCAGAACAAGAATTACAGCAATCAATGAAAAATTTAGAAAACACTCATAACAACTACTATACTTTGTGATTAGAAATATTGGTAACGACATTATTGAAATTAGCAGGATAAAAGCTAACATTGAAAAATATGGCCAGAAGTTTCTCGACAAAATCTTTAATCCAGAAGAGCAACATTATTGCCATCTTTTTCATGATCCTTCAGCAAGATTTGCTGGTAGATTTGCTGCGAAAGAGGCCATTTCAAAAGCATTAGGCACTGGATTTGGCAAAGAATTATCCTTTTTAGATATTACAATCACCAATAATGATAAGGGTAGCCCTATTGTTATTCTATCATCTGAAGCAAACAAGATATTCGATGATCCTAAAATCATGATTTCGATCAGCCACTGTAAGGAATACGCAACAGCAGTGGCTATTGTATGCAGTTAAAGGCTAAAGGGATAGAAGTACATTAACTGAACTAGGTGAGTATTCTGAGGATAGTTTCTTGCAAGGACACGATAGACATATTCGAAAGTAACGACACCTGAAAAATCGAGAATGTAATTGATCTTTGCTCCTAAATCTAATGAACGATGAGCAATGGCACCATAACCGTTAAACTTACTTACATGCACCTTTCTTTTGCCAAAACCAAGAAGACTCTTAGCAAAAAGCTCAAAGGTCCATCCCACACACAATCGCTTTTCCCAAGAACATAGAAAATGTAACCAAGGAGACCCTTGGGTTGCTATCCCTACACCTAATAAAGCATACTGTCGTTGGTGCCATTGATTCAGATAGGAATACTCCTTACCAATCGCTAGATGAGCCTCTGTCTCTATCATGCCATGATGAAGGGAACTAATATCATGCAAGCCGCGATAAATAGGAAATGCCAGCGAAAGGCCCATTGTTAGGCTAACCGGGTCACCAACAATATCATCTAATAGAAGATACCTTCCTGTCACTTTACCACTATCAAACCCAAAATCTCGATAGCGTGTGTCCGCAAAAAGAATTTCAGCCTCTCCACTCAGCGCAGGATCAGGAGAAAAAGAGAGGCTAAGCTGAGTAAACAGATCATCAGCTTGGTAAGGATGGCTACCGATATGATTGTATTTTTGATATAAAGCTTTCCAGCGTGCTTCAAATTGATACTGGTTACCAAACCATGGTGCAAATTCTGTAGCAGACATCTGCCCAGCCAAGAATAAAATGAATAGCGGGAGCAATCTCACATTCATAGATTACACGCCTTGGATTGTCAACCAATGCTCGGCCTCTAGGGCAGCCATGCACCCTGATCCTGCGGCAGTAATGGCTTGCCTGTATACAAAATCTTGAACATCACCAGCAGCAAATACCCCAGGAATACTTGTTTTACATGTGCCGGGAACAACTTTAATATAGCCATTGTCATGTAGCTCTACTTGGCCGCCCAAAAAAGCAGTATTGGGGGTATGTCCGATCGCGAAAAAAACGCCACCAGCGTCTTGCTTAGTTTCTTGTCCAGTTTTTAAATTTTTAATCGTGACCGATCTAACAACCGAATCCCCTTCAATCGCTGTAATACCGCTATCCCAAAGGATGTCTAACTTTGGGTTTTCAAAGGCTCTTTTTTGCATGATTTTTGATGCACGCAACTCATCCCGTCGATGGACGATAAAAACTTTTTTGCCGAATTTAGTCAAAAAGGATGCTTCCTCAACAGCTGAATCCCCTCCACCTATGACATAAAGATACTTATCCCTAAAGATCGGCATTGCCCCATCACAAACCGCACAAGCTGTGACTCCTCTTTGCCAAAATTCTCCGTCATTCGCACCTGGTATATCCAATCGTTTCGCTGTTGCTCCTGTTGCAATAATTAATGCTTCCGCAGTGTAGCTAGCCTGCTTCCCATAAACTTTAAAAGGACGACTGCTTAAATCAACCCTCTCAACATCATCTGTATGAATTGTCGTATTAAATCGAAGAGCTTGTTTACGAAAATTTTCCATGAGTTCAGGGCCAGTAATACCTTCAGGAAATCCAGGAAAATTCTCTACTTCTGTCGTCGACATTAATTGACCACCCGCTGGACCCGAAAAGAAACCTTCAAAGATTACAGGCTCTAAATTTGCTCGGGCAGCATAGATTGCTGCTGTATAACCTGCCGGGCCTGAACCAATAATGACAACTTTTACTTTTTTCATAATTACTCGCTTAAATGGATAAGTGTTAGGTTTTTTGCCTTAACAGCCAAAAATTTAATTAAAATTTATAATATATCGAAACTTTTAATTCCAAACAACAATATAGAGCTTGACATTTCCTCAGAATATAAGGGATAGTATTGTAAACCCTTTAATTATACTTATTTTATCAGTTTAGGTTTTCATGCAACCCCAGGTACTTTTTGCTTTTTTTTCATATCTTTTTTTGATTCTAGCGATCGGTATTCTTTCTCATAAAAAGCAAACCAGCTCAGCTGATTTTGTTATGGGCAATCGCTCTCTAAACTTTTGGCTAACAGCCCTTACCGCCCATTCAAGCGACATGAGCGCTTGGCTTTTCATGGCTTTTCCCGCCGCCTTATTTATAAGAGGGGTCCCAAGTCTTTGGATAGCCCTAGGACTAGTTTGTGGGATGTATTTAAATTGGCAGTTTATCGCGGAAAAGCTACGCCGCGAAACCGAAAAATACAATAGTTACACACTTTCCACTTATTTTGAAAGACGCTTCTTAGATCCAACCGGAACGATAAGAGTGCTGACAGCCTTAATGTCTGTTCTTTTTCTAACGATTTATTTAGCTGCAGGTCTTTATGGGATGGGATTGCTATTTGGATCTTTATTTGGTCTCAACCAATATATTGGATTGACGATAGCCGTCCTGGTTGTCATGAGTTATACCTTTTTTGGTGGATTTGTGACAGTCGCGTGGACTGATTTTTTTCAAGGCATTTACCTCCTGATCGTTCTTGTCTTCACAGCCTGTTACGCTTTTAGCGCTCTTCCCAATGTGGAATCAATCTTGGAAGTTGCCCAAAGCAAAGGAATATCGCTAAGCCTCGTTCCTGATTTATCCGTCATCTCTTTACTTTCTCTTATTTTTCTGATTTTAGAATGGGGACTTGGTTACTATGGACAGCCACATATTGTTACAAAATTTATGGGCATCAAAACTCCAAGCGAAATACGCAAAGCAAAATTTTTAGGTATGAGCTGGCAAATCGTTTCACTCGGTGCAGCAGCAGCCATTGGCATCATTGGTCTTGGCCTTTTCCCCCAAGGGTTGGATAATCCTGAACTCGTTTTTGTTGAAACTGTTAAGATGCTTTTCCATCCGATTTTTGTCGGTTTTATTTTGTGTGGCGTCATTGCTGCAAACATGTCGACAATGGATTCACAAATTCTTGTCTGTGCCTCCGTTCTTAGTGAAGATTTATATAAAAGTGTTCTCAAAAGGACTGCTTCGCCTCAAGACCTGTTAATTGCCTCAAGAATTTCCGTAATTATTGTTTCAATAGCCTCACTAGGTATTGCTTTTTATAGTAACTCAACCATTTTAGAAATGGTTTTATATGCTTGGTCGGGCCTTGGATGTGCCTTCGGTCCGCTAGTGATTAGTTCGCTTTATTTTAAAAAAGCCAATCATATAGGAGCGATTACAGGCATCATCATGGGAGGCACATTGGCAGCTACATGGCCAGTTTTAAATCCTTATATAAGTGATTTAACCATTCCGGCGATGATCCCAGGGTTCTTCCTAAGTTTATTAAGTATTTATTTAGTCTCATATGCGACTAATAAAATAAAAAAAGAAGCTACTCAAGCTTAATTAATGCCTTATAAAATACGTTTTAGTGATCTTCCTATGATGCAACGGGCTTTCCATGTCATTAGTCATAGGGAGCCAAATCATTCAAAAGCTAATTTTTGCTCTAATAAAGGTCGTCATTATGCGCTTATTAATGCGGCCATCTATTCAACAAGAATTGCTACCGATCCTTTTTTTGGACTTTGTTACACCCTTATTCACCTATTTAAATTGATCTATCATCGATTTTCTCATTCACCAAATAAAATTGATTTAATGAAAAAAGATATTTATCAATTAACAGACGTTGGACTATATACTTTTTGTTCTCCATTTATTAATGGATTATTAGCAAGCAAGCTTTTATGCGGAGGTCTTGTCCCTAGAGTATGTTATCGCGAAGCGAGCTTTGATGAAAAATGGATTTGTAAAAGTTATAAAAAGCACTATAAGACCGCTTCACGATTAGCCCATCAAACCATCGTGAACTTAATCGATCGAAAAGCCTCAGTAGAGGTGATCAAAAAATTTGAGAAAGTTAAGCAAGACTCCAAGGCTGCTAGAGAAGCTTATTATAAGATTAAGCTTTATCCCTTTTGAATAAATAGATAACGCGCTTAAACGATAGGTTGACTCTCATCCGTTTAGCGCGTCTAGTTAAAGAGACTATGATTTTTGTCTTTGAACGTAAGCGATTACATCACCCACTGTTTTTAATTTTTCTGCATCTTCTTCAGAAATTTCGCAGCCAAATCTTTCCTCAAAGGTCATAATGAGCTCTGTTAAATCTAGAGAGTCTGCATTAAGATCTTCAACAAACGATTTTGCAGGAGTGACATCATCTTTATCTACTCCTAATTGTTCAACAACAATGTCAATGACTTCTTGATCTAAAGACATGGATACCTTTTCCTTTTTCAATATTGTTAAAGGTTTTTATTTATTTTACATGACCATCCCGCCATCGACGGTAATCACTTGTCCAGTCATATAACTTGATAAGTCGGTTGCTAAAAATAGCGCAACATTAGCTATTTCTTGGGGAAACCCCATGCGTCCAAGTGGAATTTTGGAAAGTATAGATTCTCTCTGCTGCTCTGTCAAGGTACTTGTCATATTTGTTTCTATGAAACCAGGAGCTATACAGTTCACAAGGATGTTTCTTGAAGCAAACTCTAGTGCTAAGGCTTTAGTAAAGGCTACCATCGCTCCTTTTGATGCTGCGTAGTTAACCTGACCTGCATTTCCAGTTAGTCCAACAACAGAAGAAATATTAATAATTTTACCAGAACGAGCCTTTAGCATTGGCCTTGCGAGGAAATGGCAAGTATTATAACAAGACTTGATGTTCACAGCCATGACATCATCCCAATCCTGTTCTTTCATTTTCATCAGCAGCTGATCTCTTGTAATTCCGGCATTATTAACCAAAATATCGACTTTTGAAAAATCATTCAAAACGTCTTGAAGACACTTGTCTACTTGATCCGTTTGACTTACATCCGTTTGATAAAAGTTACATTTACCTGAATTACTTTTACTGTTAATGATCTCAGCAGATTGTTGTCCTCTTTCTGTATTTGTTCCTAAAACCACCACACGAGCACCTTGCTCTGCAAATGTAGAAGCGATTGCAAAACCAATCCCACTGGTTCCACCTGTGATAACAGCTACTTTATCTTTCAACATTTGGTTCATCCATTCAGCTCCTTCTCTAGGATGTCTAAATCAGTCACTTTTTCTATACTCAAGGTAGGCGCTAGTACACCAATCCGTTTATTGAGACCTGAAAGCGTCTTTCCCGGTCCTATCTCGACAAATAAGTCGATCCCCTCTCTATTTAATGCCTGGATACCTTGTTCCCATCTTACGGGATGAGTCACCTGTAAAGAGAGAGCTTTGCGTATTTCCTCAGGTTCGGAAACAAACCCTCCTGTTACGTTCATTGGAACTTTAATCTCACTACGATTAAAAGGCACCCTATCCAACTCTATTTTAAGACGCTCTTCAGCGGAACGCATTAGGCCACTATGAAAAGCGCCATAGACTTGTAAAGGCAATACCCTTTTAGCCCCAAGCTCCTTCGCTTTTCTGCTTCCTTCTTCAATCCCTTTGAGGGTGCCAGATAGAACCACCTGTCCAGGACAATTAAAATTAGCAGCCCAGAGATCATTATGAAGTCGTAGGTCTTGTACCATCTGTTCAACCTGCGCGGCGTCTAATCCCATTACAACGGCCATCGTACCTTTTGTATTCTCACAAGCATCATTCATAAATTGGCCTCTCTTTTCAACAAGAGGTAAGGCATCTTGAAAGGAGAGATGATTAGCCGCAACAAGGGCAGTATATTCACCTAGGCTTAAACCTGCGGAAGCAAAAGGCGTTATTTCCTGAAAAGTATCAAGAACAACTTTAAGAAGTGCATAGCTTGCTAAAAAAATGCCTGTTTGGCTATTTCTCGTTTGCGTAAGTAGATCTTCTGGGCCCTTCAAAATAATATTTGAAATATCTCGTTTTAATTGATCGTTGGCCTCTTCAAAAATATGCCTTACTAAAGCAAAATTTTCAAAAAAATCTTTGGCCATCCCTGGATATTGCGCACCTTGTCCGGGAAATAAAAATGCTATTCTTTTAAATTTTGTCATTGTCATCCGTCAATTTTAGATAAAGTTGTGGCTCCCCAGGTAAATCCGATTCCAAATGCCACCAGAAGAATTTTATCCTGTTCCTTAAAGGTTTTTTCTTGCACCAATTCCGTTAAAGCAATCCCTATGCTCGATGCAGAAGTATTCCCATACTTGTGGATTGTGCGGAAAACTTTTACATTTTCCGTAAGCGTTTTTTCAACCGCATCTATAATGCGTGCGTTAGCTTGATGAGGAATGACCCACACTTGTTCATCTTCTTTACAATGTGCCTTCTTTAAGCACAATTGAGCCAGTTGCTCCATACGGCGAACAGCATGTTTAAAGACTTCCTTTCCATCCATTTTAAAATAATGTGAACGGTCGGCAATTGTTTGAGGTGATGAAGGGCATCTTGCTCCACCCGCAGGAATGATCCCGTCTGCGTAATACTTACCATCAGCCCCTAATTCAACTGCCCCAATTTCCCAGCCCTCTCCCTCAGCTGCAATAACAGCTGCAGCAGCACCATCGCCAAATAGGACACATGTATTGCGATCTTGATAATCGATAAAGGGGGACATTTTCTCTGCAGCAATGAAAAGAATTTTTTTATAGATACCAGACTCGACATAAGCTTTAGCAATAGACAAACCATAGATAAAACCTGAACAGGATGCCTGAATATCAAAGGCCGGTGCAGTCATCGAATCACCAAGTTGGCCTTGGATCACAGCAGCCGTCGAAGGAGCGATATAATCGGGAGAAAGAGTAGCAACTAGAATTAAATCAATCTCTTCCAGGCGTACTTTAGCATTTTGCAGCGCAATTCGAGCTGCTTTAATGCCTAGATCGGAAGTGCATTCATCTGTAGCAATCCGCCTCTCTTTAATACCAGTTCTTGACGAAATCCATTCATCGGAAGTATCTACCAACTTTTCGAGATCAGCATTGGATAAAATTTTTTCTGGTAAGTAGGACCCCAAGCCCTTAATTCTTGCGCGATTTGTCGACATAAGCTTTATTCTTTAATAAAAAACAAAATTATATAGACTTCTTCTAAAAGAGTAAAGCTTGAATCAGTAAATTCAAGAAAGCATTATCATTAAATTCTTACGAAAAAGAAGTTTATTATTCTTTAATTATAGGTTCAGCCACTCATTGCAATAATATTGTGTAAAGCTTCTATTTCTCGTTCTTGCTCTTCGATCAATTCGCTAAGCTTTAGTACATATTGCTCTAATGCAGCTTCTTCTTCTGCTCGATCAAACTTTTTTAACTCCTGAAATTCAAGTTCAAGTTTGCCTTTATCTTCAAGAGCTAAGAATAGCTCTCGTCGTGTTTCATTTAGCACTCTAGATTTTTCTTCAAACTGCGTACGTAATTGCTTATACATGCCCTGAATTCGTGATAATTCTTTTGCGTGACTTGGTGTATCAGCTAAATCTTTTTCAATTTTGTCTTTTTCTGACTCTACCTTCTTGAGCTTTTCAATAAGCTCCTCAAGTTGAGCCGCTAACCCTTTAATTTTAAATTCATATTGTTCGATTAGTTCCCTAGCTACGTAATTGGCTTCAAAATACTCAAACTTTTGTTGATATTGAGCCACTTGCTCCTCTAAAAACCTCGCACGTTCAGCATGTTTTTCAATTAAACGATTCTTTTCTAAAAGCTTTGCATGATTAAATCCTTCATGTTCTTTGACCTGTTCACGCAAAATCCTATAATTTTCTTCTAATTGTTTGATCTGTCGATCTTTTGTCAAAGTCAATTCTTCCAGCTTAAGTGCTTCTTCATACTTGCCTTGGAGGGAATCCAATTGTCTTTGAAGATCTCTGTAGGATTCATCGGCAAAACGTAAACTTTCTTGTGTTTCTATAAGCTCCAATTGAAGCGCCTCTAGCTTTTCTCCCGCCTTTGCTTTATGTTCGAGCACTTCAATAGCTTTATTTTTTTCTTGGATAACTTCTTCATAGTTTTTCAAGCTGTCTAAAGCAAAAGCATGCTCTTCTTTTATTTGAGCTAATTCTAACACATCTTCGTTCAATTTTATTAGTTCTTGTTCACGAGTTGTAGTTAGTTGACGGTGAGCATTGGCTTCTTGCAGAGCTTCGCTTAGTTCTTTTTCTAGTAAATCCATTTTTTCTGCCGTCTCAGCAAGTTGAGCGATTTGCAAATTCTTATCCTCAATCACTTTCGTATAGCTATCCAGTTGAGCTTGCATTTGTAAAAGTTCGCTTTGCAGATGATCAACACGCTCAGCAACTTGCGCCTTTTCTTGCAACTGCTCGATCGCTATATTCTTTTCTTGCAAAGCCGTTTCATAGCTATCCAATTGAGCTTGCGTTTGTAAAAGTTCGCTTTGTAAATGCTCGACACGCTCAGCAACTTGTGCCTTTTCTTGCAACTGCTCGATCGCTATATTCTTTTCTTGCAAAGCTGTTTCATAGCTATCCAGTTGAGCTTGCATTTGTAAAAGTTCGCTTTGTAAATGCTCGACACGCTCAGCAACTTGTGCCTTTTCTTGCAACTGCTCGATTGCTATATTCTTTTCTTGTAAAGCCGTTTCATAGCTATCCAATTGAGCTTGCATTTGTAAAAGTTCGCTTTGCAGATGCTCAACACGCTCATCAACTTGCGCCTTTTCTTGCAACTGCTCGATCGCTATATCCTTTTCTTGTAAAGCCGTTTCATAGCTATCCAGTTGAGCTTGCATTTGTAAAAGTTCGCTTTGCAGATGCTCAACACGCTCAGCAACTTGCGCCTTTTCTTGCAACTGCTCGATCGCTATATCCTTTTCTTGTAAAGCCGTTTCATAGCTATCCAATTGAGCTTGCATTTGTAAAAGTTCGCTTTGCAGATGCTCAACACGCTCAGCAACTTGCGCCTTTTCTTGCAACTGCTCGATCGCTATATCCTTTTGCTTTGCAGATGCTCAACACGCTCAGCAATTTGTGCCTTTTCTTGCAACTGCTCGATCGCTATATCCTTTTCTTGTAAAGCCGTTTCATAGCTATCCTGTTGGGCTTGCATTTGTAAAAGTTCGCTTTGTAAATGCTCGACACGCTCAGCAATTTGCGCCTTTTCTTGAAGCTCATTTATTTTTAAAGATTTTTCCTGCAAGGTCATTTCAAGATGAGCTATTTTTTGATCAGACATTACAAGCTGTTTTCTCAATTGTTCTGCCATTTCATTTCCAGCCTCATAACCACCTTGATGTTGAATGACATCCATTTTATCCAAGCGTTCGTTTAACTCATCAATAATTAAATTACGCTCATGGATCGCTGCCTCATACCGTTGAATTAAATCATCTGTAGGGGGATTAACCCCACCTTTCATATTCTGAATTTGTAATTGAAGCTCAGCAATAAAAGCCTGTTGCTGTTCGACCTCATTTTGAAGTTGTTTTCTATTTTCGTGGATTTCATTTAAGCAAACCTGCAATCGCTCCATTTCCTCAATACTAGCTTCTTTGCTTTGTAAACTTGCAATTAAAGCGTCTTTTTCTTTAATGACCTCTTCTTTTTCTCTTAAGAGATCTTGGCCACCTGGTAAGCTAGTAGGTGTTGTTTGTAAATCCTTTTCTAAACTTTCAATTTTTTGATTTCTCTCTTTAAGAACTCTCTCGTATTTTCTTAATACTTCCTGGATGGATTCATAATCAGATTGTAAAAGTTCCGTTTTCTCTATTGCATGTTCTTCTATTAACTCACTAATTTCCTGCTTAGCAAGAAAAGTGGTGAAGAAGGCCAGACCAAGGCTGCTTGCTAATCCTAACTCCCATAGTGTTAAAGAATCATCGCTCCACTGCCATTCATAACATAGCACTCCAAAGAGAGCTGCCAAAGATACCATCAATCCATTTTTTTCCCATTTCCAGCAAAGCAAGATACCTAATAGCGCAGCTGCTGCTAAAGATGCAAAAAATGGTGATTCTCGTAAGTACAGCAATGCAACACTAAAAAGGATGCAGAGAGGACCAAAAATGGCTCTACTTGGAATTTCAGCTATGGTTTCTGTCTGGGCATTATTCACGTTTCTAACCTAAATTATTATGCTTATCATTATGATGAGTGGCTTGTGCGCCTTTCTGTTTATACCAAAAACAAAAATAAACTCACATTCTAACCAAACTTTCAAGAAAAAGTCAGTAAATAAACCTTAAATTTAATGAGAGATTAGCAAAATTTAAGAGGTGGCTATGGGCATTGTTACAACTGCCATAACCCAAAGCGATTGTAAATGACTGATAAGCTAAAATATGGGGGAGAAAAAAATTAAAAATGGAAGGATTATATCATATTCCTAAAAAATGAGTAATTAAAAAAAAATATTATATTTTTTACTTTATGACTTAATTAAACTAATTCGTGGAGTTATCTCCTCTTCCTGTTCTTCGCTTGGTTGCTCATCTAAATAGATTTGTGCGCCATGAATAAGTATGTTTACTAAGTCAGGGCTGCCTCCATAAGTCATTTCAACATGCATATTCCCATCATCACTTGGATTGCCACATGTGATTAATACATAACCGGCTTGGCTTTTAGAAAACGTTTTCTCAAACTCTTTATGCGGATTGCGGTTGCTATTCATATTTTTCCTTTTGATCTCGTTGTGGTCACATTAAGCTAAAGGCTGATTTTTTTACCAAAAAATAATCAAAAAACAATCAAAAAAAAAGATTTGTCAAAGCAAAATTTTATAAGCAATATAAAGATTAATAGTAATGAGTATTGGCTAATGAATAGATTAACTTCATTTTTCGAACAAATTGATAGAGAATATCCTCGAGTCCTACTGATGATTGAAGAATGGTGTTCAATCAATTCATGGTCCCAAAATATTTCAGGTCTTAAAAAGCTGACTGAACGGCTGAAACGAGACTTTGCCTCATTAGGCGAATGCTTCGAAATCCCTCTCTCTCCATGGTACAGATTTAATCAAGAAGGAGTGCCGGAAAGCCTGCCTTTAGGAACAGCCCTTTCTATTATTAAAAGACGCCAAACAAATAAAAAGATTCTTTTCTGTGGGCATATGGATACCGTTTTTCCTCCTAATTGCCTCTTCACCAACTGCCATAAAGATGGAAAAGAAAGGTTAGTAGGCCCAGGGGTTGCAGATATGAAAGGGGGCCTTGGGATTTTGTTACTTGCTTTGACTATTTTTGAAAAAAGCCCTCATGCTGGTCAGCTTGGCTGGGAAATTTTTATTAATCCGGATGAGGAAATAGGCTCTATTTCATCTAAAAAACACCTTGAAGAAAGAGCTACTTATTACGACTTAGGCCTTCTCTTCGAGCCTGCGTTTCCGGACGGATCTATCGTTGGGGAACGCAAAGGATCCGCCAATTATGCCATTCTTGCTAAAGGCAAAGCCGCACATGTTGGCAGAGATTTTCATTCCGGTAAAAATGCCATTTCTGCTCTAGCAAGTTTTGTAACAAAAATTGAGAAGTTGCAGGGGTGTTTTGAGGGATTAACGATTAATATAGGATACGTGCATGGCGGAGGGCCTACTAATATCGTTCCAGATCATGCATTTGGAAGAATGAATATCCGATTTTCCAAAAGCACGGACCTAACCTACATTGAACAAAAGTTAAAAGAATTTAGAACAGAAACACTTCATTCATCAGGTGCTATGATTGATATTCACCAGGAATCGCTTCGGTTGCCAAAAGTGCTGGATGAAAAAACTAAAATCATTTATCAGCAATTTAAAGAGTGCGCCAACCATCTCAATGAACAACTCGTCTTACGTTCTACAGGAGGAGTTTGCGATGGAAACACTCTAGCCAATGCGGGACTGCCAAACTTAGACACGCTGGGGGCTGTAGGAGGGAATATTCATACCAAAGAAGAGTTCATCCTCGTCGAAAGCATTAGGCAGCGTGCAAAGTTACTATTTTTGTACCTTGTAAATTTTGCTCAAATGGGAACGTAATCATGTCACTGGTCAGCGAAGAATTTCTTTCTGATTTTAGACTGCCTAAAGCCATCCAACAGCTCATTGAAGTCCTTTCGGAACATCAGCGTAAAATTAATGGAGTAAAACCCCCGAGCTCTACAGGGCAAGTCCGCTATGAAGAGATGCTTCAAGCCTTTTCTAGGATAAGAGGATCTAAGCTTTACTTTCCTTACCTTGGGAGCGGAATAGGTAAAGGCTCTCTTGTCGAGCTTCTCGATGGCAGTGTAAAATATGACATGATTTCAGGCATTGGAGTCCATTTTTTTGGGCATAGTCACCCTGAATTAACAGCTATTGCTATTTCCTCATCTCTAAGCGATATTCTCATTGAAGGGAACTTGCAACAAAACGCTGATTCTGTCGAGCTTGTGCAATTGCTCTCACGGGTCTCTGGATTGCCCCATTGCTTTCTTACTTCTTCAGGCGTAATGGCTAATGAAAACGCTCTTAAAATTGCGTTTCAAAAAAACTTTCCCGCATCTCGCATTTTAGCGTTCGACCGTTGTTTTGCAGGTAGGTCTCTTACATTTTCTCAAGTCACTGACAAACCAGCCTTTAGACAAGGTTTACCTTTAAATGTCCCCGTCGATTATATTCCCTATTTTGATTCAGAACACCCAGAAGAGAGCACTCAATTAGCCGTTCATACCCTAAAAAAATTATTATACCGCTATCCAAGAACGTATGCACTAATGCTTTTTGAATTGATTCAAGGCGAAGGTGGTGTTTACAGTGGTTCTCATGCTTTCTTTAAAGCTTTAATGGACATTTTAAAAGAAAACCATATTGCCATCCTAGCAGATGAAATTCAGACTTTTGGGCGCACAAGTGAACTATTTGCCTATCAACATTTTGGCCTTCAAGAGTACATTGACATCGCTACCATCGGTAAGCTTTCCCATTGCTGTGCGACTCTTTTTAGCGAGGAATATCAACCCAAACCTAGTTTGCTGAGCCAAACCTTTACGAGTAGCACCGCCTGCATTAGAGCTAGCAAATGGATCATTGAAACTTTAGTTCAGGGAAACTTTTATGGTCAGAAAGGTAGAGTTAAAGAAATCGAGCAACGATTTCATAACCATTTAGAATCACTTCACGAGCAATTTCCAGAAATGATAAAAGGTCCTTTCGGCGTTGGTGGAATGATCGCTTTTACCCCTTATAACGGGGAACAGGATAAAGTTGCTTCCTTTATCCAAAAACTATTTGATGCAGGCGTGATTACGTTTATAGCAGGAAGCCAACCAACAAGAGTTCGTATGCTTGTGCCTGTGGGTGTCATTACAGATGATGAAATTGATGATGTTATGTCAATCATTCGAAAAGTTCTAACCGAGCCATCATTATGTATGTAATGCGAACAATTGAAGAGAAAGACTTAGAGAGTCTCATCAAGCTGGCCAACCAGGCGAGAATAGGAATCACTAGCTTACCTAAAAACAAAGTAAAATTAAAAAAAATCCTTCATCAATCTGTCAAATCATTTCGACAAGAAATAGTAACGCCTGGTTTTGAAATCTACCTTTTTCTTCTTGAAAAAAGTGACACAAAAGAGGTTTGTGGTGTATCTGGGATTTATGCTACCACCGGAGAACATAACCCGATTCACTACTATAAGGTTAAAAATTACCCTATCAAACAGAAATTCCCCGAATCCCCCGATCTTGTAGCCATTCTAGAACCCAATGTCTATGCGACAGAAGGTAGCGAGCTCTGCAGTCTATTTTTAAATTCAGAATATAGAAAGGAAGGGCTAGGAAGATTACTATCATTAAGCCGATTTTTGTTTATTGCTAACTTTCCCAATCGCTTTACTTCTTGCCTTCACGCCCTTATGCGCAGCTATACGGATGAAGAAAATGAAAATCCTTTCTGGAATAACATTGGTAGACATTTCCTAGATATTTCTTTTAAAACTTTAATGACGCGAAAAGATGAAGGAATTGATGTATTTCCTCCAGAACTTTCCCAATTCACAATTCCTACCTTCCTTCTCAATCTTGAAGCTAGATCATCCATAGGTAAGGTACATCCCAACACAGAAGCGGCTCTTAGTATGCTAAAAAAACAAGGTTTTATCGATACTGGAGAAGTCGATGCTTTAGATGGTGGCCCAAAGATACAAGCGGAAAAAAAAGAAATTAAGCTAATCAAAGAATCCTTCACCCTTCCGATTGCCGAATTAAGAGAACCCTCTCATCACTCCCTTTTCTTAGTTGCTAATCACTCCCTCGATTTTCGTTGTTGCATAGCGCCTGTAGATGTGATCAACCGTAAAGCTTTTATCGATAAAAAGATCGCCAGTTTATTAAATGTTAACCCAGGGGATACGATAAGGGTGGCTCCCTTTACCCATTAGGTATTATGGCAAATGTAAAAGATCGGCTACAGTCATTTGATTCGGCGACAAGAAGCTTGCTTTTTGAGTGTGAAATTACCTCTCAAGAAAAGCTTAATCGCATTTTAAACAATGCAAGGAAGGCATTTGATAGATGGGCAGATACTGGCCTAGAATCCAGAATTCGGTTGCTACATCAGTTTGCAAAACTGCTTCAAGAACGACAAGATGCATTTGCTCATTGGATTTCTCAAGAAAGCGGCAAACTTCTATCGGATTCTCGAGGCGAGGTTACGGCTATGATGGCCAAGGTAGAAATTTCGATTGCCGCTTATCATGAACGCTGCAAGATCTCTACTTATGAACTTGGTTCCACTCAATCGATCACACGTTTTAAACCTCATGGTGTATTGGGCGTCTTCGGTCCTTTTAATTTTCCTGGCCACCTACCTAATGGCCATATTGTCCCAGCACTTTTAGCAGGAAATGTCATTGTTTTTAAACCAAGCGAACTGACGCCTTTCACGGGACAAAAGCTGATTGAACTTTACCACGAAGCGGGCTTCCCTGAAGATGTGGTGCAAATTGTACAAGGTGGCCCCCAGGTTGGCCAACAACTCGCTCATCATCATGAAGTCGATGGCATTTTATTTACTGGAAGTGCAAAAGTTGGTTTATCCATCCAAGAAGAACTACTCAAAAAGCCTGGGAAAATTCTTGCCTTGGAAATGGGTGGAAATAATCCGCTGGTGGTAAGTCAAACCACACACCTGGACCTTGCCATTAGGCATATCCTGCAATCAGCCTTTCAATCTAGTGGCCAACGATGTACTTGTGCAAGACGGCTGATCCTAGTAGAAAATAAAAACACATCAGACTTACTGAAGCAATTGCAAAAACGCATTGAAGAAATCACCGTGGGCCCCTACACCCTTTCTCCAGAGCCTTTTATGGGCCCAGTCATTAATCAAGAAGCTGCTAATAAGTTGTTAGCCGCTCAAATTCATCTCAGGGAGCGGGGTGCTCAAATCCTTGTTCAAATGAAACAACTTCATCCGCAACTCCCGTTACTTTCCCCAGCCTTTATCGATGTCACACAAGTAAAAGAAAAAAATGATGACGAATTCTTTGGGCCTTTTTTACAATGCATTCAAGTTCGCACTCTTGAAGAAGCCGTTCAAGAAGCAAACAAGACTCGTTATGGCTTAATTGCCGGACTCATTAGTGACCACTTAGAAGAATACGAATTCTTTTGGAAACACGTTAAAGCTGGGCTTATCAACTGGAATACCCCTCTTACGGGCGCAAGTAGCAAAGCTCCTTTTGGGGGAATCAAGATGAGTGGCAATTTTCGGCCTGGAGCCTTTTTTGCTACAGATTATTGCGCCTATCCGGTTGCATCCATGGAATCGACCCCATTTGCCAAAAAGGAGATCAGACCAACATGATCGCCTACGAAGTCAATTTCGATAGCTTAGTAGGCCCCACTCATTTTTTTGGCGGTTTATCCTACGGTAATGTAGCTTCAATGGCCCATCAAGGTGAATCTTCAAACCCCCGCCAAGCAGCTCTGCAAGGTTTGGAAAAAATGAGAATTTTGCATTCACTTGGTATCAAACAAGCCGTACTTCCTCCTCATGAGCGTCCCTACTTACCCCTATTAAAAACGGTTGGTTTTACAGGATCTCCTAGTGCCTGCTTGCCACAAGTATTAGAACAATTCCCCTATCTTCTTGAACAAGTCAGTTCATCATCAAGTATGTGGGCTGCTAATGCGGCAACCATGACACCAGCCATTGATTGCATCGATAACCATACCCATTTCACTCCTGCTAATCTCATTGCTAACTTTCATCGTTCAATTGAAGCTCAGTCTACCAAGGAAATTTTGGAAAAAATTTTTTCTAATCCTATATTCTTCAAGGTTCATTCTCCGCTTCCTCAGTCGGCCATTTTTTCTGATGAAGGGGCTGCAAACCACTCGCGTTTTGCTAAGTCTCATGGAGGAAGAGGCGTTCATTTATTTTGCTACGGGCAAGAATTATTGTTTGATGAGTGGGGCAAACCCTTCTACTCAACCCTGAAATTTCCTGGAAGGCAAACTTTAGAAGCATCCGAGTCAGTGATTAGATTACACCAAATTTTCCCTAAGCAGGTTGTTTTAGCCAAGCAAAGCCCTGAGGCAATCAACGCGGGTGTTTTTCACAATGATGTTATTAGTGTGGGTAACCTTAATGTATTTTTAGTTCATGAGCTTTCTTTTGTTCGTCAACAAGACGTTTTAAATGAATTAAAGCAGAAAGTAGCCGAAATTTGTGATACGGAGTTACTCATTATAGAAATTAAAAACGACATGATTAGCCTGGAAGATGCTGTGAAAAGCTACCTTTTTAATTCCCAGTTAGTTTCTTTACCCGATGAGTCCATGGCCCTCATTGCACCAAAAGATTGCTTGCTTTTCCCGCATATTGAACGTTTTTTCAATCATCTTATCGATAGCAAAGATAATCCCATCAAGCAAGTTTACTTTGTAGACTTAAATGAAAGTATGCGCAATGGAGGTGGGCCAGCATGCTTGCGACTAAGGGTTGTTTTAACTCAAGAAGAATTAAGAGAAATCCCCCCCACTCTTCTCTTTTCGGAAAGCTTGTATCAGAGACTATCGACTTGGATTAGCGCTAATTATCCTGAGTCAATCAGTTTAAAAGAATTGAGTGATAGTTCATTCTATACAAAAAACTGTCAGACATTAGATGAACTATCAAAAATTCTTGGCCTTGAAAATATTTATTCCTTTCAAAAGACGTGAATACACATCTTTTAACCCGAGATTTACAGGAAAAAACCAGCTGCGAAATTCGCTTCGATGCCATTAGCCAGACGGTCTATAGCACCGATGCCTCTATTTACGAAGTCAAGCCCTTAGGGATCGTTCTTCCTAAAACCAGGCAAGATTTAATTGCTGCGATCGGTCTCATTCTCCGACACGGATATTCCATCACCCCAAGAGGTGCGGCAACAGGGATTACGGGGGGGTGTTTAGGAGAAGGAGTCATTATTGACACTTCGAAGTATTTGCATCAAATTATTGAAATTAACACCGCTGAACAATTCGTGGCAGTCGAACCTGGTGTCATTCAAGACCAGTTAAATGCCGCATTACTACCTCTTGGGTATCGTTTAGGGCCTGATACCTCTACAGGAGACAGAGCGACACTCGGCGGGATGGCAGCAAATAACGCTGCTGGAGCTCGTTCTCTCATTTTTGGTAAGATGAGCGACGCTATTTTAGAATTAAAAGCCGTTGTTGGAACAGGAGAAGAACTCCATTTTAAAAGCCTTACAGAAAAAGAATGGATGGAGAAGCTCCAGTTAAGTGGGGTTGAAGGCCATATTTATCGTGTTTGCCAAGAAATAAGAGATATAGATAAAGATGAAATTAAACGACACTTTCCCAATATTCCAAGAAGGGTATCCGGCTATAATCTGGATGAACTTATAAAGCCTTTCCCTATTAATCTTGCTAAAGTTCTTATAGGATCAGAAGGGTCGTTAGGTATTTTTTCAGAGCTAAAGCTAAAAATTGTGCCTATCCCTAAACACACAGGGCTGTGCGTCATTTCCTTTGCCTCTTTAAGCGACGCCTTCTCTGCAGTTGAACCCCTGTTGTCTTTTCATCCCATGTCATTAGAACTCATCGATGATCAAATTATCAAGGCTGGTAAAAAAGCTCCATCGTTAAAGGGAAAACTTGATTGGTTAAATGGGCTGGCCAATTTTTTATTAATCATTGAATTACAAAGTGATTCACTAGAATCTCTTTTGATTAAATTAGAATCATTTCAAAATGCTTTAAAGACTTCTAACCTTGGCACAGCATCTAAAGTCATTACTCATTCTGCTACAATCAAAACGGTCTGGGAATTGCGCAAAGCAGGCCTTGGTTTACTTCTTTCTAAACGGTCCTATAGCCGAGCAATCGCCTTTATTGAAGATCTCTCCATACCTACGCATCATCTAGCTTCTTTTGCCTCGCAGTTTTTATCCTACCTTCATTCTAAGGGAAAAACAGCAGGCATTTATGGGCATGCGGGAGCCGGTTGCTTGCATATACGCCCATACATCGACTTGCGCGATCCCCATGAAGTCTTATTAGCTAAGCAAATGATGTTAGATCTTGCCCAGCTTGTTTTACAGCTTGGTGGAGCGATGAGTGGAGAACATGGGGATGGCTTGATTAGATCATGGCTCAATGAAAAAATCTTTGGCTCGAAGCTATACAATGCCTTTAACCATCTTAAAGCATCCTTCGATCCCCTCTTTCTATTAAATCCAGGAAAAATTATCTCAACCACTCTTTTTGAAGAAAACCTAAGATTGGTTGCTGACAAAAAGGTTGATTCTTTTTTTACATTTCAACGTGAGGGAGGGCTTGCCTTAACAGCCGACCTTTGCAATGGAAACGGTTTTTGCAGGAAGCAAGAAGGAGTGATGTGCCCTTCTTTTCAAGTCACTAAAGATGAATATGATACAACAAGAGCGCGTGCGACTACTCTACGTAACCTACTGGCAAAAAATGAATCTCTTGCAAATGAAGATTTTCACAATATCCTTGACCTTTGCGTCCAATGTAAAGGATGTAAAACGGAATGCCCATCCCTTGTAGACATGGCAAAAATCAAATCAGAAGCCCTGTTTCATTATCAAGAACAAAACGGTTATTCCTTAAGATCTCACTTATTCGCTTATCTTGCCGACCTCCTTTATTTAGCTTCTTTTCTGCCATCCGTGGCTAATTTTTTTAATCGGCTTCCTTTAATAAAGAAAATTTTTGGGATTGCAAAAGAGCGAACGCTACCTCACATTGCTCCCCGTCCCTTTTCATTCACCACCACCGCCCAATCAAGTGATAAAGAACAAGTTGTTTTATTTATTGATACCTACACTCAGTTTATCCATCCCCATCTAGGTGATGCTGCTATCGAAATCCTAAATTTTTTGGATTATCATGTTGAAGTCGTCCCTTGGCAATGCTGCGGCCGTCCATTGATTTCAAAGGGTTATTTAAAAGAGGCAAAAGAGAAAGCCTATCCACTCATTCAAAAATTACTCCCTTATGCTGAGAAAGGAAATCCCATTATTGGATTAGAACCAAGTTGTTTACTATCCTTCCAGGATGAGTATTTGGATTTTTTTCCTACAGCTTCACTTCTAGCTTCCAAAGCCATCTTATTTGATTCCTTTGTAGCTAATCACTTAAAAGAAGGAAAAAAGCCGCTGTCTCTCCCCATTCATCCTTTAACCATTTCTATTCATACCCACTGCCATCAAAAAGCGTTGATCAAAACAAAAGATACAAGGGCATTGCTCGCATACTTTCCTAATGTAAAAGTAAAAGAATGGGAAACCGGCTGTTGTGGAATGGCTGGTTCCTTTGGTTATGAAAGCGAACATTTTAAATTTTCTACTCAAATAGCCCAACACTCATTAATTCCTCACGTAGAAAAGATAGCTGAAACAGAAGTGATTGTCGCTAATGGCTTTTCATGTCGAAGCCAAATAAAGGACTTGACAGGCAAACAAGCATACCATATAGCCGAAGTATTAAAGAAATATTTTTTATAAGGTTCATTTTAGGAGTAAGTCTTGAATAGTGACGCCATGATTTTTGGAACGAAAACACTTTCACCAAAAAACCAAGCTGAATGTCTCCATTTTTGTTGCCGCTTTCTCTCTTGCCATGATGAAGCTTCACCCACATTAATTGACAAGATCAGCTCCAATCAATTTACAGGAAAAAAAACAGATCATGTCCATGAAATTTGTTTATCCTTTAATGATACTTTTGAGCTTTACCATAAAATCCCCTTTTTAATTGAACAATTTGACGTTGATTATTTTGGGCTAAAGGTAGATCAACTTAACAATGAATACATTAACTTAGAGGTCAATGAGCAGGCTTATCTCAAATTTTTAAAACTGTTTAATAAAATAGCATCCGTCCATGGAGCCATCATAACCGGAAACGAGATCGCGATTGCACTTCGTAAAAAGAGAGGCTTTTTTGAATTTTTTGACCCTACAGGAGAAGAAGCTATCAATTGTCACAGTGGCTATCCCTATATTCATTTAGCCACAACGGAAGAAGAAGCCGCTGCTTACATGATCAAACGTTTTCCGGAAGGACCCGAAGGAGGCATAGAAGATGCCCCTCTAAATGTGTGGCCTATTCATTATCGAAAAGCCTAGGATCTGTCTTTTTGATGATGCTGCTCACATTTTTTTGATTGAACCCTTTATAGCCTTCTCTTCTCTGCAAATTTTCAAGGTGACTACCAATCGCTCCCTTTGTTTTAAATTTTTCAGCTTGCTCTGGGGTCATTTTTCCCTCTCTAAGAAGCTTATCAATCCTTTTTGGATCCACTTCCCAGCGTTCACCTTCTGTAAAAGCTTGCTTGAGGTAAGTAAACTGACTAAAAGGATTCATCATGCTAATTCCTTTTCCCTCTAAATCTTGGCTCAACTTGTCAAAAAGAAATTGTGCTTCAAGGTGATGCATTCCGGCACTCAGAATGGAATCTCCATGCAGAGCACACCAAAGACCTACTGTTCCTAACTGAGGTAACTCTTCCAAAGGTTCATGCGCAAAGTCCAGAGCAATTTCATGAGAGTCTAAATCGACATCTAAGAATAGAACAAGTCGGGCTACCGAATTTTCCATGACTTGAGCTCCCCACCCAGCCTCTTCCCCTGCATAGTAGCGTTCTCTGCAATGAAACCCAAGCATTTCGAATAAGCGAACCAACAAGAAAAAATTTTTTCTGGATGAGCGAAAAGTATGATGATCATGGTTTGCCCACCCCATTCCTAGACGATCCTGCCTATTTTTTTGAATTTGTGCAGCGCTATTCCTACTTTGCCAGTATTGTCTTTCACAATCTAAGATTAAAGCGGCAGCACGGTTTTTACCAATGGATTCAATGATTTGCTGAGTAATTTCTAAGGTATCAAACCAAGCAAGGTTTTCATTTGCAATGCTTCTCCCACGAGTTAGCCATTTTTCTTTTGCTCTAAAATATAAGGCGGGGTAGCTGACTTCCTCTATCGCTGGCTCCATTGTATCTAATCCAGCTCGTTCAACGACATAAAATAAAATATTGCTTTCTTCGGATATCAAACATCTTCGATATCCACTAAAAACAGTTCCCTCAATCTTTCGATCAATTCCCCTTACCATTAAATAATGATCTATTTTTTCCACTGAAACAGAAACACTTATCTTGCCCTCAGGTATCTGATACAGAACAATTTGAGGTAACTGAGCTCCTGGGTGACAAAAAACAGTATAAGAAGGGGTGGCTTGAACTTGTTTAAAGCCAACTTTTAGTACTTTATCTCTAGTCAATTTAGTTGTTGGTACTTGGACATGATCTACCCAATCCATTAAACGGGTACTCGTCACTTCCTCCAGCTGCTTTTCTAAATGAAGAACATCCGTAGATTTCCTTGTCTCTTCAAGAATAGCTAGAATTAGCCTTTCAGCTTCGGGCTCACACTTCCAAACGAACTCCTCGTCCATATAGCCCATAAACCCCTCTTTAATTTACATTTAATCTTTTTATAAAACAAATTTAAATTAAAATATGATAATTAAATGATTATGTTGATAAAATAGAAATTAGACAATATGTCTTTAATTTTTGGAGTGGTTATGACCCGTATAGACTCAGGCTCAGTCAAAGGATTGATAGCTCTGTTTGAAAGTAAGGGAGCTGAACAAAAAGGCACAGTCAGTCAAAGACCGCTTTCGCCATCTGACCAAAAAGTTGATACCCTTGTAAAAAACACCGTGCTCAATGCGCAAGAGGCTCCAAAAAAAAGATTTTTTGAAGGCTTCAAACCCCCACCTCCTGCGCCAAGTCCTGAAGAATGGGCCCAAAAACCTTTAGAATCCAAAGATGAAAAATCGTCAGCCTGGCAAAAAACATTACCGAGCAGCCCAAAAACATCTAATCAAGTAACGATTGGTCAAAGCAGAGAACAAGCTCCTGCAGAACAGGCTAATGTTTCTTCTTGGCAAAAAACGTCGCCTTCCTCTACTGAAAAAACTTCTAAAGTGACTATTGGCAGAGGCAGAGACCAATCTCCTGAACAAAAAGTTAATGAAAAAATAACTCATCTTTGGCAAAGAACACAACCTAATCGACCAACAGTCTCTGCCAACCCGCTTCCAGTTTTAAGCGAAACGCGCAATCACAAGCATCTGCAAACACAGATTTCCCAATTCTCTATGGCGATTAAGCATATTAAAGAACATAGGGATAGCAAATTTACAATCTCTGATGATGGTAAATTTTCTATCACGAAAAGACAATTAGGAAGAACTTCAGGAACTAGCGAGGAGACAAAAAAAGTACTTTCTGAACTTAGAAAGTTGGGCCAAGAAGTTGTAGCAAGCAATGATCCTGAACTAATTATCAGATATAGCTTGATGCTTAAAGATTTACGCAGCTCCTCTTGGGGAAAAGCCCTTGAAACAAACAACCGAGCCATCCGAGCAGATTTTCAAGGACTAGCAAGCTTTACACGAGCATGGCTAGAAAAGGACGCCCCTAGTGGTGAAAAAATCCAACAAGCCTTAGATACTATTGCGAATTCCAATGATCGACAGGAACTCTTTCAAGCTCTACAAACCCTAAGACAATCGAGGTTAACTCAAAGTTTATCTGAAAATGCCAATTTAGAAATATCGAATAATGGTACTAAAACAGCACTTGCCGCGCTGCGAAGGATCGATGGAGAAGTTATGCAAGCACAATTGCTTGGGCAAGATCCAGATGTGGAAGGGAGGAATTTGCTTCTCAATTCAGCAGGTTGGGTTCTTAAAGGCCAAGAGTTTATTTCACCCATCCAAAAATCTCTCACTCAAATTGCAGATATGCCACCCGAAATGGCAACAGCAGCTTTCAAAAATCTAGCCAATGCTGCTGTTAAACTAGCAACCTTACCTAAGAAAGACCTTAAAGAAAATAATGACCAGGGGGCCGCTCTTCAAGGCGAACTAGAACGGATTAGAGATTTGGCTCTAGAAAGTCAGGATCTTACTATTCAACAACAAGGACGTGCTTTGGAAGCGTTATTAAAGGAACCGCCATCCTCAGAAGAGCTTAACACTGCTCTTAACAATTTTAGAACATCCCTTCAAAGCAATGATCTAGAAGGAGCACTAACGCAAGCAGAAATTTTAACCTTCATGCCTAAAGCTCAACTCAGTCTACCTATTGATCCAAGCGAGAACAGCCCAACCTTAAGGCAAGAACTTGAAAGAGTAAGAGATTCTCTTCCCGAACAATCGGGCGCCCTTCAGGCATTGCTTGAGGCTAATACCGAAAAAATCTCAGATCAACCTGTTGTCGCTACCATTAAAGAGGGCGCTATTGATAAAACAAATCTCTTACAAGAAATACGATCTGGCTCTTTGAAAGGCAGGGATCGCGATGCAATGTTGAGCGCTTTAAAAGAAGATTTTCGAGCTCAATTTGAAACTTCTATTGCTAGTATAAGTTCAAAAGAATTTAACAGAGCTGCTTGGGGTAAAGAGGAAGCCAATGCTCCTAACCTTTTAAGAGCGATTAACAGCCTTAATGCCATTTCTTACGAAGTTCAAACCCAATTTCTATCTTCAAGCAACTTTGATGAGGCTAAGCAAGTGATGCAATTCTACACCGATCTTATGGGACAGTGTTTGGAAGATAAGAATTTTTATGGAGCTCTAACGATTTATTCGGCGTTAAATGCTTCGCCCGTTGCTAGATTCCTACCTGTTATGCTCGATAAACAACAACAAGCAACTTTCAAGCAAACAGCAGACATTTTTAATCCACAAGGTTCCTTTAAAGAGCTCCGTGAAGCCACAGCCAAAGCCGCTGAAGCAGGACACAAGCCTATTCCTGCCTTCACCTATTTGCTATCGGATCTAACCTTTATCGAAGACGGTAATCCTGCCAAAATTGACGGTAAAGCGAATCTTGAAAAAACTGACCTTATTCAACAAAACATTCACTTATTTACAGGCTACCGCGACGCTCTAAATCTCCGTACTGAAAGGAACAGTGACTTTTTCCAAGAACAAAGTACAGACTTCTTCAATAACGGTGTTTTTGATGAAAGAGCTGCTTACAATAAATCTCTAGCACTCATGTCACGCGGTGATTTATCAGCCTTAAAAACCAAACTAGGGGTTTCTAGTTAAACTGAGTAAGTCATCACTATTGTCAAAAGTATAGGAAGCCTTACAATGAAGGGAGCTTTCAATAAGTTCTTTGGCGGGATTTAAAATAATAAAGTCTACCTGGTAAAGTGAAGCTAAACTATGAATAAACTCCTCTTCCGGCTTTTGACTTTCTACTGAGATGATGAGCTTTTGATGGCTTGTTTTTAAACGATGCATAGCTAAAATCAATTCCTTCGACATGTGGTCATTGGTAAGAGACAAAGAAATGCATTCTTTATCTTTCAAAGCACATTTTAATATTTCCAAATGCTGGGTTTCAAAAATCTTATTATCCATGTCGTAATTGAGCAATCGTTTTGCCAAATCCGTCAAACTGACTCTTGCACATCCGATATGCTCAATGGCAATTCCAGCTGCTACATTTGAAAGTAGAATCGCGTCCTTTAAACCTATATCAGATGCAAGTGCACATGTAATCATCGATAAAACAGTGTCACCCGCTCCTGTCACATCTTTGACTTCTTTAGCTTTGACAGGAAAGTCTTTCCGTTTTCCCGTTTTTTCAAATAAACTAATGCCTGCTTCGGATCGCGTGATCATTAAATAGCTAATATTTAAAGTCGCCAGTAACTTATTAGCAACCTCTTCTAAAGAAGCATCTAACGGTAAATGCGCTGCTGCATAAGCTTCCGAAAGATTTGGTTTAATAAGAAAAGCGCCTTCATACTTAGTAAAGTCGGTTCCTTTAGGATCTACAATCACGATGATGGCTCGTTTGCGTGCTTCTTCTATTAGCTCTTTTAAAAGCCTAATGGTTAAGAAACCCTTCCCGTAATCTGAAATAGCAATTGCCTTAATATCTTTTAAAAGATCAGGAAGCTTTTTAATAAGTTCAGCTTCAGCTTCTAAAGGTAAAGATGTGTGAAGTTCATGGTCCACACGCACGATTTGTTGGTTATCTGCGATTATACGATTTTTTAAAGGAGTGGTATAGCCTTGCTGGACAACTACATGTTCCACATTGACATGTTCAGACACAAGTTCACGTAAAAGAATCTCTCCTGTAGAATCATTTCCTATTCGACCTAAAACCGTTACCTTTGCTCCGAGAGAAACCATATTTAAAACGGCGTTCCCAGCCCCGCCTGGTCTACTTTCTTCTTTATGAACATGGATAACAGGGACAGGAGCTTCGGGGGAAATCCGTCGTGCTTTTCCTATCGTGTAGGTATCTAACAAAAGATCCCCAACGACTAGGATATTTTCTGACTTTAAACGATTAAATGGCTCTAACAGTTTCCCCATCTTCCTAACCTTATGCTATTTCACCGAGCAATAAATAATTTTGAACGTAATCTTTTACAGCCACTTCAAGCGATGTGGTAGAAAAGTCTTTTTTAAAAACCTTTTTCGTTTTTTGCATATCGGCACAAGTATAATTTTGGTATTTGCCAATAAGGTCTGAGGGCATATCGATATATTCAATCCTGCCTTGCATATTTAAGGCATTAAAGATCGCATGGGCTACTTGATTCCATGTGGATGGTTGACCAGTACCAACGTTATAGATTCCCATCGCATCATTTTCAAGAAAAGCACATACCATGGTTGCCACATCTTTAACATAAATAAAATCGCGGCATTGATCGCCGTCTTGATACTTGTCAGGTTGAGAAGATTTAAATAATTTAATAACACCTTCTTTCTGAGCGATAGGAACCATATGAGCTATTACTGACGCCATCCGCCCCTTATGCAATTCGTTGGGACCAAATACATTGAAAAACTTCAATCCAGTCACTTGATCGAGCACACCTTGATTTTTTAACCATAAATCAAAAAGATGTTTCGACATCCCGTACATATTCAAGGGACGTAATTGATTCAATTTTTTTTCATCATCCTTAAAACCAGAAGAACCATCGCCATAAGTTGCTGCAGATGAAGCATAAATAAAGCGATGTTGATGTTCGAGGGCATACTGCGCCAAGCGAACACTAAAGCGATAATTATTTTCAAGAAGGTAGCTTGCGTCAATTTCAGTTGTATCTGTGCAGGCGCCCAAATGAATAAAAGCCTCTATTTCACTTTCCCTATCTTCTAACCAAGAAAAGCATTCATTTTTAGGGATGATATCGATAATTTTTTTACCTAGAAGGTTTTTCCATTTTTCTGTTTTGCCCAATTCATCAATAACAACAATATTCTGCAATCCTCTGTTATTCAAATGGCTAACAACATTAGAACCAATAAACCCAGCTCCCCCGGTAATAATAATAAGACGATCCTCATATAGCTTCATGGTTGCGATCCTATCTAGATGGTTTGCGTTTATAAGATGATTAGAAAGGGAGATTTTAGCCCAAGTAACTTATGTGAAGCAATCAAGATTTACCAATTTTATAAAAAGCATCTTTAAGACCCGAATTGCAACCAAAATTTTTAGTATAGGTCATTTCTTAATTCAGGTCTAAGGAGATGGTTGTGTTTTTTTCTCTAGGATTTCTTTAACGTAAATTTGATCAACTAGAACAATGAAGACTGCGGTAATTGGTGCAGCTAAAGCTAAACCTAAAATACCAACTAAAACGCCCAATAAAATTTGTACGACAATGACTAAAGCAGGAGGCAGTGCAGTTGTTTGTTTTTGAATGAAGGGCGTAATAAAATAACTTTCTAAAAGCTGTAAAGCAATATATAGCAAGATAACATATGTCAGTTGCAAGGGTCCTTGAATGAGTGCAATGAGCACTGCTGGGATGGCTGAAAGAATAGGGCCTAGGGTAGGTAAAAATGTTAGAAGCCCTGCCAATAAGCCCAAGATAAAAGCCAGAGGAATTTCTAAAAGATAAAGGCCGATCACAGTCGCTACCCCTAAGACAATCATAGCAAGAATCTGTCCTACTAACCATAGGCGAAGTGTGTCTCCACAAGCCATCAAAACGCGTTCGGCCGTAGCCCGCTTTCCAATTGGAAAAAGCCTTAAAAATCCTGCGATATAGATGCGATAATCGAAGGCTAAGTAAATGCCTACAAAAAGAAAAAGAATAATGCTCGTTATGGCCCCCATTGTCGTAGAAAAGATATTCGTCACTTGCTGAAGCACATTAAAATTGGCAAATACAGCTTGAACGGCT
This sequence comes from Parachlamydiaceae bacterium HS-T3, assembly GCA_000829755.1. Classification (GTDB taxonomy): domain Bacteria; phylum Chlamydiota; class Chlamydiia; order Chlamydiales; family Parachlamydiaceae; genus HS-T3. The sequence goes on from BBPT01000013.1 coordinate 64,310, forward strand.
TCTTTACTAAAAGGAATATAACGATCGATAAGCACTTGCAAAAAATTAAAAGCACGAGGCATTTCTTCAGCTAAAATCGCTGCTTGTGTAGCAAGAGTTGGAGCAAATAAGCGGAAAAGAGAGATAAAGAACACAACCAGAAAAGCGATTAAAAAAACTAATGCTAGTGGGTAGGGAATACGAGCGGACTTACTGATTAAAGTGCTAAACGTTTGTAAAAAAATGGCTAACAGTATTCCTGCAAAAACAATAAGAAAAATATCGCTCGCACGCCAAATAAGAAAAATGCCTAAAAAAAGCAGGGTGCTAATCACAAGTTTCGCAAGAAAAGCTCCAAAATGATCTGGAGCACTGTTCAAACCTTCTTCCATTAATGAGCTCTCTAGAATGCTTTTGTTATTATTTTAGCAATAAGGAATATCATCCTTGTTTGTCAAGCAAGGACGCGTTTGATAGAACACTATAGAATGCTAGATTTCTTTACCTTTAGTCTGCAGGCATTCACAAAAACGAAGTTAAACGCTTACAATAGGGAGTTAGTACCAGTTCGTATTCGAACGACGAATAAACGTAATTGGCACGTGAAAAAATGAAGGAATCAGATTTCCATGACCAAAGCAAAGATAGGCTGTTCCGCTGCCAGTCATATGAACCTTAGAAAACCCTGCATCTAACAAACTATTTCGGAAATTGAGCAATTCAGGTTTTGCAGTATAAGCAGCAGATTCTAAGTCATTAAAAAAAGCATAATGACCAAAATAAAACCCATTTAAGCAAGTTATTAGATCGCGTCGAGGTAAACGATCCAGTTGCAAGCAAGAAAAAACTTGCTGGGTCGGCAAACCGATCGTTGGCTTAGCAATCGACAAGGGTTCATCGATGTAAATGGGATCTAAATTTTTAACCTTTTCTCCCCTTCCTGTACAGTAAGCCGTTCCATGAGAAAAAAAGAAAGGAACATCTGAACCAATCTCTGCCGACCAGGCTTGTAACTCTTCAATGGAATAGCGATGACCAATCATTTGGTTTAAAGCAAATAGGGTTGTGGCTGCATTTCCACTCCCCCCCCCTAAACCAGCTTCAAAAGGAATCTTTTTTTCTAAATGAATATGAACAGAAAAATGCTGACCCGATTTTTTTCTAAATAGCTGCAATGCTTTGAAAACTAAATTAGAATCATCCATTGGCAGCTGTTGGTGACTACATGTCAATAGATCTTCTCTTGAAGATTTAAAAGAAAGTCGATCGAAAAGATCGATTGTTTGAAAAAGGGATGCCAATTCATGATATCCATCTGAGCGTTTATTCAAAACGCTCAGAAATAGATTCACCTTGGCAGGTGAGCGAAGAGTGAATTGGGCCATTAAGCTTTTTCTTCAGGTGTTACTTTTAAAAGAACACTTGCTCGTACACCTTCTTTCAACTTCAACTCAATCTCAGTTTCTCCAATTTCTTTCACTGGGTGCTTAAGAAGAACGTTTTTCTTCTCTAGCTCAATGTTATGTTGATCTTGGAGTAACCGAATGATATCAGTTTGATTGACAGATCCATACATATGACCTTCATGGTCTACTTTCACTTGGATTTCAATCGACATGCCTTCAAGTTTTTGTACCAATGCTTCGGACTCTGATCGATCGAGCACAGCTCTCTTTTGGCGCTCTTCTTGTAGGCGAGCCTGCAGTCTTAATGTTCTCTTATCCGCTACAATCGCTAATTGTTGAGGGATAAGAAAATTACGTGCATAACCAGGTTTTACATTAACGAGGTCGCCGCTACGGCCAAGATCTTCAACATCTTGAATTAAAAGTAATTTTGTTGCCATGACTTATCTCCTTTATTCTTAAACTTCAGCGACGAAAGGCAATAAAGCCATATGTCTTGCACGTTTAATGGCAGCTGCTAAACGCTTTTGGTGATAAGCAGAAACCCCTGTAATACGACGAGGTAGAATTTTACCTCTTTCAGTAATAAACTTGCTGAGTGTATCAATATCTTTGTAATCGATATCTTTAATACCTGATGCTGTAAAAGGACAGCGCTTTTTCTTTTTTCCTCTAAAATCACTAGAGTCATAAGAAGGTTTTCTTTTTCTTTCCATTTGTTCCTCCTTACTGGGTTTCAACGAGGGATTTAAATTCAATTTTATCCATTACTTTTTCTGCGCGAAGAGTAAGGAAACGAATAAGATCTTCGTTAAGATGATATTCTTGCCAAAGCTCATTAATAGAACTTGGTTTCACATTGAAATAAATGAGGAAGTAATACCCTTCTCTATGACCATCAATTTCATAGGCTAAGCGCTTACGTCCTTGGCTGTGAATTTTCAATACTTCACCACCATGCTTGGTAATTCCGGATTGAATGCGATCCAACGCTTTATTGCGTGCATCATCACTCAATGTAGCACTGAGAATATACATCCCTTCATAGAGGTTTTGCTTCTCTTCTTTCATTCTTTTTCTCCTTAGCATTAATTTTATTCATTGCTTTAGCCACCGATTCTTGCATAAAACAGATAAGCGCCTCTTTAACTTTCTCTAAAAGCTTCGGAAGAATCGTTTGCTCTTCTTCTGAAAAAGGCTGCAATACGTAATCAGCTAAAGCAATCTCCTTCGATCTGCCAACTCCCACCTTTAATCGTGCAAAGTCTCTTGTTCCAAGGTGTTGTTCCAGGCTTTTCAAGCCATTATGTCCACCAGAACTACCTGAGGCCTTCAATCTTAGTTCTCCAAAGGGTAAATCGGCATCATCTACAATCACAATAAGCTTATCCAAAGCAGGCTTAAAAAAATTCATGAATTTTCCGATGGCTTCCCCACTTAAATTCATGTAGGTCATTGGTTTAATAAGCACTACTTCCTCATCTCCAAGCTGGCTTTTTGCGATAGCTGCGTTAAAGCTTTTTTCCATTTTAAAAGCAATCCCAGCTTGCTCTACAAAAAAGTCAACCGCCATGAACCCAATATTATGCCGAGTCAACCTGTACTTATCCCCCGGATTTCCCAGCCCAACAATGGTCCATAGCTTTTTATCCATTCCTCAGAACCTATCTTTTAGCGATTACAACAATCACTTGATTGCTATCGACTAAAGAACGAACGTTATTAGGAATTTCGAGATCACGCACTTTTTTATTTTCTGCGATGCTCATTTCTCTGACATCGAGTGTAAAATGCGTAGGAATATCTTGTGGTAAGCAATTCACTTTCACGTGTCTCAAAACAGGACGTAGCACACCGCCAAGTTTAATACCTGCGCTATCTGCAACGCCTGTGAACTCAACAGGCACCTTTATATTCACAGGCACATCATCTACAAGTTCTTCAAAATCAAGGTGAATGACGCTGTAGCTGGTAGGGTGATATTGAATATCTTTCAAGATGGCTTTGCGCTGATTGCTACCGTCTTTCAAGGTAAAAATCGTTGTTGGTAAATGACCAGGCTTTACCTTTCTTAAAAACGCAGTAAAAATATCCCCATCAATACTAACTGTATCACCTGGTTGATTGCGGTTATAAATAACAGCTGGGATTTGACCTTCTCTACGTAGACGTTTAGACTCACACTTTCTTGTAGCGTCACGTTGGGAAACTTGTAGTTCCATTATTTTCTCCTAAAATATTTATTGTTTACCGAATGGGCAGTTTTAAATTAGAACCGCGATCACTCGTCTCATGTCCTCCGTTCTCGGAAGAAAGAACTTATGGACAACCTATTTAAATAGCGAAGAGATGGACTCATTCGAAATATTACACCGAATAGCCTGAGCGAACAGGCTAGCAACTGAAATGCGTTTTAATTTAGGACAATTAAAACGTTGCAGGGGAATTGTATTGGCTACAAACACGGCCTCAATTGAACTTGCTTCTATTTTTTCCATCGCATGGTCTACGAATAAACCATGTGTCAAAACAGCAAAGATTCGTTGGGCTCCCTTCTCTCGGCATGCTTTCGCTGCTGACAACAATGTTTCACCTGTCGTGCACATATCATCAGCGAGAAGTACATCTTTATTTTTCACGTCCCCGATTAGATTGACTGTCTCAACTTCACTAGAATTAATTCTATGTTTGTCGATGACAGCAAAGTCAACCCCTAGTTGAGCTACGTACTTTTTAGCCGTTTTTACACTACCAATGTCCGGAGCCACAATGACAAGATTGCTTAAATTTAACTCCTTTATTGCTTGAGCCATCAAAGGCCTAGCATAAAGGTTATCCACAGGGATATCGAAAAAACCTTGTAGTTGTTCCGCATGAAGATCCATTGTGATGACACGGGTCGCTCCTGCGTTCACCAACAGATTTGCAACTAGCTTTGCTGTAATGGGAACTCTCGGCTTGTCTTTACGGTCCTGCCTGCAATACCCAAAGTATGGGATAATTGCGACAATACTTTTTGCCGATGCTCTTTTAAGAGCATCAATCATAATAAGCAGCTCTAGCAATAAATTATTTGGGTCTAGAGCAACCGTTTGCAACACGAATGTGTCTCTTCCCCTAACGTTTTCCATTATTTGGAGGGATATTTCACCGTCAGGGAAACGATTAATCTGGATTTTTCCTAGCGAAACTTGCAGATCATCAGCAATTTCTTCAGCAAGTACTGGATGTGAACTCCCAGCAAACACGAGAAAATTTGACAATCTAGCTTTATTCACTTTTTGGTCACCTTAAAGGTCATACCAATTTGGGGTGGAAGGATTCGAACCTCCGCATGGCGGTACCAAAAACCGCTGCCTTACCGCTTGGCTACACCCCACCAAGAAAGAGCGTTGACTTGTAACTTTAGTCAAAAGCACCACTTAACTTACGAGAAATTATCTTAAGAAAACAGGGTGATTATTTGCAAGTAAATTTCCTTTTTTTCTTCTTTTGTGACGGGCCCTCCTCCTCAAACCAGCCAACTCAATAATTGACTTTAGTTTTTAATTAATGATAAAATATAATTAATTAGAAACTATCTAACATAAAAAGGGGTTTTATGTCAGCCATTCAACCAACACCGAAAACTCATGATTGGAGTCCAGCTGATGTAAAGGCAGGATCCACACCGACACTTAGGCCCATAGATAAAAATTTGCAAATACCTGATGATCAGGAACCCATTACCTTTTTAAAGAATGCGATTGCAAAAGTAACAGGCAAAGAACTTAAAGATTGTCCTGACTTAACTATCAAAGGGTCTTTCCAGACAGTAGATGGAGATGATACCACAATTAAGTTAATGGCTTACCGCAATCCCCCCCAAAATCTAAAGGCACCCAGTTGCTTTTATTTTGAGCGTCTGTGGACAGTAACCGTGAAGGATAAGGACGGGAATGAGCAAACGTTAAGTTTTAAAAAAAATGTCTATACCAACGTTGTTATCCCTACGAATTACGACGCTAATTTACTCCACGATAAAGAAGCGATGGCAACGATCGCAGCGAGAGCCTATTCCAATGCTGTAGTGAGCGCCATCCAAGTTTCTACCGGCCAAAACCCGAAATACCAACTCACTCAGGACCAAATCACGAAGCTGCAAAGGGACAATTTTTTAACCATGGGTCTTTATCATGGAGAAGATAAAATTTCCCCTAACAAAATTAAAACATCTTCTTTTAAAACACGTAAGATTACTCACGTCAAACTGGAGTTTAGAGCTGGAAAAAAAGAAGCTAAGGATGAATTAAGCGATGATTCAGCTCATATTATTAATCTACTTGCAAAAAAAACAGGTAAATCGACACCAAAACCAGAACCTAAATATCTCTTAGTTGCCGATCAGGACCCTAATACTCATCCTGAAGTTAAAAGAGTTTCCACTCTTCAGAAACTCCAATATGAAAATCCTGACCTAGCCCCTGAAGAATTAATTGAGAAACTAGACTTTGAAGGGGTAGGTGAAACAGAGGCAGGGGAAAGTCTTAAAACCGAGCTTGATCGCATGCAAAGTGATTTCCTAAACGACCTCGCTAGCTTTACCGATGCGGCAGCTGTGGATGATGTTCGCAATCTAGCTAAACCAGGAACGACAGCCGTGTCCCAAGAGGTTAAAGATCTCTTACCTCATATGTCACATAGAAAAGGCCTCAAAAGACTATTCAGCAAAAAGCAAGCTCCTCCTGAAAATCTAGCCGTTTTAACCGCTTTACTTCGTGAAGCCGGCCAACATAGTCAAGCTCTTAATAAAGAAATTGAAGAATTAATCGAGTCATACCAAAAGCTGTATGAAAGAATGCAACAGGCCAACATTAAAATGCTTCACAAAGAAAAAATGTTGTCGAAGTTAACTGTTTCCGATGTTCAGATCCAAGAAATTAAACAGCGAGCAAAACTCAGGCAGGACAGTTTAGAGTTGCTTAAAGAAAAATTCAAAGAGCGACATGTTACTAACACCTCAACTGACACAGAATCAAGCGAAGATAGTTTATCGAGTGTTGATTCTGATGTTGATTCTGATGACGAATCTGTGGATTCTAGTGATATTAGCGAAACCGAATCTAAGGTTGACGATAACACCTCACTAATAAGAAAAAAAAGATCAGGCGAAAGTGAAGGAGCAAGCTCTTCTGAAGAATACGACCCTGACGACCTTACCTAATCCTCTTTAAGCAGGCAAAAAGAGCGGCCTCTTTGCCTGCTTTTCAGATAAATAGTGAATTTGTAAATTCTTTTATGTATCTTAAAGTTTCATACCAATGATGGAACTTTAGGTTATGCATATTGTCCATATTGCCTCAGAATTAGCCCCTATAGCCAAAGTCGGCGGGCTCGCGGATGTCCTGCTAGGCTTAAATCGGGAATTATCCCTGAAAAAACATGATGTTGATATCGTTATCCCTAAGTACGATTGCATGGATAGCAGCGATGTTAGAGACTTACAAATCTATCAAAAAGAGATCCTATCCTACTATGATAGTGAATGGCATAAGAACACCATCTGGATTGGCTGGGTAGAAAACCTAAAAGTCTATTTTATTGAGCCTCACCACCCAAGGCACTTTTTTGAGCGAGGCTGCTACTACGGATGTGAGGATGACATTGAACGCTACCTCTACTTTGCCCGCGCTGCTATCGATTTCCTCGTCCAAACTCACGTTCACCCCCAAATTATTCACCTTCATGATTGGCAAACAGCGATTATTCCCCTGCTTTATAAAAATCTTGTTAAAGATATCGATTCTCATCCGATCAGTCGAACCGTTTTTACAATCCATAACCTTGAATACCAAGGTAAATGTGCACCTAAAGATTTGGATCGCATTGGCCTAGACGGCAAAAGCTATCTCGCGCCAGAAAAACTTCAAGATCCCTACCAGCCGGATATTATCAATCTTCTGAAAGGCGGCATTGTTTACTCTGATTATGTAACCACTGTTTCTAAGAATTATGCGTGGGAAATACAAACTCCGGAAGGAGGTCGAGGACTTGACCCTATTCTTAAAAAATACCATAACAAATTTTCAGGCATTTTAAATGGCATTGATTATGGCTACTGGAACCCTGAAACTGATCGCTACCTCCCCACCCATTTTTCACCACGAGAAACACCTGCAGATAAGAACGATCGCGATACCATTGATAAAAAGGCTTTTATCAAAAAGATTCTTCGCGAACGCCTTATGTTAGCCGAAACGCATCGCCCAATTGTCGGCTGTATTACTCGTCTTGTCCCACAAAAGGGCATTGACATGATTAAACACACGCTCCTTCATATTGTTGAAAAAGGTGGACAATTCATTCTACTTGGATCGAGCCCAATTCCCAGCATTAGTCATGAATTCCATCAATTAAAGCATCAATTTGCAGACCACCCTCATATTCACATTATTCTGCACCATCAAGAAGAGCTTGCTCACATGATCTATGCAGGCTCAGACATGTTCATTGTTCCTTCACTATTTGAACCCTGCGGACTTACTCAGCTTATCGCCATGAAATACGGTACCATTCCTATTGTTAGAAAAACAGGCGGGCTTGCGGATACCGTTTTTGATGTCGATTATTCTGACAAGCCATTTGAAAAGACCAACGGCTTTACTTTTGACTATCCTGATGCGCGAGGAGTCGATTCTGCTCTTGATAGAGCCATCCATTATTGGTATGAAAATCCCGAAAAATGGCGAAAATTAATGCTAAATTGCATGAATTACGATTTTAGCTGGAATAAATCTGCTGATTTGTATTTAGATATCTATAAAAAAGTGATTGAACAATGAGTCCTGCGCATTATTTTACCTTATTTCGTGTCTTCGTCGGACCGATATTTTTAGTGATCTACACCTGGTATCAAAATTTAGATATTAGTTATCAGCTGCTTCCTTTGGTGTTGCTGGCGATGATTGCTGTTGCAGAATTTACAGATATTTTTGACGGCTACTTAGCCCGAAAATATAATCAAGTGACTGAGTTAGGCAAAATTTTAGATCCTATGGCGGATAGCATCTACCGTATTTCCCTATTTTTGACTTTCACCCTCCCCCCTGTTTCGTTACCAATATGGACAATTTTTATTTTCCTCTATCGAGATTCAATTATTAGTACTCTAAGAACGATTTGCGCCTATAGAGGGATGATCCTAGCCGCAAGAATAAGCGGGAAGGCAAAAGCCATTATTCAAGCTATCGCTTCAATCTCTATTTTAATCTTAATGATTTTCGAAAGTTATGGCTATCTGAATAATGAGCAATTAACGTATTACAGTACCCTGATAGTAGGAGGAGCCGCTACATATACCTTACTATCCGGCTTAGATTACCTTTATGCTAACAGAAATTATATCCAAAAAATTCTACAAGCCTAGTATCCTTCTCATTGGTGCCCCCCTCCTTGACCTCATCTTTCCTGTAGATGAATGCTTTCTAAAGCAGCTTTCCGGCAAGAAAGGGGGCATGGAGATCATCAATGAAAAACAACTGCAAGAACTCCTCTCAAAAGCTGGCACCCCGTGCAGTCTGACCCTTGGAGGAAGTGCTGCCAATGTCGCTAGAGTGATCGCTCACTTAGGAGGTTCTTGTGCTTTTGCTGGCACGATTGGCCAAGATAAGCCCGGTAACATTCTACGATCCCAATTGAGAGACCTTAAAATTACATCTTACTGCAAATTGTCGAACAAGCCAACAGGCCAAGCCCTTTGCTTTATTACCCCCGACACTCATCGTACCTGCCGTACTTTTTTAGGGGCTAGCCAAGAATTTGATCCTGATGATCTTCATCCAAATTTCTTTAACAATAAAACGCTTACCCACCTAGAAGGGTACACCTTTGCTAAGCCACAACTTGCCATCCGTGCAATACAAGAAGCAAAAGCAGCAGGCACTCTCATTTCTTTTGATTTAGGCAGTTTTGAAATGGTGGAAAATTATCGTCCTATTATCGAAGAGCTTTTACCTAAAATAGATCTTATTTTTGCCAATGAACAAGAAGCCTACGCCCTTACACACGAGCCACCAGAAAAAAGCTGCTCACGACTTAAAGAGATCGTCAAAATAGCCATTGTATTCCACGGAGCAAAAGGTGCATATATAGGAATGAGAGGAGGACCTACTATTTTTATTCGCGCCTTCAATGTTGAGGCTCTTGATTCCACTGGAGCAGGTGACTTCTTTGCCGGGGCCTTTCTACATGCCCTTTTATCAGGAAAAACTCCTCTACAAGCTGCTGAATGTGGCTCATTTGCAGCATCTAAAGTTGTTCAAAGCTATGGAGCTCAAATAGAAACAAGCGTCTGGGAAGAGATCCGACGCTTTAACTACTAATCGGCTGAAACTCCACTTAACTGAGAAGGAGTGTACTCTTCAACCTCTGCATCGTAGCTGATTTCATTTCTTAAACGAAAAATTCCCCATAAGTTGATCATGAGTAACAATCCGCCTGCGATAGACATAATAGACTGAGCCTGTATCACATCAACAAAAGAAAAAGCGAATAGAGAAATAGCAGCATAGATACTATAGACAATTTTCCCTTTTCTGGGAGACAAGTATTCAGCACACTTTAATCCAGCGCAAAAGTATGCGTTGATGGTTGAATATCCCAACAAGAATAAAAAGAAGGGCATAAAAAATGTCATATAGGGGAAATATTGCCCTAAAGCAGTTTGTACAAGCAAACCCATGTCTAAAGGTTCTTTCCAGACCCCTGTGATCAATATTAACATCACGCTTGTCGTACAGATAAAAAAGGTGTCCAGAAAAATACCTAAAAACTCTAGAGAAGCCTGCTTTTCTGGAACTTTCACGGAAGTTTCGCTATTAATAATTGAAGCATAACCAACCCCAACATCACCCGTGTAGCAACCTCTTCTGATGCCTTGGGAAATCGTAATCAACATCGTGCTACCAGCGAACCCCCCTAGAGCAGCATGGCCAGAAAAAGCGCTTTCAAAAACAACGGAAAACATTTCAGGGACAGAAGCGATATTATTTAAAATAATCCATCCTCCCATTCCCATGTATAAAACAACGAAAATAGGCACCACAGCAGTAGAAATATTGCCTACCCTCTTAACGCCTCCAGTACCCGCAAACAGGACAAGGGTCAGGAGTATAATCGTCACGATGAGAGGATGAATGCTCCAATTATAACTAACTGAGTGTACGACTAAACTAAACTGAAGGATTTCAACGCCGTAAATACAGAGCAGAAATGCAGTAAGAGCTGGCAGAAAGCCTGATTTAAAAGCTCTTTTTAAGAAGTACATTGGGCCGCCATCATACCCCCCTTCACTGTTAGGCACGCGAAAACGAATGCCGAGATAAACCTCTGCATATTTTAAAATCATCCCAAAAATGGCTGTTACCCAAATCCAAAAAAGAGCACCAGGCCCTCCAATTTGAACGGCTGAGCAAATGCCCACTACGTTCCCCACCCCAACACATCCGCCTACACAGGCAAAAAAGACTTTTAAAGGGTGGACTCCTCGAGAGTCATTTTCTTTCAAAGTGAAAAAACCGAAAAATGTCTTTGCTGAATCAGGTAACTTGCGGAGTTGGGCAAATCCACTTTTAAATGTAAGATAAACGCCAAAAACTACCATCATAGGGAAGCCTATGTAGGCCCATAAAAAATCTTCAAAATTAGCAAGAATGTCGAATACCTGATTAATCATTTTTAACACTTCAAAATTAAACATAAGTGAAATAATTTTATATAATTACAAGCTAAAAGTCAAAGAGATAATCTCATAATAAATGAGCATTAATTTCTAAAAATTGATCTCTCCAATAATAGGCATCTAACAAACCTTCTTTATTTCTCCCAAGAAGGTGATAGGCTACATAGAGAGCTTCAATAGAAGATAAACCCCTTTCCGGATCAACGCAATCCTCTTGTCTTCTTGGGTAAGCTGTTTTAAAGTCAGAACGTAGCGTTCGTCTTATGAGAGAACCACTCTTTTCAACAAAGGGAACCATCTTGCCCAGATAGCGCCAGGTGGAGTCAAGAAGTAAAATTCCATACTGTTGGTCATTGATAGAGAGCTCCTCAGCACCTTCCATGACTAATAGAACATGCTGACTTAAGGGGGGCAATTGAGAATTGGGATAGGAGAAAAACCTCATATCCTCTCTTTTTTCCAATCCAGATAAACTACATTTTTTTAAATTCTCTCGACGATGGCGGAGAATAAAAGTTGGCGGAAAAGATTGCATAATTTTGAATGGTTACTTACGATTAAACCAAATTAGGCACCCGCTAATTTCCCTATCGTTCGCGAATACCACGAACAAAAAATCTTTGAGCTAGCCTAATTTACGAGGTGTTATATTTTAGGATTTCAACGAATGTTGAAAAACCTAAAGTAAAGCGCCCTGCTCGCAACTACTGTTAGTTGGCAAACTAATTTATATTATTTTGTCGATAATTTCAAGTAGCAATTCCTGAGTTAAAAAATTTAAACAAGGAAATCATATGCTAAAATGGCTTATGTCCTTAAGTCTTTTGCTGGGCTTTTACCAGCAAGCTTACGCTGTTGATTCTTCTAAGCTCAATTGGCAGACTAATTATGATCAGGCTGTTGAGCAAGCTAAAAATCAAAACAAACACCTTTTTCTATTCTTTACAGGATCGGATTGGTGTGGATGGTGCCATAAACTAGAAAATGAAGTTCTAAACACCTCAGAGTTTGCACAGCGAGTGAGCGATAAATTTATATTTGTCGTTTTAGACTTCCCTATGAAAACAAAATTGGACCCCCAATTAGCAAAACAAAACAAGGAACTACAACAAAAATTTAAGGTAAAAGGCTATCCCACAGTCATTATCTTAGATGAAGAACTAAGGCCGATCGAGACCACTGGATATCGTCCTGGTGGCGGAAAAGCCTATGCCGATTATTTAATGCAAAAAATCAGCGAATCAAAAACTTATAAACACAGTTTCTCTAAACTTGGGAAAGAAAAAGCATCTTTTAAAGAACTTACATCCCTTTACGGCAAAGCTCATAAGCTTTGCCGTTTCGAAGATGCTAATCGTATCCTACAAGTAGGCATGCGATGTGAAGATAATCTTTTTTTCTTGCTAGAACGGTATCGACAATTAGCCAAAGAGGGTCACCTCTATCAAACAGAGGCTGCGGTCCTAAAACAGAAATTGCTTGCCAAAGATCCCCAAAATAAAAATCTTACCCATTATGAAATCGCGGTCATCGATTTCGAAGCTTATGCAAAAAAAATTGGACAGGAAAAGTATTCCGTTGAACTCGCCATTCTCCCTCTTCTCAGCTATATTGAAAAATTTGGTTCTCAAGACAGTAAAAATCTATGGAAGCTTTATATGATGATTTCACAGGTTTACCTAGATGAAAGCAACATCGAAAAAGCACTGCAATTCGCCCGATTTGCCCATGATTCCGCTCCAACCAACCTTCAATTCGATATTTTAGCTCTTATCAATCATATCGAACACGAACTGTAATCCACTCTAAATTTCGTGCCAAGCTTTTGGTATTAACAACTCTTTGGGGATCTCAAAAAGAAATCGAGAAGGTCGACTTGATGCATCTTTTCCCAAACGTTTCCTTTCTTTCACCATACTCAACGTAAGATATTTCTTAGCACGCGTTAAAGCAACATACATAAGACGACGTTCTTCCTCTAAGCCACTTTCTTTTAAACTTTTTTCATGAGGAATGATGTGATCTTCAATACCAACAAGAAAACACGCCTCAAACTCCAACCCTTTGGCGCTATGGAACGTCATTAAATGGACTTTTTCTTCCATATGTTTATCCCCATCCCATTCCTCTAACTGAATGTCTAAAGCCATATTGCCGACAAATTCTTTTAGTGTAGCGCCTTCTTTTTTTTCGTAATCAGCTAAGGCTTGAATAAAGCTTTCCACATTTTCCCATTTAAATTGGCGCATCTTATCGCTTTTTACATCTTCTTCAATCCCTTTTTTGAAATTGATTTTCTCTATTAACCACCTTAATGTGGCCGCCAGTTCACCAGGCTGTTGATGAAATTTTTCCTTTGCCTCTTCTACCACTGTAATAAAATTTCGCAATCCACCTTTAGCTTTTTCTCCAAGCTCGCACTGCCCCACCTCTCCCTTTTTAAACACTTCCCATATAGGAACATTGTGTCTGCGGCTATAACTTGTCATTGCATCTAAAGCCTTCTCCCCAATTCCCCTTCTCGGATGGTTAACAATGCGTAAAAGTGATTCATGATCTAGGGGGTTTAAAATGACCTTTAAGTAGGCAAGAAGATCTTTAACCTCACGCCTTTCATAAAATTCCGTACCCCCATAAACTTGAAAAGGAATACCAACGACCCACTCCTCACCTCTCTGCCAGGCTTGCTTCATCAAAGCGACTTCCATTCCGCGAGATAGAGAATTAGATCTATATAAGATGGCTATCTCATTGAAAGGAACACCCATTGTTCTTAGCTTCGCAACTCTTGCAGCAACAGCTTCTGCTTCTTCTTTTTCTCCAGGAGCAACAAACACCTCTATAGGATCTCCGTCTCCTCTCTGGCTCCACAAAGCTTTGAGGTGCCTTTCTTTATTATGGCTAATCACAGCATTGGCCGCTTTTAATATGGTATTTGTAGAGCGATAATTTTGTTCTAGTTTGATGACCGTTGATCGATCAAAGTTTAAAATATTTTTTACCTCCGCCCCTCTCCACCCATAAATCGCTTGATCATCATCACCCACGACGCATAGATTGTTGTATTTAGCGGAAAGAAGAGAAGCTAACCTAAACTGGACAGGATTAGTATCTTGATATTCATCAATCATAATGAATTGGTACCGGTCTTGGTACTGTTGCAAGACTACTGGAAATTTTTCAAACAATTCAACGGTAAGAGAAAGGAGATGATCGAAATCAACAGCATTATACGCCCTCATACTTTCATTCAACCGAGAATAAAGAGTCTCAGTGAACTCATCATGCCATTCTCGACCTGTCTTTTCCATCTCCTTTGGAGATAACCCTTTATTACGAGCATGAGTAATGTGATGCATTGTGCTCCCTAATGAGGGAAGCTCTCCTTCATGCTCTAAAAGATCCCGTACAATCAACTTTACGAGGCGCATGACATCCTTTTCGTCATAGAGGCTAAAATTAGTCGTGAAACCAAGATGATGAATGTTCTCTCTGAGAACATTCATACAAAAGCTATGAAAGGTACTTAAAGAGATGTCCTTTGCCAGCTTGGATGGGATCAATTTTTCAATGCGATGGCGCATCTCTTGGGCCGCTTTATTAGTGAAAGTAAGCCCTAGAATTGCATTAGGAGAAACTTGATGATTGGTAATGAGATGAGCAATACGAGTAGTTAAAACTTTTGTTTTACCACTCCCAGCTCCAGCAAGAACAAGAACACGTCCTAAAACAGTGTTTACAGCTCGTTGTTGTTCATCGTTTAGAGTCACGCAGTGAAAACTCCGCGATAAGTTCTAGAAGTTCTTTTTCGATGTCTTGCTTTTTTAAAGATATAGGGTTGATCTTGTGGCTGTAACTAGGTCTCACATTGACATCTAACCCTTTAGGCAGCTGTTCGATGCAAGAACGAAAAGCTTCACGTATGATTCTTTTAAAACGATTACGATCGTGTGCTTTGCCAAATTTTTTAGTCACTGTAATACCTAACCTAGGTAAACAATGACTTTTAGACCGACTTGTGAATCTTAATTCTAGAGAAATCCACTGCCCTTTTAGACGATAACCATACCTTGCAAGCTGCTCGAACTGACGGCGATAGCGAAGTCGAGCAGATTTGGGGTAAGCCTGATTCACACTCTTGTCAGCTGTTTACGTCCATGACGACGGCGACGATTAATAATTTTTCTGCCATCAGCAGTCTTCATTCTTTTACGAAACCCGCAGACCTTTTTGCGGTGACGCTTACTTGGTTGAAATGTACGTTTCACGTTAAATCCTTGAATTTGTTTTACGCACAAGAATACCTTCTTGAGGGCAAAAAATGCAAGATGAAATTACCACTTGAGAGAAATAGCTTTCTTTGTTACACTTTCGCTCATTATTCAATATGGGAAACGACATGAAAGTAAAAGCCTCTCTAAAAGCTGATCCGTCAAAAGGAGATATCCTGGTACGTCGCAAAGGTCGTCTTTATATTATTAACAAAAAAGACCCGAACCGCAAGCAGCGCCAGAAAGGATTAGCCCGTAAAAAAGCTCCGCGAAAAAAATCTGCGTAAAGGATTAATATGGCAAAAAAGTCATCAGTAGAAAAACAAAAAAAACGTGAAAAATTGGTTAAGCTCAAGTGGGAAAAAAGACAAGAGCTAAAGAAAAGAAGCCTTGATTTTAACTTGAGTGAAGAAGAAAGAGAAGAAGCTCGCATTGCATTAAATAAGATGCCACGCAATTCTTCAGTGATTCGTTTAAGAAATCGTTGCTCCCTAACAGGAAGAGCAAGAGGATTCTTACGTAAATTCAAGCTATCCAGACTCACCTTCCGTGAATTAGCGCTTCAGGGAATGATTCCTGGCGTCACAAAGGCAAGCTGGTAGTTTAGATCAAGCCTTAAAATTTCCTTTAAGGCTTTTCTTTTTTAACTCAAAACATCCACTAAACCTGGAAGATCTTGCACCTTCTGCCAATTTTCCATGCCTTCACTCCATACAAAAGTTTCTTTTGACACTTTTCCTTGCAACCACACTTTTCTTAACATTTGGAAAGAGATAGGACCGGATTGCTGATTTTTTTCATCGAGATAAAACCAATCTCGAAAGCGATAGCTATCAGAAGAAGACGACGCTTCTTGAATTAACTCGTTCTCTCCGGTTACCTCAAACTCTTCTTCTTGATGACCTTCTTCTTTTAATTCCACAGGGGGAAGGAGAAATAAGATAATGAGGCCTATGAGACCAAGCATCATTCCCACTAAAAACCATGCAAAGGGATCTCTTCCTCTTTGCACGGCAAAGTAACTGGTTGCTCCTCCCATTAGGACCCATAAAAAAACCGTCAGTAAAATTTCCATATTTTCCTATTTTTTTATGACATGGTAATATAGATTTATAGGAAAGTCAATCGCCGATCTTACCCTTTAACCTAGGCTAAAAAATATGCCAGAACATCGCTCTAATATGGATATTAAAAAAATAGATACTAAAGAATTTGAAATTCCTGAAACCGTTTTTGTAAGAGACATTGAGAATCGAGTCTTTCAAGGAATTGTTTTGCAAGTTCTTGCTAGCATTGATGGAATCACCCTTCTTGAAGGAAATTTAATCGATAGTTTACTCGGCCGGAACCCATCTGACAACGTCAAAGGCATTTCTGCTGAACAAGACATGCACAACCATACAATCAATATTAAAGTAGAAGTCAACATTCGCTACGGCCTTTCAATTCCAGAAAAAGCGGAAGAAATTCAAAGTAGAATCTCTGAAGAGATCACTAAGCTCACAGGACTCCATGTTGCTTGTGTCCACGTAGTATTCAAAAATATCATCTCTGAAAAAGAAGCTGCAAAAAAATTAATGAGCAATCTACCAGCAGACTATCCATCAGTGAAAGCTATTGATGCTGTGGCTGAAGAGTACCGGGAAGAATATCCAGAAGAATTCTAATATGTTTAATTTTATCTATTGGTTTATCACATTTATAACGGCATTATTTTTAAGCGTGTTAGGATTTGGAGCGATTTTAGCCTCCTTATTTACAGGAATCCGCTCTCATATTGCATCTTTCATTCTTACCAATCCTATGCTGCTTTTTTTATTCGGGTTGGCTTTATTTGTTTGCGGCATCGCTCTTATTATCTATATTCTTTTAAGTTGCAAGCGAAAGTATGTTACTATTCGCCCTGGTAACAATGAGATTGAAATCAGCGAAAATGTAGTTTTAGAATATTTAAAAACCTATTGGCAGCAATTGTTCCCTGAGAGTGAAGTCACGTCTCATCTAACCATTAAAAAGAATAAAATTATGATCACAGCTAATCTACCCCCTATTCCTTTTGAAGAGCAACGACCGCTATTGCACAGGATAGAAAACGATGTTAGCTACCTTTTTAGAGAAATCCTCGGATATCAAAAAGAAATCGAGATCGCCATCAGTTTCTCCCCTTCCAATCAGTAATCATGCTTTCATTTCTTTCTCATTATTTTAAGCTTAAAGAACTCAATACTTCTATCAAAACTGAAGTTCTTGCAGGGATTACAACCTTTTCCACCATGGCTTACGTGATTTTTTTAAACCCCCAGATGTTAAGCCAAACTGGAATGGATTTTGACGCCTGCATGGTGGCAACAATTCTCACTTCATCATTCGCATGTTTATGCATGGGTCTTATTGCCAATTACCCTTTTGCTCTAGCTCCAAGTATGGGCTTAAATGCTTACTTTACCTTTGGGATTGTTCTCGGTGAAGGCATCTCCTGGCAAACAGCACTTGGAGCTTGTCTAATCGCCGGGGCTATCTTTTTATTGCTAACAATTTTAAACATTCGTGCCTACATCATCAATGCGATCCCTCTTTCATTAAGAATAGGTACAATTGCAGGCATCGGCATTTTCATAGCCCTTATCGGCATGAAGAATGGGGGATTAATTGTAAGCGATCCAAACACATTAGTCACTTTAGGAGATTTACTAAATCCAGAGGTTTTCTTAAATTTGGTAGGCGTTGTCGGCATTGCTGCCCTTCTTTCTTGGAATATCCGCGGAGCATTTCTGCTTGGAATAGGGTTAAACTGGTTAATCGGCCTCGTGACAGGCCTAGTTAAATGGCAAGGGATATTTTCCTTGCCGCGCGATATTACCCCTACACTATTTCAACTTAATCTTCTTGAAGCCATTCATCCCAAGCTCATTCCCGTCGTCCTCTCACTTATCTTTGTTGCCATTTTTGACACAGCAGGCACATTATTAGGCTTAGCAGGACAAGCAGGCTTGCTAGACAAAAATGGGAAACTACCAAGAGCCAAACGAATTCTTTACAATGATTCCCTAGGAACGATGGTGGGTGCTTCTCTTGGAACTTCTCCTCTTACCATCTATTTGGAATCTGCCTCAGGGATTGCTGCTGGGGGAAGATCAGGCCTAACGGCCGTAGTCGTTAGCCTCCTCTTTCTGCTCTCTCTTTTTTTAAGTCCTCTAGCCATCTCAATTCCTCCATTTGCTACTTCTCCTGTATTACTAGTGATTGGCTCGATGATGACGATGCAAATAAGAGAATTAAATTACGAAGACCCAACTGAATTTATTCCCGCTTTTTTAATTCTTATTTCTATCCCCCTATCCTTTAGCATCGCTACTGGAATTGCGATTGGATTTATGGTATATCCTTTTATCAAACTTTTTTCGGGCAAGTCTGCTGAACTCTCATGGATTATTTGGGTCATCAGTGCCTTGTTTGCTTTAAACTTTATCTATGGCTAACTTTACATTTTTAAATTCTCCTATCCATGTCGCCCATCATTTTTGGAAACTGATTGTAGAAACAACGGATCATGTCATCGATGCGACTTTAGGCAATGGGCAGGATGCCCTTTTCCTCGCCCCACTTTGCACCAGAGGAAAGCTAACTGGCATTGATGTTCAAGAGCAAGCGATCTCTTCAGCTCAAGAAATTTTGAAAGAGTATTATCATATTGAGTATGTTCTAGGTTCACATGCGACCTTCCCTAATCATCTAACGCCTGAAACCATTAAGTTGATCGTTTATAATCTCGGATACCTCCCACGTGGAGATAAGACGATCGTTACCCAAACATCATCGACCCTGGAAAGCGTTCAAAATGCTCTTTCTCTTCTGACACCGGGAGGAATGATTAGTATTACTTGTTATAGTGGCCATGAGGAAGGTGCTAATGAAGAAAAGGCACTATTAGAATTTAGTCGAAGGTTAAATCCACGACAGTGGTCCGTTAGCCACCAACAATGGCTTAATCGCCACCGTTGCCCTAGCCTGCTATTGATTTCGAAATGTTTAAGCTAGGTTTAGGAAATCCAACAAGAGTCTTATAGCACAAAAATAAATGATTGACTCCATTAGCAGCCTTATGGGGTAATTGCTCTTCAGGAAGTTGATAATTAGCTGCTATTGCATTTTTAGAAAGAGAGATTTCTTCCGGAAATGGCTGTTGTTCTTCACGAATGTCTTTAATAAAGTAAGCCCAGTACATAGAGGCAAAGTCAAGCCAATGGTAGGGCCAGTTCAACTTTTCCTGCGTATAGACATCAACAAGTTTTGTAAAGAAACATTTGTCAAACCCAGGGTTTTGACAAATAAAGACAGCTTTCCCTCGTTCAATGCGAAGGGTTTGAAAATGGTGAATAATTTCTGAAGAGACAGCCTCGGGGATCTTGCCATTTTGCAACTCTTCCCAATGATAACCATTTATTTTCATACTGTGAAGATCGCGAAGAGACCAGCAATCCTCAGATACTTTAATTAAGCTTTGGTATGAAAGTTTTTCTTCTCCGGTAGCAGCGTCTACTACCTTAAAAGCCACATCTATAGGATGATGAATTCTATAATCAAGGCCTGTCGTTTCTATGTCTAAAAATATGGTGAGCATATCGTTTCTTTAGGTAAAAAATTCACCATACAGCATTATTCCTGAAGGGCGAGAATCTAACAAAAAAAAGTCTTTCAGCACAAGAAAAAAAACCCGTTTGTATAAATATTAAGATCGTGTTAAAATCGGTAGGGAATAAAATTAAATTTTTAGATTTATGTCACCCCTCGCTTATTTTTCACGTTTAATCACTCGACTGCGATACCCTGTTTCCTTGCCTGAAGATGTTGCTCAAGCTCTAGGGGTACCTTTTTCTAATGCTCAGCCGTTCAAAGATTTCGTTAAGCAACTGCTAGCCCCCACTTTAAAGCCAACCACTTTAAGTAGATTTATGATGCGAGAAGATGCTGAACGCGCCTTTGGTAATGCACCAATTAAAGAACGCTTTCATCGAAGCACCCTATTCTCCTACTACTTTAATGAAGGTTGGCTAGAATTTGTTTTAAAATTCGATGACCAAGGCTCATTAAGACGTGTTTATATGATGCATAAGGATATTCCCTTAGAAAATGGCATTGAACTCCGCCTCCAAAAGAATCTTTAGGGCTTTTGATCCTCAGTCTGTCTTACTTATAAGATTTAATGCACTACCAGCCTTAAACCATTCAACTTGGGTATCGCCATAGCTATGGTTTAAAGGAACACTCTCCGTCGCACGATCCTCATGAATAATATTTAAAGTCAAAGGCGTACTGGGTTTAAATTCTCGTAACCCCACGATTTCTAGTACATCGTTTTCATGGATCCTGTCATAGTCGTCTGGATTAGCGAAAGTCAATGCTAGTATTCCCTGTTTTTTTAGATTTGTTTCATGAATACGAGCAAAACTTTTTACAATCACAGCCCGGCAGCCGAGATAACGAGGCTCCATGGCAGCATGTTCACGTGAAGAACCTTCACCATAGTTTTCATCGCCAATAATCACCCAATCGACCCCTTTTTCTTTATATTCTCTCGCAACTGTGGAATAGGGTTCAATTTCACCGCTTAATTGGTTTTTCCCCCTCCCTATTTCCTCTCTAAAGGCATTGACGGCACCACTTAGCATATTATCAGAAATATTATCTAAATGCCCCCTAAAACGGAGCCATTTTCCTGCTGGGGAAATGTGATCGGTTGTACATTTACCTTGTGCTTTACATAGGACACGCAGCGATTTTAAATCCTCACCTTCCCAAGGTTTAAACGGGGTTAACAACTGTAATCGACTGCTATTGGGATCAATAATAATATCTATTGAAGAACCATCCTTGGCTGGTGCAACGTAACCCATTTCACCGGGATCATACCCATTCACTGGTAGATCATTGCCAGAGGGTGGTGATAATTTAATTTGTTTCCCCTCGGAATTGGTTAAGGTATCTTTTTCAGGGTTAAAAGTAAGTGTTCCAGCTAAAGAAAAAGCAATGACGATTTCAGGACTCGCGACAAAGGAATGAGTGCCCGGATTAGCATCATTGCGACCAGAAAAATTTCTATTATAAGATGTTAGAATCGAATTTTTTTCGCCAAAAGAAACATCATGCCGCTTCCACTGCCCAATACAAGGCCCACAAGCATTAGCTAAAACAAGACCTCCGATACTTTCAAGAGCTTGCAGTAACCCATCTCTTTCAATCGTAGCGCGAATTTGCTCAGAACCTGGGGTAATTGTCAGAGGGCATTTAGCTTTAATCCCTTCTTTTAAAGCTTGCTTTGCGATGCTTGTTGCTCGTTCGATATCCTCATAGCTTGAGTTAGTACAGGATCCAATTAAAGCAACCGAGATGTTTTCAGGGTAATGATTTAATTTGACAGCTTCCGCAAATTCAGACAACTTCCATGCTTTATCCGGTGAGTAAGGGCCATTAATATGTGGCTCAAGCTCCGACAAATTAATATCAATTAACTGATCATAGTATTTTTCTGGATGCTGATAAACTTCATCATCCCCTCTCAAGCAATCCTTTAATTTTTCCGCATGATTAGCAACCTGTTCACGCCCTGTGGCTATTAAATAATCTCGCATTCTCGAATCGTAGGGAAAAATGGAGGTAGTAGCTCCAATCTCCGCTCCCATATTGCAGATCGTTCCTTTTCCCGTGCACGAGATTGATTGAGTGCCTTCGCCAAAGTATTCAATAATGGCTCCAGTTCCTCCCTTCACAGTTAGGATACCAGCCAATTTCAAAATGACATCTTTAGCAGAGGCCCATCCTTTGAGCTCACCCGTTAATTTAACTCCGATGATTTTTGGGCATTTTAATTCCCATGGCATGCCGGCCATGACATCAACAGCATCGGCACCCCCCACCCCTACGGCCAACATTCCAAGACCACCGGCATTAGGAGTGTGCGAATCTGTGCCAATCATCAACCCACCTGGAAAAGCGTAATTCTCAAGCACTACTTGGTGAATGATTCCAGCACCGGGTTTCCAAAAACCAATTCCATATTTATTAGAGATACTTTGTAAGAAATCAAAGACCTCTTTACTCTCTTCTTTTGCTTTTTCCAAGTCTGGTTTTGCACCCACTTCAGCTAGAATTAAGTGGTCACAATGAACGGTGGTTGGCACTGCTGTTTTACTACGACCGGAACTCGCAAACTGTAGGAGAGCCATCTGAGCCGTCGCGTCTTGCATAGCAACTCGGTCTGGGAAAAAATCCATGTAAGTTTTTCCGCGAATCGCTTGTTCCTTTGGGAAATCTTTTAAATGCGCATAGAGAATTTTCTCGGTGAGCGTTAAGGGACGCTTGAGAAAAGAACGGGTTTTTTCTAGCCTTTGAGCCAGCTGTTGATAAAACGCTTCTATCCTATCTATATCAAACAACATATATAACCCCTTTTTAAGCCTAAACGCTCACGACCGGATGTTATAGAGAGCGAGCGTTATCTGCAAATTTATTTTTTTAATTTAACTCAGTGATCCAAGCCACTCGTCTTTTCCTTTGCAATTCTTGCATCATATCCTTATTATAATAGGTTTGGAGTTTTCAATGGCCATCACACATCAAAAATTTCGCGAGATTGTCTTTTTGCTCATCTATCGTAATGATTTTGCTCAAGCAGAAGAAATCGATAATGCTTCTCTCATTATGGAACAGCTAGCTGTTACTCGTAAAAATGTCCTTGATGCAGCCGAAAAAAGCAGGCTTGTCCGACAACACCTTGATGACATTGACGCTAAAATCACTGAAGCCTCAACATCTTATGAATTTGATCGAATTCAAGTAATCGAACGTAATATTTTAAGACTTGGAGTTTTTGAGCTCTTCTACGATAAAAACATTCCGCCTAAAGTGGCGATTGCTGAGGCGCTTCGACTCACTAAAAAATTTGGAACAGCAGCTTCTACTGCATTTGTAAATGCTGTCTTAGACCATCTTTACAAGAAAAGCATGGGCATTGAAAGCAATCAAGATGCCATTAAGCAAGCTGTCCTTAATTTAAATAAAGGCGAAGAGGAAGCGCTAAGGCAGCAAAGAGATGCAACTCATCTTTCAGACGAATAAACATTTAAGTGAGCTTTGTACCTTAGGCATTGGTGGTCAAGCTGATCTTTATTTAGAAATTCGTTCTATTGAAATGATGCAACGGGCTATTCATCATTGTCACCAACAATCTATTCCATATTTTATCCTAGGAAAGGGATCCAATTGCCTTTTTGATGATGACGGCTTCCATGGGGCTGTTTTACATAATAAGATTGATTTTTTTGAAGATTTGCATAATGGACAATTCCATGTAGGCGCTGGCTACAGCTTTTCTTATTTAGGAACAAAGACAGCCCGAATGGGCTTTGAGGGGTTAGAGTTTGCCTCTGGAATTCCAGCAAGTGTTGGAGGAGCTGTCTTCATGAATGCCGGAGCTAATGGTGGTGAAACCTTTGATTATCTAGTTTCTGTTGATTATGTTGATGAGCTAGGCCAGCTTCACCTCTTACAAAAAAGTGAAATTACTCATTCTTACCGCTTTACTTCTTTTCATGAAAAAAAGGGAGCGATCGTAGGTGCAACTTTTCTACTACCACTCTCATCAGAAGCTAGGGAAAAACAGATCACCCTGCTTCAATATCGCCAAAAGACTCAACCTTATAAAGATAAATCCGCGGGCTGCATTTTTCAAAACCCTCCGGGCCATTCTGCTGGATTACTTATTGATAAATGTGGTTTAAAAGGCGCAAGCTACGGGGGAGCAAAAGTTTCGGAAATACATGGTAATTTTTTGATTAATGCCGAAAAAGCGAGCTCCAAAGACTTTTTGTCTCTAATCCAACAAGTTCAACTGACCATTGAGGCCAAAACAGGCATCAAGTTAAAAAGTGAGGTGCGTTATGTCCCTTCCGGTCGCATTTCGAGCTGATTTACATTCTCATTCTACCTGTTCTGACGGATCTTTAACCTTTCAAGAATTGATTTTATTAGCTAAGCAAGCCGACCTTTCGGCGTTGTCTATTACAGATCACGATTCGATCACTGCTTATCCAGAGGCTTTGGATTTTGCTAAGCAAAATAATCTTTTAATGATTCCGGGTGTCGAATTTTCTGCAATGCATCTTGGAAAAAGTGTGCATATTCTTGGATATTCCTTTGACTTGCAAAGTGCAAGCATTGCCCACCTCTGCGAAAAACACATCAAAAGAAGAAAGGAACGTAACCTTCAGGTTTTAGAAAAGTTAGCTAAACATGGTATGCCTATTGAGGAACAAGATCTTGCCCAACACCCTACCATTGGGCGTCCTCATATTGCTCAAGAGATGATAAAAAAAGGTTATGTTAAAAGTATCGAAGAAGCATTTAAAAAGTATTTAGGCGACCATAAGCCGTGCTTTGCTCCAGGAAACCCCATCAGTGTTGAAGAAACAATAGAAGCTATTCATCAAGGGAAAGGCTTAGCAGTGATTGCTCATCCTCATTTGATTAAAGATAGCAACCTTCTTTATGACATTTTACAATTCCCATTTGATGGCATCGAATGCTACTATGCTCGTTTCCCCGAACAAGAACACAACAGATGGCTAAAACTGGCCAGAAAAAGAAACCTTTTAGTGACAGGGGGATCAGATTTTCATGGTGATGCCAAACCTACCATTAGGATTGGTTCATCATGGGTCGATAAAGGTCTTTTTGATATCCTATACCAACACTACTTACAACACTCATGACCTACTCAGCAACCATTAATAAACTCTTTAATGCCAAAATGTTTGGTGGCATTAAATTAGGATTACATCAAATTGAATCTTTGCTTTGCTGTTTGAATAATCCCCACAAAGATTTTAAAACCATTCATGTTGCAGGTACCAATGGCAAAGGCTCCGTATCGACAAAAATAGCTAAAGCCTATGAAGCAATGGGAGCGACAGTTGGCTTATTTACATCGCCCCATATCCGCTCTTTCCGCGAAAGAATCCAGATTAATGGACAGATGATTTCCGAGGAAGAGGTTACTCATTTACTTGCCCAAGTATTCGAAGCACAGCAATCATTAAATCTATCTGCCACCTTTTTCGAATTAACCACAACACTAGCCTTTCTCTATTTTTCTAAATGCCAAGTGGATATAGCAATTATTGAGGCTGGGCTAGGCGGAAGACTAGATGCAACTAACGTTCTCATGCCAGAATTATCTATCATTACTACCATCGATTATGACCATATGGAAATCCTTGGCAATACCCTTGAAGCTATTGCCTTAGAAAAGGCTGGTATCATCAAAATGCGAACTCCTATTGTGATTGGACCGAGTGTACCGAAAGAAATTATTGCAAACATTGCAACACAAAAAGAAGCTCCCCTGTTCTGTGTTGAAGGCCAGTTTCACAGCTATATTGAAGAAAACAATGCCATCGCATCTAAAGCTTTGCAACAATTAAAAATCCCATCACATGCCATTCAAGCAGGAATTAATCACCAACCTCCCTGCCGCTTTGAATGTATAAGCCATCATCCAACTATTCTTTGCGACGTGGCACACAACCCTTCAGGTTTGCGTGCTTTATTTGCTCATTTAAGAAAAACTCATCCTCGATCGACTTATTCCCTACTTTTAGGTTTATCAAAATCTAAAGACATTGACGAATGTATTAATGTCCTTTCTCAGGAACCTATTGAGCATCTTTACTTAGTAAAATCTGAAAGTGAAAGAGGGATCGACGTTAAAGATCTAAAAGCTCGCTTGCTCGCGAAAGGTTTTTTTCCCGATCGCTTGTCTACTTATTCGTCTGTACGAGAAGGTTTCGAGATAGCTAAAGCAAATTTAGAAGATAAGCTTTTGCTAATTACTGGCACTTTTTTTATTATGGGTGAGATACGGGAAGCTCTTGGCTTGATTGAACCTTTTGATTCTATTGATCTAAATGAACGATCTCCATTAATAGAAAGAAATACTTAAATTGCTGACACTCAACTAAGCAGATATTCGTACAAAAAATGTGTTTCTTTTATAATGAAAATATTCTTCAGCTGCGCTCTGAATATCTTTAACAGAAAATGCTTGGCGATTAACTTGCTTCCCATATGGAACAAGATAGCTGAATTTAAAAGAAGGATAAGAATATGAATGAATTTATAGACTTTATTACATCCAATACGACTTTAGCTTATACGACAGCTTTTGTGATTTTTATTATTACCCTCATCTTGGTTGTTAAAAGGCTGATCGGTTTTATGATCACTCTCCTCCTCCTTTTGTTCGCTATTCTCTCAGGCCTAAGCGTTGCCAATCATGATCTTTTTAGAGATTTGCTACAAAAATTTAAGACGGAAGAAACACCCTCTAACGAAGGAACAACGACTTATTATAAAAATCAGTTTTATAAGGCTTACGATGAACTTAAGAAAGAATTTGATGATCAAAAAGTCAAATGGGAAGCCATGTATGAAGCTTATAAGTCAGCTCCTAAGGAAAAACGCGAAGAGCCAACTCCTGAAGCCCTTCCCGCAGAGCAGGAAATCAAATAATCTCTAAGCTCGTCTTAAGGCGAGCTCTTTCCTTTACATTTTTTCAAAACGCAATTTTAAGCCATCTGCTTAAATTCATTTTTTTCCTAGGGGTTTTATTCTCAGATTAGTTTTCTGATCCACTTAGCATTTCGTCCTTTACCTTGAGGAATGATAGCACCCTCATCTCTTAGTTGCCTTAAAACCAGTCTAATGGTGTCTCTACTTACCGAAGGACATGCACGTTCAACGTCAGAAATCGAGAATGGACCGATCATGTTTTCAATTGTTAAAGTGATATGTTGCGCTTTACTTCCTTTGCCAGTCGTTAAAGTGCCAACTCGTCCTTCAAATTCCTTGTAAGCTCTTAAAAGGACACCCCAAAAATAGGTCATCCAAGGCATAAGATTGTGCTTTCCTTGGTGCCAACCGTGAGAACTTTTTTCTAATGTTTCGTAATAACTCTCTTTTGATTCTTCAAAGATTCTCTCAAGACTGATATATCTGCCTACCTGATAATCAAAATGATAAAGGAGCAGAAGGGTTAACAGACGAGCTGTGCGGCCATTGCCATCCCTGAAGGGGTGGATACATAAAAAATCTAAAATGGTAGCCGGAATCACGATAAGGGGTTCTATACACAGCTCTTCAATGCTCTTTCGATATTGGTTGGTTAGCTTGTCCATCGCAGTTGGCGTCTCAAATGCATTGGAAGGGATAAATCTGACACGTTTTTTGCCATCCGGATGGATTTCGGTTATCTCATTATCCATCGTTTTCCATTGCCCTCCGGGATTAGGGAGATAGCGATAAATCCAAGCATGCAGCTGTAGGATGACACTGATTGAAAAAGGCATATGTGCTGCAGATTGATGAATCAAATTTAAAGCATCCCGGTATCCAGCAATTTCTTGTTCTGATCGATCTTTAGGCATCGTGTCCTGAGTGATCAGTTCGGCAATACGATGATGAGGAGCCGTGATACCCTCCAATCGATTGGATGACTCACTGGATTCAATAATAGCTACTTGCTGAAGACCTTTTAGAATTTCAGGTGATTGCTTGAAATAGAGCTCTTGCTTACCCTGATACTCTCCGATTGTACGTAACATCGTAAGCTGTTCAGCTGTAAACGTTAAAGATTTTAAGAACTGTTCGCTTAGAGAATGCATAACCCTCCAAAATAGGGTAGTTTTTAACTAAATAGGGTAATTTGTTAATTATTTTACCCCCATTTTAGCGCTCTTTCCCCCTATCTTGCAAGAGATTCTTTGATAAACCACCAGGCAAGGAAGAATCTAGGCAAATTAAGAAAAAATTCTAATTCTGAATCTTCTCTGAATAAATTGGCTTGTTTTAAGGTCAAACATTAGACTTTTTTTGCAATAACGTCAAATACATGCCAATGTTTTGATCCAGACCCACTCATCCCATCCCATTCTTTTTCTTCAAAGTGTTCAATGATAAAGGAATCAGCGAAAAACTGAAGAACCTCTTTTTCTGTTTGGAATGACATGGAATCATCCTTAGACCAGGAATCTTTTGGA
Organism: Parachlamydiaceae bacterium HS-T3; assembly: GCA_000829755.1. GTDB lineage: Bacteria > Chlamydiota > Chlamydiia > Chlamydiales > Parachlamydiaceae > HS-T3. The sequence continues at coordinate 92,775 of BBPT01000013.1, forward strand.
CCAAAAAAATGACCAGAAAACCGGCCCCCAGGAGAAATAGCTTGGGTAATGCGATGCATCACATCAACTAAATGTTTAGGGGAGCAAAAAGGCAAAGCATAACTAGCATTCACTAGTTTTACCTTTTCAGAAAAAAGGTAATCCTCATACTTAGATTGAACAAAATTTACACAATTGATTTTTTCTGGTGGAATTTTCTTTTTTAGAAAATCTTCTGCTATCTTTTCGGCATCTATTGCAGTTACCTTCCAGCTGTTTTCAACCATGTAAGCTGTATCTTTTCCAACACCACACCCTACATCTATGGCCGTACGGTCAAGTTCATTTTCTTCATTGAAAGATTGAATGGCTTTGCTTAGGGTAGGCCATGGTTTGTTGCTTTTACTAGTCCACTCATAATAATTAAGCCATTTAGATTCTGCTTCTGATGAAATAGATAGCGGTGTACTCATAACTACATTCCTAAACATTATTAGGTTAAAAGCCTCTTATTAAAACAATAAAAATTTTATCATAAATCTGATAAAGATAGGATTAAGATCTAACTTACGAAAAACTTTCTATTTCTCAATTTATTTCTTAGCCTTATTCAAGCAGGAATCCCTTAACTATTTTATTAAAGATGGCCAACCAGCTCTGCACATTGCATGATGTATACTACTCCCGAAATAGTAAAACTATTGATTAAATGCGGAGCAAACCCAAATCTAAAAAGATAATAACAGCTTGGTTCTTCTTGATTTGATTCTAAATGATGAGCCCGATGCCTAATAAAGAAGGATGATAATGTGACTCACATAAAACCAATAACTTAGTTGTCTTCATATAAATTTGTCTTAAAAGAAAATATTTTCTTGATCAGCGCTAACAGTTCAGCGAGGCTCGTTGCCAGGACAAGTCTTAAAGTCTTTAAGATTCGTTATGAGTATGGCATTTTCTTAATAGTTATTATTGCAGCTAGTAAAATGCTAAAGATCATAGATTCCCTAGTGTAAACAAAAGGGATCTTGAAATACTCATAGAAGCAATATAAACATTCAAAAATTCAGCGATCAAATTTTAAAGATGTGTCAGGCATTTTTCTCCTTAGAGATGTCATCACTTTCCTCGTAACCTTGTTCTCTTGATTGAAGGGCACTTGTATGGTAAGTGTTTCAAGATGAAGACTATTTAATAAAGCTACCCCTTGACGTGTCATCATTTTATTGTTCCATTTTAAGGTAAGAGATTTCAGAGAAAGGCCTGTCAATTGTGCTAGTCCCTTGTCTGTGATTTGCTCAGTCTCTAGAGTAAGCGATGTGAGAGGTAGATTTTTTAAATGAACTAACCCCTGATCTGTAATTTGTCTAGCCCCTAACAAAGTCAATGATTCTAGAGGTAGCCCCTCTAAATAGGCTAACCCTTGATTTGTAATTTGATCGTAGCTTAAGTCAATGCCTAAATCGAAGCGGATGTCCCATGATGGGTTATTTTCCATAATAGAAATAAGAGATTTGATGGGAAAATCTTTTAAATGAGCTAAATCTTGGTCCGTAATTTCGTACCATTTCAAATGTAGAGTTTTAAGAGGTAAATTCTTTAAAGTGGCTAAACCTTGCCCTGTAATTTTAGGGCATAGGTGTATGGTAAGTGATTCAAGTGGAAGGTTATTTAGATGCATTAGCCCTTGATCTGTCACTTCAGGGCATCGATATAAATCCAAGGATTTAAGGGGTAAATCTTTTAAATGGGCTAACCCTCGATCTGTAATTCGTTCGCCATTCAACAAAATAAGCGATTTAAGAGGAAGACCTTTTAAATGTGCTAGCTCTTGATCTGTGATTGACTTGGTAAATTGCAAAGCAAGCGATTGAAGAGGAAGATTTTTTAAATAGGCTAGCTCTTGATCGGTGACTTTTGAGCTACGAATTTCAAGTGAAGAAATTGGTATGCCTTGTAATTCCTTTATAGCTTCGGCATTATTTTTGCCTGAACTTATATCCATCTCGAGTTCAAGACCTTGAAGTTTAGATAATGTTTTTAACAAGTTGATACTTTTTTTGTCGTAAATGGTAATTTTTAAAGTTTGTATCTCAGCGCACGATTTTAGCAGGAACTCGAGCATGTTAAAGCTAAAATGTGTAAGTTCTAAATCTCTTACCCTTTGCAACCATTTTTCTAGCAACTTTGTTTGTGATTGGGACTCTTCCATAGATTTTAGATACGCTTGATTCAACTCGGGTAACTTCTTTGGTTTTTCAACAGTCGCTACTTCCCTCTTTACGAGTTTTTTTATCCTCTTCGCCTCATTTGTAGATTCTCGATACGATAGAACCAATGCATGTACCATCTGTGATTTTACAGATTCCAAATGATATTGATCGGCTAAATTAAAAAGATGATGCTGATCATTCATATCAATATTCTCCAAATTGGCTAAAATCCACTTTTCACAAGCTTCTTTAACTAATGGAAATTGATATTCCTCTGCTAAATGCAGGTATTGGGTAAGATTGTCTTCCGAAAGATCTAAACGTCTAGCAAAGAAGTGTAATTTCAATATCCTAGGAAGGAGATTTTTAAATAACTCATAGTCTTGTTTAGGGAGATAAATAGAATTGGTTTGAGCTTCTCTCATCCCACTAGAAAACATTTTGTCAAAATAAGGGCTAATACGGCGAAGAACAGTCGAATGAGCTGGAAGAACTTGATTGCCAAAGATTAGTTGACAATTGCTAAGAGATTCTAAGTATTCGTTAAAATCTGCTAGATCAGGCGTTACGCTTTCCAATGCAACAACAAATAGGATATTAAAGTCCTCAGATTGATATTTAGCTAAATAGCGGAGATATTCTGGCCAATGGGGGGCTTGCTTCTTAAGTTCTTCTAAAATCGCAATATTATCAAGATGATCAGCAGAACGAAGGTCGTCAAAATTATCCTGCACTTCACTTGAGTGATGCAGGTGCTTTAGCTCCTCGCGTTCCGCGTCCGCATGATTGTCTAAAGCCCCTGAATCAATAACAAGAGCGCGGAGGATTTTATTTGATGGGATTAATGATTCTTTTAAATTTCGTGCTGAATCGCCTGCACCTCGGTCATTCTGGGAAAGTGTTCTCGTGGAAACAGAGTTTGTCCTGCTAGCTGGACTTTCATTATCCTGTTCATGAAGATGAAGTTGAGTCGCTTTAAAGTAATAAGATAACCCATAGAAAGCAAGTAGGCCAGGTAATATAAATAGTGGGGTTAATATTAGGCCTGTTAACGCAATTCCCTTTTGCCACCCCTTAAGCTTAATAGAACCTTGAGAAAAGGGGTGAATTAAGTGATTAAACTTATCTACCTTCATGAGGGAATTTCCCAATGATTATATTTTATACTATAGCATTTCTATATTATTAAACATAAGTCACAAACAACCAAAAACTATTACTCAGCAAAACAAACCGAACAATTTATTTAAGATTTGATCAAACAAAGAGCAAAATCATGATCGGCACTAACAGATTAATGGAGCCCGTTGCGCGAGAAAGTTGTTCATGAAAATGTAGAAGTAGCAAAGCCATTGTCGTAACTCAGCAAATATCGGACGAAGAGCAAACACACCATAGGGGTATCTCGATCCATTACGCTTCTTGTTGCTAACCAAGCAATACTTGTCTAGACAAGCTTGTTATAGCCATCTAGACGACTATTTTCGAGCATCAAACCCTAATATTAGCCTCCAAAATAATAGGAATTACTTATGAAGCCATGGAAATTTGCTACAAACAAAGAATAAATTGTTTATAATAGCTAGATAATATTCAGAAAAACAAAATATTATATTTATGACATCTATCACTGCTTCTCACCTAACATCATTCTCTTTCTTTAGAGAAACAGCTAAGGACCCAAAACAACAGGCCTTAGAAACAGTGAAAAATTTATCAACAGCTACTTCATGTTCTCCTAAGCCTTTCAATGAAAATGTCACTTTGCAAGTCAGGGATCAAACTAAAAAAATTCAAGCTAAGCTAAGCACGCTATGGCAAAGAATTTTTAGCAAGAATACGAAAGGAGGAAACCATTTTAATCACACAGACTCGATCCTTCATCTATTTCCTGAAAACCCTCTACCTCTGCCTTCGGACTGTGTTCCCCTTGTGCTCCAAAATCTGGAATATACTGATTTAATCAATTTTGCTCTTGTCAATAGCAGCGCCATTGGGTTTGCTAACCTAGCATTAAAGGCAAAAGCAAAACAGCTAGGTTACAAAGGAGCTGACATCTCTCAAGCTAAAGCTTATTTAGCAATGATTTCTTCTGATCTCGGCATTCTTGCCCAACGAGGGGCTACTGCCTTAAAAAAGCATATTGTTTATAACAGCAAAATGCAAATATCCATTGAAAGAAGTATCCGTAATCTACAGAAATTACCTATCCAAGATTTACTCGCGATTTTTCACCAAGCCCCTCTTTCTCCTTCCAATTTTTTAGGAAATCGGCTTTCAAGTAGCTTCAAAGGTGTACTTTTCCTTAATTACCCGATTCAAGAATCGCAAATAAATCCCATCAATAATCATTTAGCGCTTGCCATAAGGCAGGGAAACCAAACTCTAATAGATTTACTTCTTTGTATTGGAGCTAACCCTAATGCAGGTGAAAAGCCTTTGTTATATGAAGCCGTTGTTAAACCAAACCAGCAGGAAATGATCAAGCTGTTGTTATCCAGAGCAAGCCATCAACAAATCGTAGAAGCCCTCCTTAGACTAATACCGCTGCCGTATGTGGAAAACCTCACCGCTGTTCTTGAACATGGGGTTGACTTAAAGTCTACCTTTGGAACTTCTGCTTGCACGCTCCTCCATTATGCCGCAGTGCATGGCGAGCCTGAAACCATCCGCCTTCTTGTAAAACATGGAGCTGATGTTAACCAATTGGATGCTCATGGGCAATCCCCCTTAGCTTATGCTCAAAACAAGGGATATGAGGAAAATATCCAAGCTTTACTTGAAGTAGGTGCGATCCCTTGTTAATTAACCTTTAGAAAATTGATTCAGAAAAACTCCTGGTCCTTAAGGCCAGGAGTTTTTGTCAGTTCCTTAATGATTTGCTGATTGCAACAGAGGCATCGCAACCGAGTCATTGCCATTTCGCCAAGCAATATAATCTTTCAGAACTTGAGCATGATCAAACGCAAGTTCATCCCAAGGAATGTTTTCTAAGGCTACAACGAAGGCTTTTGCAGCGTCATCGCCAGCTTTCGGGAATTGAAAGGCTTTAGCAGTATGAGCGACTTCAACGGAATGATGTCTAAAATCTCTTGTAGGGTCAGAATACACATGAAACTGCCTTAAATCAAAAAGTTGAAGGTTAACCTCTTCCATCATTTCTCTTCGAACCGCGTTTTCAACTGTTTCACCATACTCCACTTTTCCACCCGGGATTGCTTTACCAAATGGGGCTTTGCCTCGTTCAATTAAAACGATGCCTTTAAACTGATTTCTCTCGTAAATTTCAATGATAGCCGTTGTTGTCAGAATGGGTGGCTTATGCGCTTGTTTGCCTGCCACTTCATTCGCATGGTTGAGAGAAGGAGTGATGATAAATAAAAACAGTAACAGACATTTAAAAAAATGATTATGTTTCATTTGATTCTCCAATACTTTGGTTGGGGAAACAATACTATAATAAAAAATTAAAAGAAAATCATTCAACGTCTTAGCAAACAATTCTAGTTACTGGTTACTAATCAAAGTAGAGCCAAGGTAATTTAAAAAAATCTTTAAAGAAGTGCCCCTTCTTTCAATCCAGGAATTGTAAAAAGTTTTCTTCAATTTCGCCTTATGGTATCAAAAAAATGAAAAAATATTTTAACCAGGAGAACCTCCATGAAAGCGATCGTTGTTCACCAAAATGGAGGACCAGAAGTGCTACAGCTCCAAGAGACAGACGTTGGGCGCCCAGGAAGAGGACAAGTCCTTGTTCGGCTAGCAGCTGCAGGTGTTAATTTTATCGAAATCTACCAAAGAAAAGGTATTTATCTAAGACAGTTGCCTTATATCCCAGGTTCAGAAGCAGCAGGTACAGTCGAAGAAGTGGGCGAAGGTGTAACATTGGTTAAAAAAGGTGATCGAGTTGCTTATGTACACCAACCTGGAGCTTATGCCGAAGCAAGTATTGTAAATCAAGATAGCCTAATCCCTCTACCTGAAGACTTCTCCTTTATTGAAGGAGCTGCCTTCCCCTTACAGGGAATGACAGCTCACTACCTTCTTCATGAATTTTATACCATCAAACCTAACGATGTCGTACTCATTCATGCAGCGGCAGGTGGAATGGGGCTTCTTCTTGTCCAATGGGCTAAGCATCTTGGAGCTAAAGTTATTGGCACAGTATCAAATGAAGAAAAGGCAGAAGCTGCAAAAAAAGCCGGTGCCTCCGAAGTCATTTTTTACACAAAAACTGATTTTGCTAAGGAAGTTAAAAAATTAACCAATGGTCATGGTGCAGATTTAATCATTGATGGAGTAGGTAAAAGTACCTTCCCAGGTGACTTAGAAGCGGCCGCTCGCTCTGGCCATATCGTCATTTTCGGTGCTGCCAGCGGCCCTGCTGATCCTATCTCACCAAACGTTCTTATGGCTCATTCGCTTTCTTTATCCGGTGGTAATCTCGCAAACTTCCTTCTTAGCAGAGAAGAGTTGCTAAAACGGGCAAATGCCGTCATTAAAGGAATTCAAGAAAAATGGTTACATCTGAATATTGGACATATTTTACCTTTATCACAAGCCTATGAAGCCCATCGCTTGTTAGAAAACCGCCAAAATATCGGTAAGGTTGTTTTGTCAATCACAGGATAACCTGCCATTATCTATTAATAAATATTGTCGAGTTTGCCATAATGAATTTTTAATTTTATGAATTAAATCTTCATGAACTGTCATATACTCACTATTGTTCTATGTCTTTTTTTATCAAGCTGTTCCCATGATAGCAATCCAAGAGAGCAATGGCTAAATTTTGAAGGGCGCGAAAAAAATAGGCCCATCTACCGCATCAAAGTGCCCAGTAACTGGCAGCCTATTTTTCCAGACAATGAGGCTTATCTCTCTGATACGACGTTGCCCATCCTTTCTTTTTGCATTCTTGGAGAAGAAAATGACCTTCATATTACCATTCATAATTTCCCTACTCAAAGGATTGAAGAAAGTATTCCAGCAAAAATGCAGGTCGTAAGATGGAAAAAGCAATTTGAAGAAATCGATGAACTCTGCGTTGACTGTCGATCTGTTGCCTATAGCGGATTTTCAGGGCTCATTTTTGAAGGATCAGGCGTCATGAAAGGAACCCCCACTTCGGTATTAGCTTTTGCCATGCAACTCGTTCCAGAACATTATCATACATTATCTAATCAACCACACCACGAGAAAGAGTATAAACAAATGCGCGCTGATTTCACGATCAAAGCAACAGGCACTCCTGAAGCAATGAATAAACACAGAGATACGATTATCCAGTTTGCCGAAAGCTTTGAACTGATTCAATCCATCCCCTCCTATTTATGAAATACATTAAATACCTCTACCATTTTTTAGGCAGTGTAACCTTTGCTGTTATTCTCATTTCTTTAACAGCGGTGATGGTTGCCTACGGGACTTATTTAGAATCATCGACGGAATCCCATCAAGTGGCTGCAGAAGCCATCTATAAAAGCCTATTTTTTAAAGCCTTGCTAACCGGTTACTTCATTAACATCCTGCTTTCAGCCTTACGAAGGTGGCCTTTCAAGAAGAGGCATATTCCTTTTCTAATCACTCATGTTGGTCTTCTTATGATGATCGCAGGGACCTTTATTAAAACAACTTATGGTACACAAGGCCATCTTCTCCTTGTAGAGGGAAGCAGTCATTCTCTCTTACAGATTCCTGAGGAAATGGTCATCTCTGTAGAAGATCGCTTAAGCCGAAAAAACCTTCATCTTCCTTTATTTCGAGATATTTTCGGTCGCTATAAACTAGCAAAAAATTCTTTTTGTGAACTTCAAGAGTACTCCCCTCATTCGGAAGAAACGTTATTTGCGTGGATTCATCAGGGTAAAGCCCATTTAGTTGGGCAGCCAGAATGCCTAGCCTATTCATGGGCAGCGGGGCAACCTTTACCAAAAGCAAATCCTCTAGCATTAAATACAGATCAATTCGAAGAGGCCATCAAACAATTGATAAAAGAAAATATGGTTCTTCAGCTTAGCGATCAACAAGGAAAGCTTACCGCCTCTTTTCCTCTTGATCAGATCATCGGCCAAAAACAGCTTTTCGCAGGTGGGTCGATTGAAGGAAAACTTGAGTTTGAAGAAAACGAAGAACAGCTTCCCCATCTCTCTTTAGAGTTAGATTATAGCATCGAAGAAAAAGTTGGTGTTTTAAGGATCGATCTCACTGGGGCCCTAGCACTCATAAACCAACATAAAGACCGCTCTTTTTTAGGTCAGGCTCCTATAATAGCAACTCTGGAAAGCACGATCCCTCTCACTTTACTTCAAGACTCTCAAAAAAATGTACTTATTGGCTTCGCCGACGAACAAGGCAGGCTTTTTTTTAAAAATTTCCCAAAAAATACTTTTGAATCTTACCTTGCCTATCAAGGAGGCTTTGATGGCTACGGCTTACAAACCGAATTTATTGTACCCTCGCCTAATTCAATTAGAAGGCTAGAAAAAGAACGTTTAAAGGCACTCCAAAAAGAGCTTTCCAATCCACTCGTTCAAGACCAACTTCGGCAATTCCCTCCCCTTAGAATTTTTTTTGAGGCCTGCGAACATTGTCAAATGGATCCGGGCAGATCATTAGCCAATTTTTTAAACCATTGGAATAAAAAAGGAGGTTGGATCTACCCAGAACAATCTCAATTGCCAAAAAGTTTTGCCTCTATTTTTCGCCATTATGATTGGTCAGGGTTGCGTCCTGAGGATCTTACAAGCTGCCTTTGGCTATGTCATTTTTTTAAAGATTTCGATCCACTACTTGCAAAGGGAGAAAGCTTTCTTTCCATTTTAAAAAATAGAAATTGGCCATTAATTAAAACCTTGAAATCCGTGGATCATCCAGAAGAGCAGTTGATGCTTTTTAGCCAGCAGCTTTTTTCTTTGGGAAGCGAACTCCCCTCCCTTCCTTTTCCACAAGACGCAACTTCTTTAGCACGTTTGTTTACCGCATTTTTAAGAGTCATCGGCATTCACTTTAGTCATGTGGCTTATCCCGATGCAGCTAAAGATTCCCAACACATCACTTTAGAATCCCCTTTATTTAAAGAAAATCACCCCTTACCGTCTTTAAAAAAAGCAGAAGATAACCTGCCAAGGGTCGTTCTTACCAAAGGTCAGGAAAAAATTGCTTTAACACTAAGTCGCTTCAAAACAGGGTTGAAATGGCCTACCGGTGACAAACGTTTCCTTTTAAGTTTTCATTCTAAAAACGAGGAACTTCCCTACGTCGTTCGTCTTCATAAAGCAAAACAAATTAACTACCCTGAAACAGAACAGCCATTTAGCTTTGAAAGTGAACTCACTTTTTTCAATAAAAGAAATGGTAAAGAAATTAGGAAAACGATCAGCATGAATGAGATTCATGAAACAATCGATGGCTATCGTTTTTATTTATCCGGATTATCCAAAAATCAATCAGGTGCACATGTCGTCCAGCTAGTTGTCAATAAAGACCCTGCAAAAGCCTTCCTCACTTACCCAGGAGGTATTTTAGTCGCTTTAGGCATTCTGCTGCTTTTCTGGAAACCTAAGACCTGAATTGCTACCCAAACTTTGCACAAAAATCATTTTTAGAATTCAGAAAGGTCAAACGCTGAAATGATCACTTTTGCCATCATCACTGTGAAATATTTTTATTCTAACTACAAAATGGCCTGATACTTGTGCAAAAAATTAAAAGTTTGTTTCCAATAATTTTAAGTAATCGTCGCATTCGTTCTAGTAAAGAGGAAAAGGAAATAAGCAATCAGATAATTGAAACAGCCTTTAGCTGTATAGCAAATCTGTTTCCGCCATACTTAAGAGCATGCACAGAGCAAGGCTTTTTAGTAAAAGGATTCTCTGGCCTATTCAAATTAGCCTTAAACAAGGTTTTGGTAGCAATTCAGGTCTATGACCATGTTTAAATGAAAAAAACCCTAGGTGAGAAGACTAACCTAGGGCAAAGAGAAAAAACTAAAGAGGCTTACGATGTCTTAACATCGCATAATTATAAAAAAGACCCGCTACGATTCCACCAAGGATGGGACCTATCCAATAAACATATTGATCTTGCCAAAAGCCGCTGATGAAAGCTGGGCCAAATGCACGGGCGGGATTTAGCGCAGGTCCTGTAATAGAAGCTGCTGCTAAAATATCAAATAAAATCACACATCCAATCCCAAAACCGCCCACAATTTTAAACGAACCTTCAGCATCCACCATTGTTGCGTAAACAACAAAAACTAATAAAAAGACAAGAATCGCCTCTGTGAAAATACCTACAGCACCGCTTACATTATTGCCCATTGTAGGAACACCAAGGTGTGCTACATCTCTAACACTTTCTGGAAAAATAAGACTTAAGAAAAATGCTCCTAAAATACCACCTAATACTTGTGCCAAAATTTCTAAAGAAGCATTCTTTAAGCTTATTTGACCACCGAACAAAAGACCTAGGGTAATCGCTGGGTTTAGTTTTCCTCCCGATATATGACCGATTGCAGAAACCATTACCGCAATGGCTAAACCATGAGCGATGGCAATACCAACGATTCCTAAACTTTCTCCTGTCATTTGATTTACTAAAACTGATCCTGCGCCAATAAAGATAAGAGTAAAGGTTCCAATGAATTCTGCTAAAAACCATGCAATACTCACTCATGACCTCCAGTTGTTTTCTCTGTACTTAATGAAAGTAACTATTTAGATCAAGAAGGAATACATCCATATTTTAAAAACAGGCTATTCCTCAGCTAAGATAAATATAAGGATACAAATTAAAATAAGTGTCCATGCAATAGATGTCACACCAACACGCGACGTGTGATCTTCTTCTATTTTGTACCTTTTAAGATTCTTATGATAGCTTCGTAGAGCAAAGATGATAACCATTAACCCCCAAACGAGAAGAATCCCCCCTGATACTTGTGCGATGAACATCTTAGCTGGATTTCTAAAAGGAAGAAAACGGATTAATACAAGTCCTCCCCCAAGTCCTGCTAAGCCTGTTCGAATCCAAGCTGAAAATGTTCTTTCAGCAGCAAGCCTCGTTCTTTCCTTTGCCAAAACAGTACGACCCTCAGCTAGACGAGTACGTTTTTTTTGTTGAACTTCCGGATCTATCATGGTTATCCCTTTTCTATTCTTGGTATAGCTCATTGTTTTGCTAGGTGCAATAAATATTGCCCTGAACTATCCAATTAAATAAGAAGGATTAGTAGAAATTTCTGGACGTCCAAAAAAAAATTCTCTATTTTTCATATTTTTTTAAGGAATCCTTGCCTAATGAAAAAATTGTTGATTTTTTTTATTTTCCTTAGCCATTGTCTATCTGCTGATTTTTCTTCGGTCCCGGTCAGCTATAAAGGAAGAATTAGGCCCCTGCAATCCTATGCCGATCTTCTTTTTTTTGATCTTTATCATGCCAACAGTGTCAAAAAAGAAGATCTCAGTCAGTTTCCTTTATATGACCCCCTTGATATCGTCTTTAACCTCTATCTAAATGGTTATCAACGATGGCAACAAGTCCCTTTAATATGGATTGGAGATCCAGAAGCCAAAAAAATTCTAGACCTGCCGGAGAAAACCTTACGTTTTTCTTATCATCAACTCCTAACAGCTTTTGAAGAGCATCCAGAAGCTTTGAAAATAATCGCTCGTTATTACTATGAAAAAAATGCAAAATCTTCAAAAGGATTGGTCGAACTTAAAGAAATTTCTCCAGATTTCTTAGTTAACCGTGAATTAAATATCATTAGAACAGCTAAGGATTTCCCTTGGAACCAACTGGCTATTGGTACCTCCCTTAAAAGTGATTTTTCTACGACAAAACTTGCCGAAAATCTGATTAGGACACTTCAAAAAATCAATTTTCTAGAATCTTTTAAAGGCATTACCAAAAATCAATCAACGACGGCTAAATCCTCTCACTTTCTTCTTCTGCCGAGCCGCTATCAAACCAGCGAATGGGCTGATCCTGCCCGCTTGTATCAAAGTGAGAAGAACTTTACGGCTTATAGCAATCAAGCTTTTCATCAAATTAGAGAAAGCTTTCTACAACTAGTAGAGAACCCAGAGGATCCTTTCCTAAAAGAAAAATTTGCTCATTCATTGGAAGTTGCTTATCAGGAAATTGCGGCATCCCCATTAATTAAAGGAGCTAATCAGCAGCTCTATTATCCAAGTCAATGGCAGCTTTTGTTAGAAAAATGGTATACGACCCTACCAATCACAGCGATCTCTATTGTTGGCTATCTTATGGCAATCTTTTTTCTTTTAGGTTTTCCAAGCAGCCTTTACGCCAGATACCTTGGCACAATGTCGTTTTTAATCGCCTTTCTGGTCCAATTTGGATCCCTATTGACACGCTCTTTAATTCTAATGCGACCGCCAGTTTCTAATATGTTTGAAACCGTGATTTACGTTCCATGGATTGGTGCGTTAGTTGGAATTGTTCTTGCAAAATTATTTAAAAGCAGATGGCCGCTCATTGCTTCATCATTTCTAGCAGCTATCCTTCTTGCTGTTTTAGAAATTTCGGATTTAAATACCGGTTTAGATAACGTTCAAGCTGTTTTAAATTCCCGTTTCTGGCTAACTATCCATGTTTTGATGATTGTTGCTAGTTACGGGGTTCTGATCTTAGCCGGTGTGTTTGGCCATTTCTATTTGATCAGTCTTCTCACCAATTTTAAAGAAAGGGAGCTTATCGCCAAATGTCTTATCCAAACCCTTTATATAGGAACAGCTCTCCTTATTCCTGGAACAATTTTGGGAGGGGTTTGGGCAGCTCAAAGTTGGGGAAGATTTTGGGACTGGGATCCTAAAGAATCCTGGGCCTTCATTTCCATTTGTTCCTACCTCGTTTTGATCCACCTTTACCGATTTAATAAAATACAAATTAAAGGGTTGAGTTTTGGGTCAATTCTGGGTCTTGGCATAATAAGCTTTACCTGGTATGGAGTGAATTATGTTTTAGGAACAGGTATGCATACTTACGGATTTGGATCCGGAAGCCATGCTTATTACATCCTGTTTTTGCTTGCAGAAAGTACGTTTCTCATATATATGGCGCTTAAGCTACAAAAAATTTCTTGTGTAAAACACAACCAGGGTATATAAAAGATTGAATAATTTAAAAAATGGCTTTAAAGAGTAAAAGATATTAATACAAAATAGAATTAAGAAAAACAATTTTCTTTCTTTCTTAATCCTTTTACTATTAAAGCATAACTTTGCATAGGTAACCATGAGGCATATCAAAAGCGAACGTTTAAAAAAATTGGAAGGAGAGCTAGCCGATCTTGAGCAATGGCTAAAGTTAGGACTAGTTCCCAAAAAAGATATGGATAAGCATAAAGAAGAAATACGGGCTGTCCAATTAAAAATCGAAGAAGAAAAAGAGCGTTTGCAGTTCCTGAAAGAAAGTGGAGAAGCTGAAGAGTACATTACTCCTAAACGTCCTCCTGCAACGCGAGGCGGCGGCGGTTATACAGAAATGCCAACAATCCCCGATCTTGATGCAACTGAAACCGGAGCAGGTTTTACAGATGGTGGCTTTGAAATGGAAACTGATGCCATGGAATCAGGCAATTCTGTGATCGAAGAACACGATGAAGATGAAGATGCTGGTACTCATGAGCATGATGAAGATGATGATCGCGCTGACGAAGATGAAGAGTCATATTTTAGTGATCGCAATCGTTGGCGCCGTGGCGGCATTATAGACCCTGATGCAGATGAGTGGTAAAATCCAGGAAGCTAGCTTATATTTTCACATTCCTTTCTGTACGAAAAAATGTAGTTATTGCCATTTTTACGTCATTCCAGATAAAGAACCTGACAAGAGACTTCTTATGCAAGGCTTTAAGGCTGAATGGGCTAAAGCCTTGCATCTCCTATCTCCTTACCACATTGTAAGTGTCTATTTTGGAGGAGGAACTCCTAGTTTGTTAGGGGTTTATTATATCGATGAAATTCTTACGATGATTTCCCCTCCTTCTTCAGCAGAAATCACTTTGGAAGCGAATCCAGAAAATTTCTCGGAAGAAATGATCCGAGGCTATAAAAAAACGGGCATTAATCGCCTCAGCATAGGTGCTCAGGCTTTTGATGATGAAATGCTTCTTTCGCTTGGTAGAACACATAATAAGACAAAGATAGAAACGGCCGTTATACAGGCCAATGACTGGGGAATCGAAAATGTTTCAATCGATCTGATGTATGATTTGCCAAGCCAATCTTTGCAACAATGGGAACATACGCTCCATCGCGCAACTGCATTACCGATTTCACATCTTTCTCTTTATAATCTTACGATAGAGCCCCACACCCTTTTTTATAAGAAACGCAAGACTTTAGTGCTACCTGATCCTGAAATAAGCTTAGCTATGTATACTTCTGCCGTCGAAATTTTAGAACAGCACGGTTTAAAGCAGTATGAAATCTCAGCTTTCGCAAAACCTGGATGCCAATCCAAACACAACCTGGGGTATTGGAAAGCACGTCCATTTCTCGGTTTCGGCCCTTCAGCTTTTAGCTACTGGGAAGGAAAACGCTTTAAAAATGTCTCTCATTTAAAAAAATACCATGACTTGTTAATGCAGGGTTTATCACCTGTTGATTTTGAAGAACAACTCGATTTTCGAGCTGCTCAACGAGAATTACTAGCAGTACGTATCCGGCTGTTAGAAGGTGTTGCTATTCCCGAATTTGAGCATAAACATGGCTCTTTGGAAAAGGAAGTAATAGAAACTTTAAAAGAACATGTTACAAGAGGATGGTTAGATTATGATGGAACCACTTTTAAACTCACCTCTAAGGGCATTCTTTTTTACGATACTTTAGCTTCTGAAATCATTTAAGATACCTGTATTAAAAAGACAGCTGGCTTCTTGTCAATATTAGGTAAAACTACTTTTCGCCAACCTGCAATTTGATGTGTAACCACACCTTGCGAAGGCATCGTTAAATCCCATGCCACCGACAAAAGGGTCGTCGGTGCAAGCCTTTGAAGAAGTGTTTCTAGCAAATGTCGATTACGGTAGGGGGCTTCCATAAAAATTTGCGTGGCTTGATTTTCTTTTGCCGCCCTTTCAATTTGAATCACCTGTTTTTCTCGTTTAATAGGATCCTTGTCTAAATAACCATGGAAAAAAAACTTTTGACCTGAAAGACCAGACAGCATTAAGGCAAGTAAGAAAGAGCATGGACCAACAAATGCTTGCACCAACATCCCCCTTTTCCTCGCTCTGGCTACAAGTTTTGAACCAGGATCAGCAATACACGGCAGCCCACTATCCGAAACAAGTCCCCAACGTTGCCCATCTGCAATTGGTTCCAAAAGGAAGTCCAGATCTTCATCTTTAGAATGTTCATTAAGAAGGGCTATCGGAACCTCATGGCTTTTTTTCTCCATCTTAAAATGGGAAAGGTATCTTCTTCCCCCCTGCTCGCTTTCAGCAATAAGACCGTCTAAAGAAGCGACTGCGCGGTCGACACTTGCCGGAAGAAAAACTTCATGATAGCGCGACTCACTAAGAAGATTGGGGAGTAGAAGCAAAGCGGGTTCTTTCATAATGTCACTAGCTTGTAAATTAAAAAATCAGCAAGGATATCATAGCGATCCTCTCCATTTTTCGCCATCCATTCCACCTGATCAATCGCTTTTATTGCTTCTCCCAAACTGTTCAATCCATATTCTTGAACATAAGTTCTATGCCTTTCAACGGCATTGTCTTTTAACTGAGGAAAGATTTCTTTTATTTCTTGCAAAGAGGTAAGTGTAGCGACATGCCAGGCCGTTTGGAATTGTGTTCTTAATTGCCGTAACAAGACAAAGAGAGGAATATCTTGGGCTAAAATTCCTCTGATGGTTCTAAAAGCCAAAGTGCTATTGCGTTTAAATAGAGCATCTGCAAGCTGCCACCCATTTTCTTGATGCGTGTAACAAGCAATAGCCCTAACATCGTCAGCTCCGATCTCGTCTCTTTCCCCTAAATAACTACATAACTTATTAAGCTCATTCAGCAAATGAAGGACATTTGCCCCTACAGCTTTGACGAGCAACTGCGCGGCCTGTGGTTGAATCCGTTTTTCTAATTTTGTGCATTCTTGCATCACCCACTCATAAAGATGCTTTTCTTTTTCCCATGGCTTGGGTTCAGAAACCTCTAAAATGATGCCATGCTTTTCAGCCTTTTTATAAAAGTCATTATAACCCTTAGCATCACTTGCACTAAGAATGAGATAAGTATCTCTTTGAGAAATTAAAAAATACTTCTCTAACTTTTCAAAAAATGTTTTTTTAAGATTGTGGCACTCTGCAATATGCACTGCTTTTTTAGGCTGTAGGAATGAATAAGTATCAAGCTCACTAAAAATAGCTGCCTCTGTATCCTCCTTTACATCAAAACTGATCCAAGCAGCTCCCGTTTGCTCAGTAAAAATATGCTTAATTTTACTAATAGCTAGCTTACGTTCATTTTCTTCTTTAAGGATCAGTAAATATAAGGGAGAAAGATTTTGAGGAGCAGCAGAAATAAGATGTTTTTCAAAGCCTGTTAGATTGGTATACTTCATAAAAGCTTGCGCTGTTCTAGCATTAACAGAGAAAGAGGGACAAACCTTGCTTCATCTAATTTGGTAAATCCTGCTAACTCACTCTTTGGGATGGTAATGACTTGGCTATATTCCCATGAATGTGAGTGTAGAGAATACGGAACCGCCTTAATTTCAGCACAAAGGTCAATCGATTGTAACTCCTCATCATATATCAACGCAAAGAATTTAATCGTCTTTACCCTTTTAGGTTCAATTCCAACTTCCTCGTAAAGTTCTTTTCTAATCTGTTCTGCTAGATTAATTTGAGTTCCCTCTAAAAATTCATTGTCAATACTTCCTGATGGAGCTAATTCGTAGCAATGGGGAAATTGAGTCACGTAAGCAGAACGCTTTGCAAAAATGACATGGTCTTCAAAGAGAGTCATTCCACTAATGCTGACAGGCGTAATTTTTAAAATTGACCTTAAAGAAGGATCTCTTAACTGAGCAATAAAATATTTGTAGGGTACAAAAATACCTGTTAATTGATCCTTGTTATAGGCAAGAGCGCTAAGCAGTGAACCGTTAAACAAATTACGAGTCACTAATTCAGCGCGCCATATCCGTTCAATATGCGCTTGAACTTCGTCTGATAATTCCCATTCTTCAAGGGGATCAACAACTTCTACCCTATATTGACTTTTTATTTTTAAAGTCTGATAACTCATTCTTAAGTCTGATCTTTAATATGCTTTAAAACATTTTTCCAGTTTTCAAATAGCGGATAGCCGTTTATTTGGGTTGGTTTTCCATGCGTCAAGACTAAGACTTTTAACCCTGCACGTTTCGCTGATTCCACTCCTAACTCCGAATCTTCAATCGCAATGACTTCATCCGGCTTAACATTCAACTTTTTAACCGCAACTTCATAAATTTCTGGATGAGGTTTTGCGCTCTTTACTTCTTCAGAAGTGACAATGGCGTCAAACTTTTCTAATAGGCTAAATGGCTCAAGACAAATTTTTACTAATGCCGCTGTTCCCGAAGTGACAATCGCTAATTTGATGCTGTGCTGTTTAGCATACTCAATGAACTCTTTTACCCCATCAAATAGTTTGGTGCCTTCAAAGCCTTGAAGAATAATAAAAGAAACATACATGTTCGCAAGTTTTTCCGGTTCTTCTTCAAGTTTATATTTGTCTTTTAACGTAACGACAATCTCATCAATACTTGGTCCGATTAACTTTTGGAACTCTGCTTCACTTCCTTGATGGCCGTAGTGCTCCAAAAATTTTAAATACACTTGATAAAGAGCCGGAGTACTATCTACTAATGTCCCATCTAAGTCAATAAGAACTGCTTTAACCATGATAACCTTCCTTTAAATCTGTCCACTGAATTCCTGATCCGGCAGCTATCGATCGAATAGCTGATTGACCTTCCACTTCTACTAAGTACCTCGGATGAAGGCCCTTTAATTGCTTACCAGGCCTTAAGATGGCGATATTAACGCCTTCTTGCAAACGCTCTCCGGGATGGATATCCCGCAAGGCTTGAATGCCCCTTCTTGCAAATAGGTATAGCTCCTCTTCTTCCTTATACACCTTTTTTAAACCAGATCCTAGCATTTCTTCAATTTCACGTATACTAGCTATCATTCGCTTCAATTCCTCTGGATCTAAGGCAAAAGCGTGGTCAGGTCCTTTGAAGCTTTTATCTAATGTAAAGTGCTTTTCAATCACTTTTGCTCCTAAAGCAACCGCTGCTAACGGTGCCTCAATACCTAAGCTATGATCTGACAATCCGACATTGACCTGGTAGCGTTTTTTTAACCACGGAATCACATTCAAATTCATCCCTGCAGGTGTAGCAGGATACTTGGCTGTACATTGCATTAAAATCAATTCTTGACCACCATAGCGATAAAAAGCGTCTACCGCCCAATCGATATCGTCGGGATTAGAAGCGCCGGTAGATAAAATGAGTGGCTTGTTCGTTTTTGCAATGGCTTCTAGAAGACGTATGTGAGAAATTTCGTAAGATCCCATTTTATGCATTTTAACAAATGGATCCACCCAAGCGACCGCTGCGGGAGAAAAAGTAGAAGCCATAAATTGGATTCCTCTCTCAGCACACTTGCTAGCTAGAAGAGACACCATCTCCTGAGGCATTTCTAAATATTTTAAAACATCGAAAATATTTTCATTAATGCCTGAAAAAGCTAGGTAATCACTGACACCAGCTTGAGATACATAAGTGGTTTCAGCATTAAAGACTTGGAATTTAACAACATCAGCTCCTGCATCCTTTGCAGCCTCAATTAATGCATAAGCTCTTTCCAAATCTGCTTCAAAAGATCCAGCTTTCCAATTGGATCCGGCTTCTGCGATTACTAATACTCGCTTCAGAGGCTGGATTCTTACGTCGTACCTATATACGACTATAGGCTCATCATGTTTGACAATGTGATCAACTTTTTTAAAACCAGCTCGATCAAAAATTTTTAAAGATGCAGAATTGCCTTCCTTCACTCTGGCATATAAAGCTTCATACCCTTGTTGAGCAGCGAATTTTAATGCTTTTTTTAATATGGGAACCCCCAATCCTTGATATCGCCATTGAGGAACAATATTAATCGAAATTTCAGCGCTTTTTTGGTTAGTTTCCTCTGTAGGATCAAATCGCAAAACGGCGACTCGCTGGTTTTGATAGCAAACAAAGACGGAAGGTAAATCGGCTAAACTAAAATAGCTTTTTAAATATTGAGGGAAAAACTCTTCGATTGTTTTCTTTTTGGTATAAGTAAACGACATTTCTAAGGAAAGAGGATCATTTCGACTTTCCATCACTTCGAGAGCATCATTGATGTCTTTCATTAAGCATTCAAGATGTAGATCATTATCAATCATGGTATCTTTTGAGTAATGTGCGCATTGATGATTTCTAATTCAGGATGTTCACGGTTTAACTGTAATAAATCTTCAAACGAGGGACTTTTAGGAAAACTCATTTCGATCAGTTTCGCGATAAGAATGAAGTCTTCCCTGGTATCCACGGTCCATCGGTAATGCGAATAATCCTTTTTATAACAAAAATTAAAAAGCGAAAAAAGCTCTGGATGTCGAACAATGGGTAAGGTTACATGCTCTCTTTCAATTTCATCTACCGCAATTTCAGTAGCTTTTTCTAATGCCTGACGAGAAAAAACCTCAACATCCAATCCTCTTGGAAATGTTCGTTGAAGGGTATTAGATACATAATCATATCGTGGAAAGGCCCTTAAAAAGAGGTCGATACCTTGATCCACGACTTCTGGATCGATTAAGGGACAATCGCCAGTAATGCGAACAATCACCCCAGCATTAGATTCTTTGGCAGCTAATCGATAGCGATCCAACACATCTTCCACACTACCTCTAAACACAGGAATAGAGTTGGAGATTCCAAACTTTGCGATTGCATCATCTTCAGGGAGTTCGGTTGTCGCTATCATGATGTCAGAAAGAAGGCAGGATTTTTTAAGTCTTTCTATAAGATAGCCGAGCATTGGTTTACCAAGAATAGGCTGTAGCGTCTTTCCTGGCAGCCTGCTAGATCCCATTCGCGCTTGAATGATAGCAACAACACGTAAAGAAGGAATCTGCATAAGCTCTCATAAGGTTCGTTTTAACCTTTATAGCAAATATTTGACATCTGTGAAAGGCATAATAAAAAGGAAGGGGTGATATATACTAACAGTTAACGGCTGTGTCTTTGTTTTGTTTTTTTCTTCTTTTCCCTTCAGCTGTGATGATTTTCTTGTCCAATCTAAGAGATTTGGTGACTTTTTTAGGAGATCTTATGTTGTTTTCTAAAGATTCCTTAGCATAGACTGACTTTTCAACCGGTCTTTTGATGATTTTTCCTTCCTCAACACCGGTATCCTTGGATTTTTTGATCATTTTTCACACCTCCTCGAAGCTGATACTGTAAGGAGGTGCAAGAAGCGTGCCAATTATTCTTGGATGCTCTCAATAGAGAAGGTATCCTGAGCAGATTTTGATCGAGTAGCCAACGTTTGTGTCCAAAGAGAGAGAAGCACACAAGAAAGAAGGAAAGCAAAACTTAACCAACCTGTAAATTTTTTGAGAACATCTGCTGTGGAAGTCCCAAAAACCGATTCGCTAGAATCTCCTCCAAAAGAGGCACCAAAACCTGAACTTTTGCTTTCTTGAATTAGAATGACAAAACAAAGCAGGCTGCATAAGAGCATAAAAATAACGATACAAAAATAATAAATAAATGTCATGATCCTTAACCTAAATTCACAATTTCACTAAATGTATTTGGGTCTAATGATGCCGTTCCAATCAATAACCCATCAATATCCTCTTCGTTTAAGAAGTTGGCTGCATTTTTACTATTTACAGAGCCACCATAAAGAATACGCAAAGCTTCTTGGCTACTACCCCAATTTTTTTCGCACCACTTACGAATAAATGCATGAACGTCTTGAGCATCCCGGGGGCTTGCAGCTAATCCACTTCCAATCGCCCAAACTGGCTCATAGGCAATCGATACTTGTCTAAGTTCAAGGTCGCTAACGCCTTTCAGACAATTTCTTAGCTGCTCATCTATCAAATGAAACGTTTTGCCTGTCGAGCGCTCCTCTGCAGTTTCGCCAATACATAACAAAACTTCAAGTTTATTTTGCAAGGCTAGCATGATCTTTCTTTGAATAGAATCATTATCCTCGCAAAAAAGGCGTCTTCTTTCAGAATGGCCCAAAATGACAAATTTAGCGCCTGCCTCAGCAACCATATTCACTGAAATTTCTCCAGTTAAAGCCCCTTCAACCTGATCACTTATATTTTGAGCACCAAAGACACACGGCCCTGAAGAGAATAGGTGTGAAAGAGGATAAAGAGCTGTAAATGAAGGTGCTATAAAAATATCAGCAGCTATTTCAGGCCGCAGGTTGTCCTCTAATTGCCTAATGTATTGCTCTGCCTGTGCGACGGTTTTATGCATTTTCCAGTTGGCCGCAAAAAGATGTCGCCTTTTCATAGATTAATTATCTTAAAGATGATAAAAAATAAAATGGTACCTAAATAGACATTAAGCAATCAACTTAATTTTTCAACTATTGGCTTAATCGCCTAGAAATTAATCTTTTATTAATTTTATCTTAATATTATAAAAATACCTTTTGCCTAACTTTACAAAGTGATTGCGATGAAAATCAATTTATTCAACCATGTCCCTCACCCATTTACCCAAGGCTGGATTCAATTATCGAAAAAAGAAAAAATCATTTCAATTGCTCTAGGCGTCCTTTGTTCTCCCTTACTAGGTATAGGTGGTATTATTGCTTTCTACGCTGCTTCTGGTATTTTTAAATCCAAGCGTATTGAACCCTACCCGCCTTTAGCATCTTTACCTATTCATTCAATCGCACAGCCTATTCTATCCATCCCTTCACCTGGCAACCATTCAGCCTTAGCCATTGCAACTTTAGAAAAGCTTGCTGATAGCATGTTAGAAAAAATGCATCCGCCACATCCTACCATCGCTGAGCTACCCGAAAGTGAAAACCAAGATGAATGGGTTAGTTATTTAACCAATTTATATCAAGTCGAGCCAGGTTACTTTCGTTTACTTCTTGCAGAGGCCATTAATTCAAAAGACGCCGACTTGTTCAAGTTATTTTCTCAATCCATTGATAAAGAAAACCTTGAGGAAAATATTCGCATCCTAGGCATCCCTAAAATGCTTTTTGGAAGCACCCTTATTGCCGCTTCACCCCTCTCTAAAATTACTCCACAAGCAAAAAAGCAATATCCTTCTCCTAAACACTTAAAAAGTCTAATCTTAAAATGCCGCCTTCAAAAAAAGCTACCCCCTTTTAACAGTGACAAGGAAGAAGACGCCCTTAGTTATTGTGAATTGATCTTCAGAAAGTATAAACCGCAGTCAGGTTATTTAATTCAGACAGCCCTTTCCAAAGGCAAAAGTGAAGTTTTAAGTTATTTTTTACCCTTCGTTCGACCAGAACAATTAAAAAAATGCATTTATAAAACTCCAGATAAATGCCAAATAGAATTTGGCAAAACAAAATCTATCACAAGTCACCCTACTTTATTGAAAAGGTTACCTTTTTTTGATTATTTTCTTCATTTCCACTCAGGTCCAACTTTAGAACTGCAAGAAGAAGAGTATCCTTTTTTTCAGGAATTTCATGATGCGTTGTTTCTTAATGTAAAACCTAGGATTACAAAAGAAAATTGTTTGTATTGTTTTACAATTGCTTCCAAATATGGTTTCACCGATTTAGAAGCGCATTGTGAGCAATGGCTATTGGACCATGACCAAGAAATGGATAAAGATCAACTTTTCTCCTTAGCTGATAATCTCAACAAAGAAAAGCTTAAGGCACTAGTCATCAGGCAAATCCTCAACACCCCGCAAAAACTTCATCAACTCTCTCAAAGAGACATTAACCGCTTACAGAAGTGGATACCCTCTTTAAAAGAGCTATCCCTTCCAAAAGAAGTATCAGCTAAGGAAGCAAGATTTTTAATCCCAATTCTATCCACATGCCAACATTTGCGCAAAATTACGCTTAAGACAAATGACCTAACACTTATAGAATCTTTAAAAAATCTCCCTAGCCTTGAAAGCATCTCTCTTAAATTAACAAAAATCTCAATAGAGAATCTCGGTTCATTAGAAGGATTACCCATCAAAAAGCTAGATCTTTCTCACACTAAAATGAACGATGATTTGCTCGAATATATAAAAGAACTGCCCCTACAACACCTGGATCTTTCCCATACCTTGATTCGTCGTTTGGGGGATCTTCCTGATGATCTTCAAGTATTAAATCTGTCTTCTACGAGGATTATAGATAGTAGTTTGGCCCATTTAGTCAATCATCAGTTGCGTGCTATTAATTTATCCAGAACTAAAATAACTCTAACGGGCCTTAGGTATTTGGAGGGACAACCTATAGAAGAAATCAATCTGAATGCAACTTCTATTGAAGAATTTTCAGATGAAATGATTCGCATCGTACAAACTTGGCAAGCAGTCACATCGATGCACATTTTAGGCATAACGATCCCTAGATCAAGCGCATTGCAGCTCAAAGCGATGGGAGTGAAAGGCCATCATGAAAAAATCAAAGCTCTTTACCATGTGACTAAGCTGACGTTTTCCCGAGATTTAATGTAATTAGTCACTCGATGTGATGTCTCCTGCTTGTTTTATAAACTCATTAACAAAAGATTATATGACTAAACCATGGGAGTATTTTATGGGATTCACTCTGACTAGCCTCTTTCAAACATTAGATGTTCTTTCTTCACAACATTTTGAAGGAAAAGATTCCATTGTGATTCAGGTTGATGAAGACACAAACTTCTTTAACGAGAGAATTTTAAATTTAGCTTGTACACGTCTATTTGCTGAGCAAGATCAAGCCCATCAGGATGAGAGCACAGGCTATAATCACCTCTATAAGTCTTCTTCATCTCATGATTTTATTCCTCATCACGTCATGCAAATCATGGAAGAAAACAACGAATCCGTATTTTCTACACCCGCTGATGGCAAGCTCGCCATACAAAAACGTAGCTATAACAATATTTATGAATCTGTTTCAGCCTTATTTATCAAACAACTAAAAGAATCTATTATTGACAATTTACGTTTTTTAACTGAAGAATGGCAAAAGATTCCGAATGCCGGGTACTGTTTTATTGAAAGCACAGATGAAAAGTGTCAGGTCTGCCACTGGGAACCAAAGCAAAGTCACGTTGTCTTCAGCAAACAATTAGATATAAGAATTGCCGAACTAGCCGCTGATATTATGTTGTTGTTAGCTTATGATTTTAAAATGATCGATTCTTCTCCCTATCAAGTTTGTCATAAAATCAATATTGGCGTCATTGCCCTTGATCATGCAAATGCGAGGTTAGAACTCTGTGGAACAACTGAAAATATTTCGCTTTTATTTAATTCTATACGCAAGCTAGTGAATGACCTAGGAGAGAAAGGGTATTATGGCTAGAGGGAAAGAAAAGATGGCTCAAAGCCATCTTGCTTCATCGAAATCAAACTTGCTTATTTAAAAGGAAAATGTCCTCTAGAAACAATTTCTTCTAAAGGTTTACGTTGTGTAGGCTCTTCTCGTTCTTGTAGCACCTGAGAAAGCTGACTTTTATCCCCTGCTTTTCCTATGGCGATCATCGCCTCAACTTTAAAAGGATCTGGGATGTTTAACACCCTCTTCAAGGCTTCGTAATCAAAACCTTCCATCGCATGTGCAACCAAGTTTCGAGAATGCGCTTCTAATGCTAAACTCATCCAAGCAGCTCCTACATCAAATGAAGCTGTTCGTGCAGGCTTATTATTATGTTCAAAATTTTGTCGAGAAATAACGGCGACAAGCGTATCCGCTTGATCACACCAAGATTGATTGAATTCAACCAAAACATTAAAAAGCTTTTCCCATTCCTTATCCCCTTTTCTTACGTAAACAAAACGCCAAGGCTGATTGTTATAAGAAGATGGTGCCCATCTGGCTGCTTCAAAAAGAGCCATTAACTCTTCCTCTGTTAAACGCTCTTCGCTAAAAGCCCTTGAAGATAAGCGTGAAAGAATTAAAGGTTGGATCTGATATTTACTTTCTCTATTTTTAAAGATTGTCATGTTGTCATCTCTGTTTAAAAAATACTTTTTGATGAATCATCGATCATCTGTCATAGCTTTGCCAAATACATGGCAGGCTGATAATCGCTAGAATAGGTACGCACTTTTGTGAGGAGGCTTATCCATAAGCTAAAGCCTAAATTAGAGGTTTAGCCAACAAATGTCAAAAAAATATTTAGAAAAGTTGAGGTGATTAAAAAGCATTTTAGAATTCTTAAGCCTCCCTTCATGAATATTGAAAATAATTCATGCATAGGACAAACTTTTTGCATGTTTGAAAGTCACCAACCACTCACATCATCCCCCCCAACTTTTACCGTTTCGGAGCTTACCGAAGCTATTAAGCATTCATTAGAAAAAAGCTTTCAATTCGTTTATTTACAAGGGGAAGTGAGCAATTGCAAGCTACAGACATCAGGACATCTCTACTTTTCGTTAAAAGATGAACATGCTCAAATAGCGGCTGTTATGTTCCGCCTTGATGCCTCTCAGCTCCCCCGTCCTTTAAAAGACGGAGACCAGGTGACCGTCAAAGGCTCCTTAAATGTTTACCCTCCAAGCGGACGTTATCAAATTGTCGTACGCGAACTTCAGTATACTGGTCTTGGAGAGCTGCTTTTAAAATTAGAAGAGTTAAAAGTGAAGCTCTTAAAACGTGGGTTTTTTAAAAAAGAATTTAAAAAGCCGCTACCAAAGTGCCCTAAAAAAATAGGTGTCGTTACTAGCCCTACTGGAGCCGTTATTCAAGATATATTAAATGTATTAACAAGGCGGTTTTCTGGGTTTCATCTCATTTTAAATCCTGTCAAAGTACAGGGAGAAGGAGCGGCTTTAGAGATTGCCAAGGCCATCGAAGCCTTTAACAAATATCAATTAGTCGATGTGATCATCGTGGGCAGAGGTGGCGGCAGCATCGAAGACCTTTGGGCATTCAACGAAGAAATCGTGGCCGAAAGTATTTTTAACAGCCAGATCCCGATCATCTCAGCCGTTGGCCATGAAACGGACCACTGTATTGCCGATTATGTGGCCGATGTAAGAGCCCCCACTCCGTCTGCAGCAGCAGAAATGGTTATCGCGGAACGCCTTCAAGAGCTTAAAACATTAAGCCATATCGACAAAACGATGCAGCAATTATTATACCGGCAGATTAAAGCTTACCAAGACCGGCTAAATGTGATTGCCAAATCGCCTCGCATGCAGTCTCCCTACATGATACTAGGGCCTTTCATGCAACATTTAGATCTAATAAAACAAGCACTCGACAGACAAATCCAAGATCAAATTGTGAGATTCAAAAGAGATTTGTCCAATAAAGAAAAACAAAAAGAAGCCTTAAAACCACTTAATCAAATAAAAGCCCTACGCCAAAAAGTCTCTTATTTTGATAAAGACTTACTTAAATCGTGGAAAAAAGTTTTTGATGACAAAAGAAGTACTTTTAGAAATGTTACCGATCTATTAAAAGCTTTAGATCCCAAGAATTTACTATCAAAGGGTTACAGTATTGTCTTTTCGGAAAAAGATAATTCGATTATAACTTCTATTCGCTCAATGCAGAAAGAAGACAATGTTAGGCTTTTATTTGCTGACGGTTTCGCAAGATCAATCATACAAGAGATAGGCAAAAGTGACTGAAATTGAAAAAGAAGCTTCATTTGAAGCAGCATTTTCGAGACTTGAGGAAATTCTTGAGAAAATGCATTCAGGAGCCCTCAGCTTAGATGAATCGATTCAACTCTACGAAGAGGCGGATAAACTGATTGTTCAGTGTAATCAGCGGCTTTCCGATGCAGAACGCAAAATTGAAATTCTGATTAAAAACCGTAATGGCGAACTAGCATTAGGCGCTGATCAAAAGCCCAGCACTCAACCTTTTACCCCAACTAATGGAAATAAACTTTAATGACTGAGCATCCCTTACTTTCACGAATCACTCAACCAGGAGATTTAAAAGAGCTGAGTTTTAGTGAGCTCGATCAGCTTGCTTTTGAAGTAAGGCAACGCATTATTTCTGTAATGGCTGTAAATGGCGGGCATCTCGCTTCAAATTTAGGAGCAGTAGAGCTGACGTTGGCCATGCACTATGTCTTTAACTCCCCTTCTGATAAATTTATCTGGGATGTTAGTCATCAAACATATGCTCATAAGATTGTGACTGGGCGCAATGCTCAGTTTGATAAAATAAGGCAATACAAGGGCCTCTGCGGTTTTAGTTGTCCTAAGGAATCTGAACATGATCACTTTTATGCTGGTCATGCTGGTACAGCGCTTTCTTTAGCGCTTGGCGTTGCCAAAAATCGTGACTTAGCAAAACGCTCTGAATATATTATTCCCGTCATAGGAGATGCAACCTTAACCTGCGGGATGTCACTCGAAGCTTTAAACAACATCCCTAAGGATTTAAAACGTTTTATAGTGATTTTAAATGACAATGCAATGTCGATCTCCAAAAATGTTGGTGCTATAACGCAAATTTTAAGCCGCATGCTCAGCAACCCAACAACTGACAAAATCTATCATGAAATTACCTCACTAGTAGCTAAAATTCCAAGCTATGGAGAAAAATTATCAAGACAAGGTGCTAAACTAACGGAATCGCTAAAAAATCTATTTAGCCCAGCGGCTTTCTTCGAACAATATGGCCTTTCTTATATTGGACCTGTGGATGGCCATGATGTCAAAAAGTTAATTGAGTTATTTACCGCTATTAAAAATTCAGATTGGCCAGTGATCGTCCATGTCATGACAAATAAAGGCCAAGGCATGGATGAGGCGATTAAGAATCCTGTTTCTTATCATGGAGCTAAGCCTTTTAATCCCGATACAGGTAAATTCCTAGCTACTAGCAATAATAAACCTACTTTCCCTAAAATTTTTGGATCTCATCTCTTAAAAATGGCGGATAACGATCCAAGTTTAGTGGCTGTCACGCCTGCAATGTCTGCAGGTTCTTGCCTTGACGATTTTATGAAGAAATTCCCAGAACGTTGCTTGGACGTAGGAATCGCCGAGTCGCATTCAATCACCTTTGCAGGAGGGATTGCTTATGGCAAGAAAATGAAAGTGGTGGCCTCGCTTTACTCCACTTTTCTACATCGCGCCTTTGACAATCTTTTTCACGACGTCTGCCTGCAGGAACTTCCCGTTGTATTTGGTATCGATCGAGCTGGCATTTCTGGACCAGATGGATCTACTCACCATGGTATTTATGACATTTCCTTCTTGAATGCGATGCCAAACATGGTGATCACTCAACCCAGAAATGGGCAGCTTTTAAAAGAGCTGTTGGAGTCATCATTTAGCTGGGGACGACCAGCAGCCATTCGCTATCCCAATATGGCAACCGAAGAAGGTTCAGGAGCATTGGAATATCGAGAAATTGGCAAGGGTGAAATTTTAGCTGAAGGACAAGAACTCCTCATCATTGCCCTAGGTCATATGACCAGTATAGCCTTACAGGTGAGAGAAGAACTTCTTAAAATAGGGCTAAACGCAACCATTGTTGATCCTATCTTTGTGAAACCTTTAGATACTGAATTGATGTGTCGCCTTCTTATGACGCATCGTAATTTAGTAACGATTGAAGAACACTCCGTCGTCTCAGGATTGGGATCTATTATCAATCATTTCTTGATGAGCCAAGGTTATAGTAATATTCAAGTTCTGAACCTTGGTATACCTGAAACATTTGTGGAACAAGGTAGCAATCAAGAACTAATGGATGAATTAGGCTTAACGGCTGAAAAAATTAAAGAAAAAATTATCGTCCATTTTAATATTCATCACCTTAACCTGCTTTCTAATTAGAGAAACATTGCAATGATTGTTGCTCTCTTTCCCAATCTGACAAAAAATTACACAAAAAAAGTGGCTTTAGAGATTCGGGATTTTTTCAGTTCTAAAGGTGTGCAAGTTGTTGCGGAAGATGAAAACGCAGAAGAATTAGCCGTCCAGCCTCTTTCTAAAGTAAATCCTGATGAAATTAAATTTTTGATTTCTCTTGGGGGAGATGGCACAATTCTTAGGGTCATTCATCGAAATCCTACCCTTACAGCTCCCCTTATCGGGATTAACATGGGTGGCCTGGGCTTTATGGCTGATATTCCCTTAGATACTTTTCATGAATCACTAAATGCTTTACTTGCAGGCCACTACACATCGCAAGATCGTCTCGTCATTGAAGGCCAAACAGGTTCGGAGTGTGCTTTTGCCATCAATGATATTGTCATTCATCGTGGTCGAAATCCCAACCTAATCGATTTGCTTATTCATATCGATGGGGTTTATTTCAACACATTTTCAGCAGATGGCCTTATTGTTTCTACACCCAATGGATCTACAGCCTATTCTTTAGCAGCGGGTGGACCCATTCTAACGCCCGATCTCGATGCAATTGTAATCACACCGATAAGCCCTCATACCATTTCTAATAGGCCCATTGTGATCAAAGCAGATAAAGAAATCCAAATTCAACTGGTAAGTCCTCACGAATCGGTTGATGTCAATTATGATGGGATCGTTTATCAATGTTTAGAAAAAGAAAATATTTTACGTATTAATCCATCAGAACGAAAGTTTCGATTGATTAGCCTCGATCAACATTTTTTTTCAACCCTTCGAACAAAGTTAGGATGGTCTGGCAAATTAAAAACCTATCTGCCAAGAATTATTTAAGACGAATGCTACCAAAACTTTGCCCAAAAAATCATTTTTAGAATTAGAAATGTCAAACGCTGAAATGATCGCTTTTGCCATTATCCTCCTTATAACTATTTTGATTTAAAAGATATCCTTAAAGAGGAGCAAATGGCCCTTTTTGCAAAACGTGGTTGTATAGCCAAAAATCGCATTCGTTCTAGTAAAGAGGATAAGGAAAAATAAGCAGTCATAGTCAGATAATTGAAGCAGCATTTAGCTGTATGGCAAATCTGTTTCCGCGATACTTAAGAGCCTGCAAAGAGCAAGGGCTTTTTTAGTAAAAGTATTCTGACCTATTCAAATTAACCTTAAACCAGGTTTTGTAGCAATTCAGGCCTAAGTGTAGCCCATAGCTATTTTGAGCTATTTTTTCGCTTTTTTAATAGCAATTTTAAATAAATTTGTTGCTATAAACAACCTATAAAACATTCTTACTTAGCTACTTGTTTTTTTGCCATTTGCACTATCAAAATTTTTTATAAATTCTTGTAGCAGATTTATTGGTTATTCCGTATTAAAAAGGTAAAACCTTTTTTTATTACTAAGCCTGTAATGGGTTTTGGTAACAAGGATAGGTTCGACACTAAAGAGTACTCAACCCTAATAAACAAATAGGAGTATTTGTATGAAAAAAGTATTCTCAATTTTAGCTTTGTGCGCATTGCTAACAGGCTGTGGATGCTGTGATCGTGACCCATGCGGTCCAAAACCATGTGGTCCAAAACCATGCTGTCCAAAACCATCCTGCCCAAAACCATGTCCTCCTCCAGTTGCACCAAGCAATTGCTGCTATTAATTGATTGGGGCATGCCAATTTGAGGAGTTGAATGAGGCATGACAGACGGAAGCCTTTGCTTCCGTCTTAATTGAAGGTTTGACATCAAAGCAACCAAAGTAAGGATAATAAGCCGACAATGCGTTTTTTCCACCCTTTACTACTTATCTTAAGCTTCATTTTGTCAGGCTGTTGCTACTACTGTGATTGTGGGCCTCCGTGCTGTCCACCGCAAAGAATCTATGAGTGTCGGCCATATGCTGCACCTCAACCTCATCGGTGGGACCCTTGCTATTGTGATCCTAGTAACTATGTCTACTAGATTAATAACAAAAGAGAGGTTGGTGTAAGGAATAAGTGCCCCTTTTTCTGCCTTAAAGCGACCACTTTAGGATAGCAGAAGGGGCGGTTAAACTGGATCACCAAGGATTGGTCCTTTTAAGTGTCAGGCTAGTGGATGACAGGTAAAGCCTTGATCAAAAGTCCGCTGACACCGGGGTAAATTTTTCGAGTTATTGTGATTTTCGACAAAGAGAAAAAACAATTTTTTTAAAAAAAAAGTATAAGGAGACTTGAATGTTAAAAAAACTGGGAATCTCTGCCTCGTTACTCCTTTTAAGTACGACGGCAATTCTCTGGTCAGGTTGTTCAGATAGCAAATGCTGTTATGAAGAACCTATTTGTGAACAAGGCCTTCCAAGCCAGCAATCACAACCAGCATCATACCCAACAAGTTCTTACCAACTTGATGCATCTGTTTCACAAATTGGTGCTCGAGAAGAACAGCCAATAAGTTCCCCTATTGCCCAATCTGCTGGACCTGCTCGTCAGCAATGCGGAGCAAAACCACAACCTTGCGCTCCTGCTTGTAAGCCACAGCCCGTATGCCAGCCTTGTGCACCAGCACCCGCATGCCAGCCTGTAAATCCATGCTTACAGGAACCTCTTTGCAAAACACCAGTTAAATGCCGCCACCCTTCAAGCAATGAACTTAATTGCGCTGATGGCATCACTGTAGTCGCAAAAAATCCTTCTATGTGCATGTTAGGTGATCAGTATCCTTTGGAATTTACAATCAGTGCTTGCCAAGATGTATGTGATGTAGTTGTTACGACACAGCTTCCCGAAGGAGTCACTTATATTAAAAGTTCACCAGAAGCGAAAGCGGAAGGCAGCAAGCTCGTGTGGAACATTGGCCACATGGCAAAAGGCGAATGCATTGTTGCAAAGGTTTGGCTAAAATGTGAATGTGAAGGCGAATTATGCGCGTGTTTCTGCGCTAGCGCAACTCCCGTTCGTTTCTGCTCACTTCTTTGCGCTAAACCATTGCTCACTTGTGAGAAAAAAGGCCCTACTGAGGTATGCCCAGGAGACCCTATTCACTATACAGTGACGGTGTTAAACCGCGGTTCTTGTGCAGCTCATGAAGTTGTTGTTACAGACAATCTTCCAGCTGGAGTTGAACACGTAAGCGGCCAAAGAACTCTTTGCTTCCGTTTAGGTACGCTTGAACCATGCCAAAGCAAAACAGTTGAATTCTGTGTAACAGCTGTGACACGTGGAAAAATCTGCAATACAGCAGTTGTTTCTGCATGTGATGCCGATTCAACTTCGTGCCAATGGTGTACAAACATCTGCAAAGAATGCGTTGAGCTTTCTAAAGTTGGTCCAAAAGAGCAAATGATCGGCAAAAATGCTGATTACCAAATCACTGTTGTCAACCCAGGTGATAAACCTCTTACAGATGTTATTGTTACAGACCAAGCGCCAAGTGCAACATCAATTGTGTCCGCAAATGGTGCAAAAATCAATGGCAACCAAGCTATTTGGAGATTAAAAGAGCTTAAGCCAGGTGAAAAAGTAAACTTTAATCTTACTTTAACGACTTGCACACCAGGCTGCTTTACCAACAAAGTTCATGTCACAAACTGCCAAAACTGCGAAGCTTGTGCTGAATTTACTACACGTTGGAAAGGTCGTCCAGCTCTTAATATCTGCTTATGCAACCAAGAAGAGCCAATTTGCGTAGGCGACACAGCTAGCTACAGCTTTAAGATCGTTAACCAAGGCTCTGAAGCTGATAATAATGTTGCTGTTACAGTACGTCTTCCAGACGAATTAATTCCTCTTGCAGCATTAGGTGCAAGCAAAGGCACAATCTCTGGCCAGACAATCACATTTGCTCCTCTAAACAATTTCGGTGCTCGCCAAGTAGCTGAGTTCCGTATTGATGCACGGGCAAAGAGTGCTGGTGATGCTAGAATCTCTGTTGAAGTTTCATCAGATTCTTTAAAAACACCACTTACACAGCAAACAAGCACTGTGATTAACTAATCTAATCTGAATACTTAAGGTATTCGATTAAGGCAGGGCGAAAGCTCTGCCTTTTTTTTTGCCCTCCTCTCCCCTTCAAAAAATTCGATTAAAAAATTGGCTTCAATTCTAAAATAAAAAAAATATTGCACCAAATAAATATTATAAATATCCTGCAGAGGAAATTTCATGATATATTAAAAAATTTAGGAGGTTTTATGTCCTTTGCAGGATCAGTAGCCGGTACGAATCCAAATCCCAAATGTGAAAAAAAAGGGATTCAACCTCAATTAGTTGTGGAGAAAGTTTGGCAAACAGTCCAGACAACCAATTCGCCTTGCGAATTCAATTGGGAAGGCACAAATTTAAAAATTAACTTCCCTGAGCATCAACAATGTTGTGATAACGCTTGCACACTTTCAATTATTAAAAATAATGAATTTTCTTATGATCTTCTTATTGATAGTGATGAGAAAGAACTCCCCAAAGTGTTACGTGTTGATTTAAAAAACTATGTTAAAAACGGAGTAGTTTTTAATGTTCTTTTATTAGGGCAAAATGCAATTGCTTATTCGCTTGGAAAAATTTTATCCTAAATTTTCTTTCAAGGGTGTTGTCACATCTCATCCTTGAAAGAGGCTGAATCTGGCATCAAATTTGCTCCTTTTAAAAAAAAAGAGAAATTTATGTCAGAAAAAGTTTTATATGCATGTCTTCCATTTGTGGAGTTCTTAAAAGAAGAACCAATTAATTTGGGGCCTATTCAATTTTGGCCTTCTGCAAGATCCAAGCATTACTTATCGGATGGTTTTTCTGCCTCTTTAGAAAAATACTTGCATTCTATCCATAAGTTTCCTGAGGAAGGAAAGTCCGTTGTTTGCATCTCCATCGAAAAAGCAATACCTCCCGAACGAAGAGAATCCCTGCTTATTGACAGCATTTATCTTTTGTATTTTGCCTCCAATTTTCGAAATGTCTATTATAGCAATGAAATCTTAAAATTAAGCTCCTTTACCAAAATACTCCCTCTTTCTCCAGAAGTTTTAAGTCAGGATTCTTGGGAAAAAATTGAAGCATCTGACTCTGTTTTTTATGAAAAAACAACATGCATTAATTGGGTTGACGAAGAAATTTCTATTGCGCTCGGTAAGGCCTTAAGTACTGTTTATGATCCCCTCAAAGCACCTGCGCATTTTGATGAATCGATTCGGCTGATACGTGCCATTCGTTTTTTTGTGGATCGCTTCTTTAGCAAGTTTGAAAACTTAACCAATCAAGGGCTTGAACTTTCTTCTCAATTATTTGAACCAGAGGACATCTTATTTTTAGCGTCTAGCTTTGACGTTCTTCTTAATATTCATGAACAGCAAGCTTCATCCGAATTTAGACAAAAAATTCGCCCTATGCTCCATCTTAAATTTAGTAAGCCTGTAGAGCTTTTTTGGAAATGGGTCGATTCCTTCTTTCTGCTAAAAAAGCAAGTGATTCAAGGGACGCCAAAACCAGATGATCTGTTCACAGCAAACCCCAATTTTCAACTACCTTTAATGCATATTGGCATTAAACTGTTCGTCTATGTCCTTTACTATAAACTTTATCAATCGCGTTTAATTACCTCGGAAAGTAGCAATTCCTTTACGCCTCCCAATTTTCATTGGATTCACCCAGAGGAAATTTTACACTTTTTTTGGACAGAAGAAAGTATTCTTAGAAAAATTTCCCTCCTCCTTATGCAAATTCACAATAATCAAAAAATTTCACCAGAAAATCAAAGTGATCTTTACTTACTTTCAACCCTCTTCGTTGCCCTTATGGAGAAATTTTACATACAAGCACCTAGCAAATATGTAAAATATATCCCCTCTCCTGAAAGTATCTTAGAGCCATACTTTAACCCTATACTTAACTATGGTCTTATCGCTAGTGATAAACTACATCCAGAATTTCTAAGCTGGCTTAAAAAACGTTGTGGGCTAACATAAAAAGACTTTGCTCCGATGGCAATTTGCCTTTAATTGAGCTGGCTATTATGATGTCCCTATGACAACAAAGGTTTTTTTAAGATTATTTGCAGGTGTGCTGATTACCTCTGAAATCAGAATGCATCTTAATTTAAGTATCAAGTGGAAGGAGGCTCAAATTCTAAAAGAGTTTGACCCAAGCCATTTAACTGAAGTCCACTACCATAATGAAGATTATGTGGGCAAGTTTTTACCCCATGAAGCCTTCCATTTGTCTGAATTAAAAAATCAAGAACAGCAAATTCTAACAAAAATCAAAGAGTACTGTCCTAAGTTAAAAATTGAGAAAATAAAATTAAAAATTTTCCCACAGCAATTTGTCTCGTAGCATGCGTATAATCCTCGGTTCCCAATCACCAAGAAGAAAAGAAATCCTTGATTACTTCTCTTTGCCATTTGAACAGATAGATTCTCAGTTCGATGAAAGTTTAGTTCCTTTCAAAGGAGATCCAGCAACCTATGCAATCGAAATCGCCCGAGGTAAATCCGCTACGCTTATTCAACTCTACCCTGATGCAGCCATTCTAACTGCTGATACCGTGGTTTATAAAGAACCCTATTGTTACGGCAAACCGCAAGACGACCGTCATGCCTTTAAAATGTTAAAAGAATTGCAAGGTAGTTGGCATAGCGTATTCACCGGCGTTGCCTTTTCGTATCAAAATCAAACTTTTTCTGACGTAGAAGAAACAAAGGTGTTGTTTAACCCTTTAACGGATTCACAGATTCACCAATATTTAAAAGCAATGCATTGGTCGGATAAAGCCGGAGGCTATGCCATTCAATTTGCGGGTAGCTTACTAGTTAGGAAAATTGAAGGTTGCTATTATAATGTATTAGGCCTTCCTATTAACGTCGTAGCCCCTTTACTTTCTAAAGCGAACATTGACTTATGGGACTATTTAAAATAATCATTACCGTTGTATTAGCATTACCATTCTCTTTGTCAGCCAATTTTAAATCTTCGCAGATTTTGTATCTTATTCAAGCTAATGAAGTTGGAGCGGCATTAAAAAGCTATTATGACTGCTATAAGGAACAGGAAAGGCACGACTTTGAACTTTTGCAACAACTAAGCCTTACCCTTTTAGATAAGGGCATTAAAAGCAGTGTCCCAGAGGAACAACTTCTCGCCATTTATGGTGCTGGTGTTTCGACCAACGAAAAAGCTTTTTACTTGCTTGAAGAAGGATTAAACTCATCTTACCTACAGATTCAAGCGGTTGCCCTAGGCTTTTTAGCTCGATCACAATGTGATTACGCCGATACTCTGATTAATCGTGTCATCGCCTCCCCTCACCCTCTTATTCGTCTAGAAGCTGCATACCAGTTAGCTTTGAAAAAACACCCTATGGCCACTCCTCAGCTTGAATCGCTCATGTATAAAATGGGAGACGATTTCGCTTTTTTATTTCCTAAGCTATTTGCCACTTGCGGTGACAGCAGAGCTACAAAGGTATTGAAAAAGTTATTGACTCACTCCAAAAGTGAGGTCAGATGCGAAACAATTCTAAGTCTGGCTGAATTTTTTAGAGACGATTTGTTAGAACAAATTAGAAAATTAGCTCAACATAGTGATCTTGCACAGCAGGAGGTCTGTGCGGTAGCATTAGGGATGATGAAAGATGAAGCCTCTTTAAAGCTTTTGAAGCAGCTCGCTCGCTCCCATTCTGCTCCTGTTAGAATTGCAGCTATTTTAGCATTAAATGAGATGCAAGAGCAGTCTTTGAACCATTTTTTAGTTGACCTCGCTCGAAGAGGTAATGTTTTCGCTATTTACAATTTGAAGAATATTTCTGAAGCAGAAGAATGCCTTCTATTTTTAGCTCAAAGCCCTTCTCTGCAAATACGCCTTAATGCCTCTCTAGCACTCCTTCACCTTAAAAATCCATCCTGCATAGCCGGTATTAAAGAATTTATCATTAAGGATTCCAGAGATCTTGCAGTGATTAAAGCTCAAAGTCAAGGTAATGGCTTATCAGCATTTAAAGCAGTCCCCTCACTAGAAGAAAATACTAGTAATAGCCAAGTACTTAATGAAATTACACTTAGCTTTAAAGAATCAATTTTAGAAGAAGCCATCAATTTGCCTGAAAATGTTTTCTTAGAGTTAGCGACTGCCATTTTTGCAGCTAAGCAAAATGAACTGATTCCTACATTATGCGATTTACTTTGTCAAATAGGGTCACAAGCTTGCATTGACCTTTTGAAGAAAGAGCAACAGCGAGCAGGTGCTCCTTTGATTAGAAATTATTGCAATCTGGCTCTTGTTAAACTTAAAGAAGAAGGTCCTTATCAGCAAAACCTTCTCAATTGGGTTAGAATTCAACAGCATGAAGATATCATTAAGTTTAGAGCCTATATACCTCTCGATTTGAGAGAACATACTTTCGAGTTTGAACTAACACCCGAAGAAACAGCGCGGCTCTTGATCAGCTCTTTTGAGATACTGGCCCAAACTCAAGAGGACTTAGGTGTAAACATGTTAATCGAAGCAATGATTCATGGTAACCCAAAGAATCGTTATGTTTTAGCCGGGCTTTTACTGAGGATAACATTATGACAACACTGACTTCCCTTCACCATTCTTCCACCAAACAGTCACTTGTTGAACGCAACCATTCGTCAACAGCTCTAATCTGTCATCAGGGACCTTTAAAAGACAATGTTCATTTTCCCTCTCATTTATCCATTTTACACCTAACGCATTGCAATCTTAAACATTTTCCTGAAAATATATTCTCTTTAGACACTTTAGTCGTATTGAATCTCAGTCATAACGAAATTCAAGAAATTCCCACCGGTATTTTACCAAACCTAGAAAAAGTGAATTTGAGTAATAATTTGCTGAAGCATGTACCCCCTTTTATCTCATTAGCTCAAGAACTAAAGGAAGTTAACCTTAGTAAAAATCATATTGAATCAATTAAAGGGCAAACCGTTGTTGTTCACTTTGCAGAAAAAAAATTTAGAATGGCAACTTTTCCCAAAGAAATTCAATGTCTAAATTTACAAGAAAATAAAATTCAATACCTGGTTCTAGGCAAGTTATCAGCCTTAATTCGATTAAAGATACATGGAAATCCTTTAAAGGGGCGAGTCAGCTTATCTGATTTTCCTCATCTGCAATGTCTATCTTTGCCTTTTCATTTACTTAACAAATTTAAGCTTAGAAAGTTAAAAGACCTTAGGAAGTTAGAGATTTATATAGCACCATCAACTAGTGATGAGGTTTTAATCGCTACCAATCTAGCATCAACAGAAAACTGCCACATTAGCCTTAAAGAAGAGACCTAAGGCCTGAATTGCTACCAAAACCTCAGTTAAGGCTAATCTTAAAATGAAATACTATAAGCCAAGTATCGAACAAAATACTTTTACTAAAAAGCCTTGCTCTAGGCGATGCTCTTAAGCATCGCGGGAACAGATTTACTATACAGCTAAATGCTGTTTCAATTATCTGCCTATGACTGCTTATTTTATTTTCCTCTTTACTAGAACGAAGGCGATTTTTGGCTTTACAAACACGCTTTGCAAGAAGTGTCATTTGCTCCTCTTTAAGGATATCTTCTAAATTAAAACAGTTATAAGGATGATGGCAAAAGTGATCATTTCAGCGTTTGGCATTCCTGAATACTAAAAATGATTTTTGGGCAAAGTTTTGGTAGCAATTCAGGTCTTAGACTAAATAGCATGTGATTTCCTTGTCTTAATTACTGCTAGACTTTAAAATGAATTTCTTTAGCTTCTTTAAACAACCAGGAATTGATAGGTTTGTAAAATGGCAAATTTAGATGAGCAAGCAATCAAAGCTCTTACCCATTTATGTAAAATTAAATGTACTGAACAAGAAGAAAAAAGCCTGCTCGAGGATATGAAAAAAATCTTGGTTTATATCGAGCAACTGAATGAAATCGATAC
This sequence comes from Parachlamydiaceae bacterium HS-T3, assembly GCA_000829755.1. Taxonomy (GTDB): domain Bacteria; phylum Chlamydiota; class Chlamydiia; order Chlamydiales; family Parachlamydiaceae; genus HS-T3. The sequence goes on from BBPT01000013.1 coordinate 131,944, forward strand.
TGAAAACGTGGTGGCTTGCAACCATGTTTTAGAAGTCCATGAAAATGTATGGAGAGAAGATGAAACTGGGGCCTGTATGCCGAGAGATGTCTTCTTATCCAATGCCCCTGCAAAAATCGGCGGACTAGTTCGTGTACCCCCTGTAATTAAAAATACGTGAATTTTATGCATACTTTAACGGCTATTGAACTTCGTGATAAATTTATTAATGGTGAATTGACTGCTTTAGAGATCACTGATTTTTTTCTAAATCGTATCGCAGAATTAGATCCCAAAATAGGAGCTTTTTTAAAGGTATTCCCCGAAAAAGCGCGTCAAAAAGCCCAAGCACTCGATGCTAAAAAAGCTGCAGGTCAACCATTAGGAAAACTAGCTGCTATTCCTATTGCACTGAAAGACAACATCCATTTAAAGGGCGAGCTTTCTACCTGCGCCTCAAAATTTTTGACCAATTATATCGCCCCTTTCAATGCTACCGTCTCCGATCTTTTAGAAAAAGAAGACGCCATCATTGTTGGTAAAACAAATATGGACGAATTTGCAATGGGGTCCTCCACAGAAAACTCGGCCTTACAAAAAACCTACAATCCTTGGAACTTAAATTGCACTCCAGGTGGATCATCAGGCGGATCCGCAGCGGCAGTTGCTGCACGCATGGTACCCTTAGCGCTTGGAAGCGATACAGGTGGGTCCATACGCCAGCCAGCTAGTTTTTGTGGTATTATTGGGTTTAAACCGACATACGGCCGTGTTTCCCGCTATGGTTTAGTTGCTTATGGCTCATCCCTTGATCAAATTGGGCCTTTTGGCACAAATACAGCGGACACCGCACTGCTTATGGAAGTGATTGGCAAGCATTGTGAAAAAGATGCGACTAGCATTCCAGGACAGCAAGAAGACTATTTAAATAAATTAAGGCAGGATCTTAAGGGGTTAAAAATCGGTGTACCATGGCAATTTTTAGAAGAACTTCAGGAAGAATCTAAAGAAAAATTTTTCCAAGCCATCGAGATTCTAAAAAGCTTAGGCGCTTTTGTTGTGGATATTGACCTTAGCATCTTAAAATACTCAATTGCTGTTTACTACATTTTAGCGACTGCTGAGGCTTCCACCAATCTCGCACGTTTTGATGGTATTCGTTATGGGGAAAGATCTAAAGGAGCCCTAACGCTTGATGAAGTGTATGAACTGTCGAAAGAAGAAGGCTTTGGCCCTGAAGTTAAGAGAAGAATTCTACTAGGAACTTACGTTCTTTCTGCAGGTTACAAAGACGCTTTTTATAAAAAAGCACAAAAAGTACGTTCTTTAATGATTCAAAAATATAAGGAAGCCTTTAAGATTTGTGATCTTATAGCGATGCCGACTTCTCCTTTTACCACATTTGAAGTAGATTCTAAAAAAGATCCGTTACAAATGTATTTAGAGGATATTTATACAATTTCTATCAACTTGGCCGGCCTACCCGCGGTAAGTGTACCAAGCGGATTTTCAAAAGATAATAAACCTTTCGGCTTGCAAATCATAGGACCTCAATGTAAGGATAGCGACGTTTTAGCTGCTTGCTACGCCTATGAAAAAGCGACACAATTTGCTAAAACTCTTCCCCCTGTAGGAGCTTAAACCATGTCACAGTATCATTGGGAAGCCATTATTGGGCTTGAAATTCATGCTGAATTAAATACAAAATCTAAGCTATTTAGTGTTGCTCCTAATCGTTTTGGTGATGAGCCTAACACAAATATTACCGAAGTATGTACCGGGCAACCAGGAGCACTCCCTGTTCTAAATAAAGAAGCCGTACGTAAAGCAGTTCAGTTTGGTTGCGCAATTAATTCTCGCATAGCCCATTTCAGCAAGTTTGATCGCAAATCTTACTTTTATCCAGACAGTCCAAGAAATTTTCAAATCACCCAGTATGATGAACCTATTGTGATAGGAGGAACAGTCATTGCTGAAGTGGGGGGAGAGGAAAAATCATTTGCCGTTCACCACGTTCACCTGGAAGATGATGCCGGTATGCTTAAGCATTTTCCTTCTTTTGCAGGTGTAGATTACAATCGAGCTGGCGTCCCACTTATTGAAATTGTTTCTGAACCCTGTATGCATAGCCCTAAAGAAGCAGTTGCTTATGCGATGGCAGTGAAGGCAATTCTTCAGTATATTGATGCCTCGGATTGTAACATGGAAGAAGGGTCTTTAAGATTTGATGTCAATATTTCTGTAAGACCGAAAGGTGAAGCTAAACTCCGCAATAAGATAGAAATCAAAAACTTAAACTCCTTCAACTATCTAGAAATGGCGATTGAGGCAGAAATTAAACGCCAAATTTGGGAGTACACCAACCATTCAGGAAAGAGTGCAGAAGAAGTGATTACTCCTGCTACCTATCGCTGGGATCCAGATAAAAAAGAAACTGTACTGATGAGAAAAAAGGAAGGAGCTGAGGATTATCGTTACTTTCCAGAACCCGATCTTCCCCCTATTTTACTGACTGCCGATTACATCGAAAAAGTTAGGGCCCATTTACCCGAACTACCTTTACAGCGTGAGCGTCGGTATGTTAAAGAATTGCAAGTTCCGGCACATAGCGCTTTTGTAGTTACGTATGATAAGCCGCTTGCTGATTACTTCGAAGAAGCCTTAAAAGAAACCAAAAATGCGAAAAGTCTTTGCAATTGGCTAATTGTTGAATTTGCTGGCCGCTATAAAGAAAGTGGTAAGAATCTAGCAACATCTGGGATTCCCGCAAAGCATGTAGGCAAACTTATTAATATGATCGATCAAGGAATCATCAACGGAAAAATTGCCAAAAGCGTTGCTGATGATATGGTAGCAAACCCAGGCATGGACCCGGAAGAAATCGTTAGTAGAAATCCTGATTACAAGCCCCTCAATGATCAAGGTGAAATTGAAGCTTTTGTGGATAAGGTTTTAACAGACAACCATCAATCCGTGTTAGATTTTAAAGCTGGAAAAGATAAAGCCTTTGGTTTCTTAGTGGGTCAAGTGATGAAGCTATCAAGAGGAAAAGCTTCCCCACAATTGGTCAATGAACTCCTATTAAAAAAAATCGAAAACTAATTCAAAAAAGGTAAAAGGTTAACCTTTTACCTTTTTTCTTGTCTTCTTATCTGATATCTATTAATTGAAGCGTATGGCTTCAATTCTTTATAAAAGACCCAGAGATGTTAACGCATATCAAGCTGCCTCCATCTTATATGGTGACTGGGGGACAAGTAAAGCTTATGTCATTGGGCTAGCGTTTGCGTTGGCAACTTATAGCTCTTTTTGGCTAGTAGCTTTCCTCTCCATCATGAATGTTCTAGTAGGGATCAACTATATTATTATTTGTAGATCTTTTCCAAACGGTGGTGGCGCCTATACGAGCGTTCATAAGCGATCGGAAGTGATTGCCCTCATTGCTGCCTTTTTTTTAATCGCAGACTATTTAGTTACAGCATCCTTAAGTGCAGTTTCAGGGTTTAATTATCTTGGCGTAGCGCATCCTGCTATTTGGGCCATGGCTTCTATTTTGATCATTGGAATGCTCAATTACTTTGGCCCTAGGCATACAGGAAATATTGCTCTGATTATTGGATTGCTTACTTTTTTAGTTGTCTTCATTTTGGGAATGCTTTCTATCCCTTTTCTTGGCGAAGCGATCAAGCATACGACACCCTTACAAGGCTCATTAGAAGAAAATTGGATCCATTTTACTAGTATTGTCGTAGGTATGTCAGGAATAGAAGCCATTGCCAATACAACAGGCGTAATGAAATTAGACGCCAATACCAAACCTTATTCCGTCACTAAAACTTCTACCCCTGCCATTATTACGGTGATGTTAGAAGTGAGTATCCTTACCACTCTTTTTTCTTTAGCAGTTAATGCCCTCCCAGAACTAACTGTTATTAATGGGGAAGTCAATGCACCAGGGAATCAAAATGTTAGAGATTATATGTTGCGTTATATGGGAGAAGAATTTGCTGGAGCGCTATTAGGCGAAGCGGTCGGCCACTTTTTCTCTTTCATTATAAGTATTGTTTTTTGCATTTTACTGCTGTCTGCTGTTAATACAGCCATCATTGCTTTAGTTTCTTTACTATTTGTCATGTCAAGAAAACAAGATGTGCCGACGCAACTACAGAGACTAAATCGCTTTGGAGTCCCCTTGGTTCCCCTTGTTTTTGCTACTCTTATACCAATAGGATTGGTAGCTTTTTATTTAGATGTAGCTCACCTTGCAGACCTTTACGCAGTTGGTTTTGTTGGAGCAATTGCAACTAACTTAGCCGCTACATCAACGGATAAAACGTTAAACTTATCAAAAGTTGAACGTATCTTTATGTTTGCCACATTCATGATCATGGCAGCCATTGAACTCACCTTGTTGATTCAAAAGCCACATGCTCGAAATTTTGCCCTAGTCATAATGACCATTGGATTGCTCTTGCGCTCTCTTGTGTTAGAGCAAAAGGTGAAAAAGGTAAAATCTCATCCAAAAGAACGCAAAGACGTGGATGTAATAACTACAGACCAGTTAAAAGCGGATAGTGAGCCTTCACTGTTATGTGTGACAAAAGAACCTAACAAAGCATTAGAGTTTGCAATTAAAGAAAGCATCCGCCATAAAAAAAATCTCTATGTACTTTTTTTGCGACAGCAACAAGTCATTACAGAAGAAGATCATGCCAGTACATGGCAAGAAGATAAAGATGCACTCCAGCTATATACATATACAAATGCTTATAAAAACTTTACATCCATAAAATTTATCTATGTAATTAGTGAAGCGGCCTCTCCTAGCATTGTCAAATTAGCCAATACTTTAAATGTGTCGCAAATCATCATTCAACAAAAAAGGACTCGGAAACTTCATGACTTTTTTCGCGGTAACCTGATCTACCAAATTAGTAGAACATTACCACAAGAAGTGCAATTAATTGTGATTATATAAAAGATTAAGGAGATTTAAGAAGAATCTTTTTAGCCTGTTGAGCTTGTTTTTTGAGATCTTTAAATTTTTCATTATCGCCAGCATAATTAATGGCTAAATCAAAAGCTAATAATGCACTTGAACGATCATGGATGGCAAAAAGACATTTAGCCAAATAAAAATAGGGTGTTGGATCCTCAATACGGCAAATAGCAGCCATTTCATAAGCATCGATGGCCATTTCATAGTCATGGCACAGTTGACTGGCCATGCCTAATCCAATCCAATAATCATGATGATAGGGATTGAGTGTCACAAGGAATAAAAAAGCATTTGCTGCATCTTCATGTCGATGATGCTCAAGAAGATGGTAGGCTGCCTGATAAAATTTTAACATGGCACTTTCAGAAAAATCTAAAATCTCCTGGGCTGTTTTACCCTTGGCCAGCCATCTTTTTAACAGCTCTTTATTTTTAAGCCGAGCCTTGGCCTTTCTACTTAATTTAAACTCACTTAAATCATCATCTTTCATATTTTGATTCGCTGAGCTCCTGATAACCAGTACTCTATATGCTTCTCTAATCTCTATATATAGATATCTTTACCTAAGAGCAAAGACTTATTTGCATTAAGGACAGATAAATTTTTAAGTGATTAAAATTTAAATGCTAAGGTCGGGGGTGAAATTGAGAAAAAGCGTGTTGTAAATGAGTTCGGCTTACATGGGTATACCGGTCTGTACTATTGATACTTGAGTGGCCTAACAGTTCTTGAATCACTCTAAGATCAGCCCCGTTATCGAGTAGATGAGTGGCGAAGCAGTGTCTTAACGTGTGGGGAGAAATATTTTTAACAATGCCAGCTTGCTCGCCAGCTTCTTTGATCATTTTCCAAATATAAAATCTGGTTATATCCTTACCTTTTTTGGTCACAAAAAGCCTTGTTTGCTTAGGGATTTTAATGGTGTCGCGAAAAGCATCATAGATCGACAAAGCATCTAACGCTTTTTGGCCGATGGGCACAAGCCTTTCCTTATTTCCTTTTCCTAACACTCGTACAAACTGATCATCAACATCTTGAATATTTAATAAGCAAACTTCGGAAACTCGTAAACCACAAGAATATAAAACTTCTAAAATCGCTCGGTCCCTAGCGCCTTCAAATGACGTTACGTCCTTTTGCATGATTAGCTTTTCAATTTCATGGGGTGCAATCACGTCAGGAATCAATTGCCATAACTTTGGAGATGAAAGAGCAGCTGCACAATTGATCATCAGCCCCCCTTCTCGTTTGATAAATCGAAAAAAAACTTTGATTGCAAAAAGGGCCCTAGCCATCGAGGAACTAGCAGCATTTCCTTGCTTTAACCATGCTAAATAGTTAAATAATGTCTGTTCTGTGACTTCCCTAAATGAATGTATTTCTTGCTTTTCTAAAAAGCTAATCAATTTTAGCAGGTCTCTTTCATAGGCTTTAGCAGTGTTGATAGAAAGTCCTTTTTCAGACGCGATAAAGATTAAGAAATCTTTTAACCATTCATGCATAAACTTTTCTAAGTTTTTCTGCTAGAGATGTTTGTAATTTGATTAAATTAAGAGATGACAAGGCTACTTTAGGAATAGATACCATTTCTTCGGTATCTAGTCTTTCATATAAATCATGGGTTTCAAGTGATTTTCTAAACGCAAACAATTTTTTTCTTGTTAGGTAAAGAGCTAATACAAAAAGTTCATCCTGATGATCAGGATGTGGATAGATTTCTTCAAAATAAAGAAGGGCTCCTTCTTCAAGAGTTTTCGGGACAATTGCATCTTTTTTTTGAACATGCCCCTTCCAAAAAGTTTTTCCGGCTAGGTTTAATTTTTCCCAACAGCGTTGGCAAAAATCATGTCGTGTATAAATGCCTTCTTTTTCATGCTGAATATAAGAGTAATATTGCATACTCTCTTGTAAGGGCTCTTTTCCTTCAGAACAAAGAGCTGCTCTTTTCGGTATTTGGAGAAAAAATGTCATAACTTTTCTTTAATAATCTGGATATAAGCTTGGCCAATAGGGTACTGAGCTTCTCTCTTTTTATCGTTATTAGCAAATTGGTCAATAATTCGATTTGCTAAAACTTTACCTAACTGAACCCCTTCCTGATCAAAGGAATTAATGTTCCAAATAAATCCCTGGAAAGCTGTTTTATGTTCATAAAGGGATAGTAACGCCCCAAGCCGGTAAGGATCAAGCTCTTTTGCGAGAATGAGATGGCTCGGTCGATTCCCTAAAAATTGTTTATTTGGATTATCGCTATTTTGGCCCTGCGCTAAAGCGATCGCCTGAGCGAATAAATTAGAAAGAAGCTTTTCTTGAGATGTTGTACCTTGATAGGAAAAATCATGCTTGGTTTGGCTTTCTTTAAAACCAATAAACTCTAAAGCAATCGGGCTTTTGCCTTGGTGGATCAATTGGAAGAATGAATGCTGGGCATTTGTTCCTGGCTCTCCCCAAAGGATAGGACCTGTTACATAATTAACAAAATGCCCCAGTTTATCTATTTGCTTACCATTTGACTCCATGTCGAGTTGTTGCAGGTGAGCTGGAAATCGAGCAAGAGCTTGACTATAAGGAATGATAGCTAGTGTTTCAATATTTAAGAAATTATGATTCCATATACCCAACAAAGCAACCAGCAAGGGCAAATTTTGGAGAGGTTTCTTTTTTAAAGCGGCTTTATCCATATCATGAGCACCTCTCAAAAATTCCAGGTACACATCAATCCCATAGGCAAAGCTTAGAATGACTCCACCTATAATGGATGAGCCAGAGTATCGTCCTCCAATCCAATCCCAGATATAAAAACATTCAAGGTAACGATTGGGGTTATCCATTGGACTCCCCTCCCCCGTGATCGCGATAAAATGCTCTTCAGGTTTTAATCCTAAGTTAACAAAGTAGCTTTTTGCAAACTCTTCATTAACTGTTGTTTCTAAAGTTGTTCCACTTTTGGAAACGACACAAACTAAGGTATGTTTAAGATCAAGGTTTTTAAGAATTAAATGAAGACCATCTGGATCAACGTTGCCTGCAAAATGGACCTTTCTTTGAGAATTCGCTAAGTATTCTAACGCCTGATAAAGGGCTTTGGGTCCAAGCTCTGATCCCCCTATTCCGATCACTAATAAGTCATGAAAACGCTGCTCACGATTTAATGGCTCTAAGAACTTAGCTAGCTTATGCACCTGCTCCTTGGCCAGGGAGGCAGCCTCTTGAGCAGGCTTTGCTGTTTGAGGTTCATCAAAAAAATCTCGAACCGCTGTATGAAGGACGGCACGGTTTTCACTTGGATACCCTTCAATGCAATTAATCACTTCGCCTGCTTGCATTTTAGCCATTTTTTCAAAAACACCCGCCTCAAAGGCCAGTGCTTCTAAAGCAGAAAGGACATCCTCTGTCACTCTTTCGGTTGCATACGAAACTTGAAAACCTAAATCTTCAGCAAGAAATTTTTCAACGCGTTCAGCTGTAATGACTTTAGGATTTGTGAGATCGATGGGCTGCTGAGCAAACGTTTTTAGTATTTCTGTCGCCGGCGTTGTGCTAAAATTATAAGTAAATTTGCTATCCATACCAACCTTCTTTTTCATTACCCAAGCAAGTTTATCCCCTTGCCCCTAGGCACTCTTGTTAGAACTTAGGTTATATGCGAGTGAGATAATTTTCTAAAGAAATCTCTTCTGAAAATCCTAAAAATCGACCAAGAGAGATGAGTGTACCACCTGCGGCTTCAAAGCCTCTTAATTTACGAACCCCAGTTGCAGAAACAAGCTCTGGCTCATAGATCAGATAATCTAAACCATGCCATTCAGTCGTCAGTTGGCTTTCAGGTACTATTTTAAAAGGAACTTTATTTTGTATAAGTGAGTGTAAAGCTGTTTTTATACCTTTAAACGCTTGGATCTTCTTTTCTTCTTGCTGAGGCCAACAGATAGCAAGATTAGCATCTTTATCTACCTTTAGCTTTGTACTTTCAAATAAAAAATTAAATCTTGGGTAGCAATCTTGACAAGTAAGATAAAGCTGCTCAAAAGGGTCCTGAATGTGGTCACAATTAAAAATCAGATAGAGAGGAATGCGATCGGGGACATTAGCAATTAGCTGTTGAAGATAAGAGGCACAGACATCGCGACAGAAAAACTTCTCAACCTCGAGATGAGAATATAGCCCTTCATTAAAATTCTCTTTCAACCAACCTTGATAATTATTCTGTTGTTCTTCATCCCAGATAAAGTCTTTAGAATAATCAGGATTCCCTTTAAAGAGGGCAGCCCCTAGGCTATATTTATAAAACTCATCCCATAAGGTATCTCTGAAGTGGTCAAGAGCAAGCCGCAAGGTCATAAACTGGGCTGTCTGAGATAAAGGTCCTAGTAGACGGTGAAATAGCCCCATATCCAAGTGCCAAATAATACGCTTCCCCTGCGCGATAGCAGTTAGAGCCTCTTTCCTAGCTTCTTGCCAGTTCATTGTTGATTTTGTAGAAGCATCAAGTGTAATTAAGTGAAAGGAAGCAAGATTGTCAGACATAAGGTTATAAAAATTTTAGTTGTTCTATCGGTAAGCAGCTATTTCTATGAAAGCAGTTGAGCATCTCTTCTTCTGAAATATTGTGGTTGAGTTTCTGAAGTTTGTTTCGATAATGATCAAGCTTTGTTTTCGCTTCATTCAAGCCAAAATAATCGATAAAATCTTTGAAAGATTCTTTTTGTTGCAAGTGTTTGCCCGCCATATAATAAGCGGCTATAAAAGCTAATTTACCTTTATTGGGAAGAAAATTCTTATAAAGAAGAATTGCTAAACCGATTCTTTTTTCAGCTTCCTCAATATCTCCAAAAGACTCTGCATGAATCATCAAACGATCATTAGAGAGCAAAAAATGAGAAGATTTATCAGGGCCTGTGTGATTAAAGCGATCCTCTCCAAGCTCTTTAACAGTGGCCGTCGTCTCTTCGTCAAAAGAAACCTTGGTCATATGCCTATTATCGGGGTATGACTCTATTGGCAAAGAATCAATAACTAGAGAAAAAATGCTTGTTATTTTTTCTGCTAAGTTGTTCGCAATAACTTTAGGATTCCCTAAGTAGCGGCGCAATGAGAATAAATAATCTACATTATTATTAAACATCACCTAATAATCTAGACGACGCAGCCATTATATTGCAAAATAAAAATGACCGCTAATATCCCACTTCAATACGCGCATACATTCACTGATCAGGTTCCTAGAACAGCATGACTGAAAAGTCGCCCAATTCAGAACTCTTTCTTGAGATTGATGATGAGGATGAATGAAGTTTTGTAAATAATGAAGAGCATGGAAGGGCGTTTCTTGTTTAATTAATCGCTTCCTGATCACTTTCCTTTCTAACCTCTTCATGAAGTGCCTTAAGTATCGATCTAACGTTTTCCGAGTCAACTCTTCTGAGAATAATTGTAAAGCGGTATGTTCCCACTCTCCTTTTAAACTCTGCAGATCTTTCTGTAGCTCAGGCATCAATTCACGCCAACGCCTAGGTATTTTATCCCAGGGTTCTAACGCAAGTTTGCTCAGAAAGTGGCTTGCTTGAGGTGTTAAAAAAGTACCCGTTAAGCGAGGAACGATCCAAGGCATAGGAACCTCATGAAAAGCATGGTACTCCTGTAGTTGATGGTAATAAGTAATTTCATGAGGACCTGCAACATAGGCTGCTGTGGGAAAAAGAGCACTCTGCAGAACAGGACGCGAAGCACATGTTGTTCCAAAGTTTTCAGGCTTTTTCTCAATCAAAGCTTCTAAATCGCTAAGATTATAGAAACGCTCTCCAATCTTAAAGCCATTTTCCTCGGCTAAAATTTTATGCCATTGGCCTAAAGAGGTCTTAAATACAAGTTGTGGCCCTCGCTCAGTAGCTAGGGAAGGTGTTTGACCTTTCGTTAATAACCGCTCTCTTGACCCTTGTAATGCTTTAAAAATCGATTGATGATGCCTCAGTTCTTTGTAAATTAGAGGACGGCTAAGAGGTCGAAGCCATTGTGGGGTAACAAAAATGAGTCCTGTACCTTGAAAAACCTTAGCCAGAAAGCTGGCAGTTGTCGTTATAAAGTCTTCATGTTTTTTAAAGGTAAAGGGAATCTTTGCCTCTTCTGTGAATTGACTAATCATCGCTAACTGACGAGGATTCAAAACCAGATCCTCGGTACTTTCTTTTGTGGAAACGTTTAAGCGGAATTCTTTTAAATTTCCTAAAGTATCAATAAGGTAGGTGTGGTTCCATTCAGAATGAGCCTCTTCTTCTGTTGATAACCAATAAACAGGGATAGCATTAAGCTCTCGTGCTAATAAAAGGCAGCTAATACCTTTTAAAATGGCGTAAGCGGGTCCTCCCATAAAACCGGGAGGCTGAGAGGTAACCACACAAAACGTCGAAGGATCTGATAAACGGCGGCAGTTAGCTAGCGCAAGGGCGTCATTTTCAATAAGAGAATTATATTTCTCTAGAAGGGAGGAGAGCTCATCGCGAGGATACTTTTTAGAAAAGATCGCCTTCTTGATTTGCTCCTTGGCGCTTAATGAATAGGGCGCAAATGTGAGAAATTCACTTCCATGATCAGATGTAAAAAAAGTGGGATGTTTTTGAACAACTACATCCATAAGTTGGATCCTTTTTTAAAAATTGGTGGTAACGGATCTGCTTTCCCTTGCTTCTCCACAATTCTTCAAAGTAAGAGGTGCCATATCCTGGTAAATCCGTTTTATAATATGGCGCCGAAAATTGCGAGCTAAAACCTGAAAATTTATTCATTTCTTCAATAATAATAGTTGAATAGTCTTCATCATCTGTGACGATGGTGACTAGTCCTTGAGGCTTTAGCGTTCTCCACATTTCTTCGATAAAGTACGGCTGAATGATGCGATTTTTAGCATGCCTTTTCTTAGGCCAAGGATCAGGGAAATTAATAAAAATCTCATCAATGCTTTCACTCTTAAAATAATGCTTAGATACCGTATAGCCCACACCAGAAATAGCAATGAGATTCTGCAGCTTTAAGTTGTTTTTCTTAGACCAAATCTTACGTACACGATCAAACCGTTTCTCAACCGCAACCCAGTTAGTAGAGGGATCTTTAATCGAGCAATTTGCAATCCACGTACCATTTCCACTGCAGTATTCGACTTTTACTGGATTAATATTACCAAATAGCAATGGATCTTCCCATCCGGGTAAACTAAAGGTGTGATAATTTTCTATCCGCTCTGGCACATAAAAAACACCATCCTGTAGTAAGGGACGTCGTTCATCCCATTGAAAAGGCCTTTTTAGGTCTTCGGGCTTCATTTAGTTTTCCTCCAAATCATTCCTCAATGCCGTATCAGTATAAAAGAAATCACAATTAGGATATAGTTTAAGGAAAGATTAATCGACGGAATGAAAAGATGATAGGTCGTAATGACTATTGCTGGTGTAATAGCGGAAAAAAATGGAAAAAATGCCATTACCCTCAACTTCCTGAAAAAAAGGAAAATGAGATTGATTTAAAAAAGACATATTTAAAACGCTATGGAATTATTATTAAAAATCAGAAGCAGATTGAGGGCATCAAGGCTGCTTGCAAGCTCGCAGCAGACATTTTAGAAGAAGTTTGCAAAGAAGCTAAAGCAGGTGTAACGACTCAGCATTTAGATGATTTAGCCGTTTCGCTTCATAAAAAAGCTGGAGCAATCCCAGCTCCTCTTCATTATGGAGAGCCCCCTTTTCCAAAAAGCATCTGCACTTCGGTTAATGAAGTGATCTGCCATGGGATTCCCGGGCAAAGGATATTAAAAGAGGGAGATATTGTTAACATCGACATCACTTGCATCCTAAATGGATATTATGGTGATTGCAGCAAAATGGTCGTTATCGGCCAGGCGACCGAAGGTCGACAACGGGTGGTCGATGTCGCCTATGAAAGTCTTATGCGTTCAATTGCTATTTTAAAACCAGGGGTTCTTCTTTCAAAGATTGGTGAAGTTATTGAAGACTATGCTGTCCCTAAAGGCTGTTCGGTTGTCAATCAATTCGTTGGGCATGGTGTCGGTGTGGACTTTCACGAAGGCCCCCAAATTTACCACCATAAAAACAAAATGCATATTCCCCTTGTCCCAGGGATGATCTTCACGATTGAGCCTATGATTAATGAGGGCGTAAGAGAAGCTGTCATTGATCCGATCGATCAATGGACGGCAAGAACCAAAGATGGTAAAGCCAGTGCCCAATTTGAGCATACAGTTCTCATTACTGAAGCAGGTGCCGAAATTTTAACACCTTGGACAAGATAATGCTTCCTCAGCACCTTACTACCTTGATTGATGTTTTAAAAAAGCTTCCAGGGGTGGGCACAAAAAGTGCAGAACGCTTTGCTTTTCATTTGCTAAATTGGGATAAGGATCACCTTAACACCCTAGCAAGGGTCATCCAAGAAATTCCAATCAAACTCAAACACTGTCCAACTTGTGGTTGTCTCCAAGGTGAGGTTGATTGCTTGTTTTGCTCGGAAACACGAGCGAAATCGCAAAGCCTATGCATTGTTGCCTATCCTCGAGATGTGTTCGCTGTAGAAAGCACAAGAGAGTTTCAGGGGTTATACCATGTTTTAGGCGGGCTTCTTTCCCCTCTAGACGGCATAACGCCTGAAAAACTTAGCTTCCCCCTGTTAAAGCAACGTATCGAGCAACATCAAATTAAAGAGATTATTGTAGCCTTGGATGCCACTGTAGAAGGTGATGCTACTGCTCTTTACATTAAGCAAGAATTTAGTTCTCTTGCTACCAATCTTTCAAGGCTTGCTTTCGGATTACCCATGGGTAGCACTTTCGATTATGTAGATGGTGGAACACTTGCTCGCGCTTTTGCCGGTCGCGGTCATTATTAATAGATTCACATTCAAATTTAAAATTAGCAACCACGAGTGTTTTGGATTGCAAAGATAAATCAAGGCTCCTATATTATCCACTTCAGATTACTCTATAATAAGATATATCCATGAAAATAAAATCTTTAATATTCCTGAATTTTTTATTAATTCTCGCCCGATTTAATTTAGAAGCCGCTCCCCTACAATATGAAAATCATGTTGTTGGCAAAATTATTGTTACCATGAATGGACCTTTTGGAAGTACTTATGATAGTACTCCGCTAAAAGCTCGTCTCAAAACACGGGAAGGCACCTTTTTTTCTCAGCATGATTTCGATGGCGATCTAAAAATGCTTGCTCAAGAGTTCGACCGTGTCGATCCTTCTCTTGAAATTGTAGATGATAAGCTTCAAATTTATTTAAGAATCTTTCCAAGACCTATTATTCGCACTATCACCTGGCTTGGAAATAACAAAATTGATGCAGGCACCTTACATAAAGAATTAGGAATTTCTCTTTGCTCTGTTTTTGATCGTATTACCTTCAATAAAGCTTTCCACAAGTTAAAAGGCTACTACATCAAAAAAGGTTTTTTTGAAGCAGAGCTAAACTATGAAGTCAAGCTTGATGAAACTAAAAATGAAGTAGACATTATCGTTTGTATCAACGAAGGGCGTTCTGGCAGAATTAAGGACATTGTATTTTGCAATTTTTGCCCTGCAGAAAAAGATGCTATTTTAGATATGATGGTCACGAAAAAGTACAATCTTTTCACGAGTTGGATCACAAATGAAGGCACCTACAATGATGACGCCATGCAACACGATCAACTCGTCATTCTCAACCATCTACAAAATCAAGGATTTGCGGATGCGAAGGTAACCATTGATGTGGATGAGTGTGAGCAAGATCGTATTGTCATTACTGTCATTGCCGATAGGGGGCCGCAATATAAAATTAGCCAAGTGACTTTTGAAGGCAATACGCTATATAGTGATGATGATATTTGGAAGCAAATCACTATCTGCGAAGATGATATCTTTTCCCCTGAAGCCATTCGAGAGTCGAGTAGTCGCATTGATGATTTCTATGGCCGCCGTGGTTTCATCGATGCTAACGTCAACTTTGAATGCCGTTTGGATCCAGAATATTGTGCCTACTCTGTCCATTTTACGATTGAAGAGGGCGAACAATACCGTGTTGGTTTAATCAAGGTTCTAGGTAACTGCTCAACTCAAACGAATGTTATTTTAAATGAAACTTTGATCGTTCCCGGTGAGGTTTTTAACTCGGATAAGTTACGTAAAACAGAGGAGAGGCTCAAAAACATTGGCTACTTTAGCCATGTTAACGTTTATGCCGTTCAATCCGATAGTTGCCAAATAGGCGATGGAAATTTTAGAGATGTGCATATTGAAGTTGAAGAAACTTCAACCGGTCATTTTGGTTTATTCTTTGGTTATAGCACTGCTGAAACTCTTTTCGGTGGTATTAATGTTACCGAGAAAAACTTTAACTATAAGGGCTTAGGCTCACTGTTTAGCAGAGGTTATCCAGCCCTTCGAGGTGGTGGAGAATATGCCCATGTCACCTTCAGCATTGGTAATAAGAGTCGCAATTACATCCTCTCTTGGACAAAGCCCTATTTCATGGATAGTCTTTGGAGTGTAGGTTTTGATATTGAGAAATCTAACAATCGTTACATCTCGAACAATTATGATATTGACGCTACAGGTCTTACTTTACACGCCAATTATGAAGTGAATGCCTTTGTACGTTTTGGTTGTCATTACAGACTGCGAAATTCTCACACTCATATTACTTCCCATGAAGCTAAAGAAAGTAGCGAATTACAGAAAGCAACAGAGCGAGGTAGCGAATTACAGAAAGCAGCAGAGCTAGGCGGCCTTATATCAGCGGCAGGTTATGATATTTCTTACGATTCAACCGATAACCTTGAGTTTCCTCGTACTGGTTTCCGCTCTCGCTTTGAAATGGAATACGCGGGTCTTGGTGGTGACCATCGTTTTTGGAGCGTAGCTTACCTTAACTCATACTATTATCCCCTTTGTTCAAAAGGAGTGATCAAATTTCGCTTTGACTCTCGTGTCATCACCCCCATCGGTCATACTAAATTTGATTCAATGCCATTGGATGAAAGACTTTTCCTTGGTGGCGACAACGTGGTTAGAGGTTATAAAGCCTACCGTATCGGTCCTCGTTTTTCCGACTGTAAGGATCCAAAAGGTGGTATCACGATGCAGATCGCTTCTATTGAGTATAACCATCAACTATTTAAAAAGATGGATGGTTTTCTCTTCCTAGATGCAGGTCAGCTCTCCGATCGCAAGTGGGATTTTGATTCCAGGATTTACTATTCATGCGGTTTTGGTGCACGTATTAAAATTATGGATAGCTTTCCTCCGGTGTGTTTGGGCTTTGGCTTTCCTTTAAATTACAAGCAAAGAAAGGAAGTTCGACGCTTTTTCATCAGCTTTGGCGGTAAATTTTAATTATTCAATAGCAAGGAGTGCCATGAAAAAAATTTCTTACAAATTATTCAAAATTTCGACATTGCTTTTGTCCTGTGGGCTACTAATGTCTGCCACGCCTTCTGAAGCTCCTACAGCCTCTCAGAAAGTAGCGCGTGTTGGCCTTATCAACTTTAAAAAATGTATTGAAGAATCCAAAATTGGCAAACAAGAGCAAGAAACTTTTGAAGGCATGAAAAAGAAAATGGAAGATATCCTTGAAGAAAAGGATAAAGAATTAAACGCCCTTGCAGAGAAGTTAAATGATCCTGATCAATTAGATTTGATGTCTGCAGAAGCTGAAACGGAGCTCAAGCGTAAGTTTAGAGCACTAAGCCAAGAAGTATCTCAATTACAAAACCAGTATCTTCAATCATTGCAGCAAACTAATTTTAAAATTGTGCAGGGATTAGCTGAAGTTGTGAGTAAGGCTGCTGAACTTGTAGCAAAAGATGAAAAATATGATGTTCTTCTTAATGATGAAGGCGCATTTTATTTTGATAAGTCTTTAGATGTATCCTCTAAAGTCGTTATTAAAATGGACCAGCTATTCGATGAAGAAGCTGCCAAAATTGCACCTACAAAATAATGATTAAGATTAGGAGGCATCGATGTTTCAAAAGCAATTTACCTTGCTAGAGCTTGCAGAACTGACTAAATGTAAGTTGGTAGGCAATCCTCAGCATGTGATCAATCATGTTGCCGACCTAGAAACTGCTTCTTCTGAAGATGCCTCCTTTTTAGCAAATCCTCGTTACGAACAGCTCATGAAGCGTTCTGAAGCAGGTGTTGTTTTTATTGACGGGAAAACCGCTGTTATTGAAGGTAGAAACTTTCTTATCGCCGATGATCCTTCTCGAGCCTTCCAAGTCCTTGTAGAAATCTTTTCACAAAATGCACAGGAAATGACTGGCTTTGAAGGGATTCATCCCACAGCTGTCATTCATCCTACGGCCCAAATTGCTCCCGATGCTCACATTGGTCCCTACAGTGTGATTGATAAATATGCTAAAGTTTCCTCTTTTACCGTTATTGGTGCTCATGTAATGGTAGGTCCCTATAGCACTATTGGTGAGAATTGCTATATTCATCCTCACGTAACCATCAGAGAAAGATGCTTCATTGGCAATCGAGTGATTATTCAACCCGGTGCTGTGATTGGCTCATGCGGATTCGGGTACACTCCCGATAAACAAGGGCATCATATTAAACTCAACCAAGTTGGCACCGTTACTTTAGAAGATGACGTTGAAATTGGAGCTAATACGACCATCGATCGATCAAGGTTTAAAACAACCCGAATTCGCCGCGGGACAAAGATCGATAACTTAGTTCAAATTGGACATGGTGTAGAGGTCGGAGAGGATAATATTATCATTGGTCAAACTGGCATCGCAGGATCTACTAAAACTGGGAAGCACGTGGTTTTAGCTGGGCAAGTAGCTGTTGCCGGTCACCTAAAGCTCGGAGATGGTATTGTTGTGGCTGGTTGCTCCGGGGTTTCTAAATCACTTCCAAAAGCTGGTAAATATGGTGGTATACCAGCACTACCTCTTGATGAATACAATCGCAATGCAGTCCATCTTAGAAACATTGACAAGTATGCTGCCCGCCTAAAAGAGTTAGAAGCAAGGTTGGCAAAGTTAGAAGCAGAAGAAGCGTAGAGGCGAGATACTTCTAACACTCTGAGGAGACTTAAAATGAAGCCGCACTTATCAAAAGCCCCGTCACGATTTATGCCTTCGCCCATTCTCTAAAATAGCATTCGTCCATTATCAACATTTCCCTATCAACAAAATGTGGATCTAGCATCCAAGTTAGCAGCAAATACAGGGAGCCTGATCGGTATTTAGTTTAATGCATCCACCCTTTTTATAAATTCTGCCTAACCTAGAATGTAACCCGGCGTTAATTAAAGCTCTATCTCTAATGCCATTTGCATCATTTCAATAGACCTCTTTCTTAGACCAAAGTTCTTTATTTGATCGATAACCCTTCTCAACGATCGAATAATGCAGCGAAAAAAATCAATTGACCATGGCTCATAATCAGATGTCAGAGGCTTTAACCTTAGTTCTTAGTTATTAAAAACTTACTCCACTCATTAATAATAATTAATAATTTAAATTTTACAAAATTACAAATTAAAAAATTAATTTAAGTTAAAACTAAATAATGTTTTTGATAAAATCCTGCAGTTTAATTTTTTTAATGAGATTATTATGGCACTTCCCTTTGCATTAACACCGACTCTAACTAGTTCTTGGTCTCCGTCAATTATTCAATGTCTCCCATCCATTCAAACAGCGCAGCATAATGCTGGAGGCATAGAAAAAATTAATAACTTATTTACCGCCGTCACTAAAGAGATAGGAAAGAACAATGCCATGAGATTCTCTAGCCGGGCCAAGGAGCAAATTTGGATAATGATTCTTTTGCATGAAATGTTACCCAGCACCCAACTACACACTCTAGAACCCAATCAATACTATAAAAAAACAACTACAAAAGAAGCGCTGCCTTTGGAAAAAAGGTTCGCTATTAGCTTTTTAACCGACTTTCAAAAAAACTTATATGGGGTTACTAGGATCTATCTAGGATTTGATAGCCTTAAAAAAGGCACTCGGCATAAGGTCATTCGACTAGCTCTCTGCATACAAGATTTATCGCTTTCCGTGCTGTATTATCCTCAAAAAGCATATTTAAAGGAGGCAGCAATTGGCATAAGGAATGAAGTAAAGATTCACTCTCTTTTACAAAATTCACCGGCAATCATGAAATTTTCCCACGCGTCCGAAAAAGCAGCCCTTCGACCACAATTTATGTCTCCCTATGCCAGAGAAGGAACTTTTGGCAAGCTTATGGACATGATTGAGTTAGATCGCTTTTATTTAAATCCGTTGGCCATCAGTTTGCAAGAAAGCTACTTCAAAATTCTCCATGATATTCTTATCGGCATCTCCCAGATGCATAATCAAGGAATTATTCATCACGATATCAAGCCTGATAATATTTTTATTATGGGAGAACGAGCCTATATTTCTGATTTTGAGTATGCAACGACGATCCAGCAAGCAAAAGAAACCTCAGAACTCGATTCTCTCTGCGGAACAATTGAATACATGGCTCCTGAAAGGATACTTGCTTACTTTTATCGAAGAAACTCTTCTTGTTTCAACTTTTTAATTCATGAAGCATCCGGACATCGGAAAGCTCTTGAGCAACATCGCAAACAAATTGCCGATAACCATCTCTTGTACATTTCCAGCCCCGCTTCAGATATCTGGTCATTGGGGTGTATGATCTATGAGTTTCTTTATGATGATTATTTTCCCTTTATAGATAGGGATCGTTTGGAAGTTAATGCATCTGCTTACTTTTTCTTGGATCAAAAGATCTTTGCAAAAAAGGCATTTAATCGCGAAAGATTCGTTGGCTCTCCTTTCTGTCTATCATTGCACCAACTCGCGGAATTTATTCTTATTCTTGATCCTCATAACCGTCCGAATATCGATAAGGTACAGGCTAAGTTTAAAGAGGTTTACCTTATCTTTAGAACTCAATTAAAAAGCCGGCATAAAACGTAAGTAACTCATTTATAACAGCTTAACAATTAAAAATTATAATATTAGCCCCTTTAATAATAAAAAAAGCACTAATATTATGTATTATCAAAGTTACTTAACAACTAGTAATGTTTGTCATTGGCCATCGGCCATTTTATCGAAGATTGAGGCTTGTGCCTTTTTCGATGAACGAAACAGAGCTCCTATTACTGAAAAATGCACGGAAGTTTGTTTATACAGACTTATTATTTCTGTATTACAAAGGACGTGCCCATCCTATCTTACATCCACTGAGGAAAACAGAATCTGGCAAGTCATTCTCCTTAAAAACCTCTTTCCTAAAACGACCCTTCATCAGCTCCCCGCGAATGCGCATTTTAAGCGAAAAGATAAGAAAGG
The DNA here is from genome assembly GCA_000829755.1 of Parachlamydiaceae bacterium HS-T3. GTDB lineage: Bacteria > Chlamydiota > Chlamydiia > Chlamydiales > Parachlamydiaceae > HS-T3. Next base: position 152,292 of record BBPT01000013.1, read on the forward strand.
CGACCTTGCTAGGTTAGGAAATGAATATCGAATGGGAACAAGCTTTTTAACTGATGATTGGGGGGATTTATATGCGCTTACAAAACTTTACATCAATGCCAGTGAAGTTAAGGGTACCCGTTATAAAAAACTAAGATTAGCAATCAGAATCAATAGCGTTAGTCTCTATGTTGTCTATTCTAATCAAAAAAATGAGTTCCCGGCTTATCAACAAGTTTCATCTGAAATAAAAAATCTTCGGCGCCTTGCTCCTTCTGATCATCTTTTACAGATTCTACACTCAAGCACTTCAGCCCATCGTATTCGTTATATGACATCTTTTAGCCTTCAGGGAAACTTTTTTAGTTTTTTAATTAATTTTAAAAATCAATTCGCGAATGACACTAACGAGCAAAAACGCTGTTTGAGATTCTTCCAAGAAATTCTCTATGGGGTGCAAGAAATTCATCAAAAAGGAATTCTTCATAATGATCTTAAAGCCGATAACATTCTAATTCTTCATGACAAAGCTGAGATCATGGATTTTGAATGTGCTACTACACTATCAGAACAGGAAAAGATCTGGAAAAAACAGCTGCAGATTTGGGAGGCGTGTGGACGGGAAGGCATACCTTTACATTTAGCCGGCTTTGAAGAATACATCGCACCTGAACGCTACCTTATCTATGCCTATTTATCCTATCCTGGATTTTTTCAAACCCTTTATCAAAACGAAGCAAGGGAAGAGGTTAGAGATCATCTTATTTGTCTTAGCAAGCGCTTAAATCAATGGCGAGATCTTCTCACACCGGCATCAGATCTTTGGGCGATAGGTATGATCTTCTATTATGCCGCCAACAACAACGACTCTTTCGATTTTTTTAAACGCGGGAGTAACGTATTAAACTCTGCCACTTATGCAACAATGACGCAAGCCGAATTCAATCTTAGAGCTTTTAGCAACAAAGATGCACATTTAAGTCCATTCCTTCGCTTACTGAACGAAATGGCTCGTTACCTTCTTGTGTTGGATCCTCTACAAAGACCTAATACATCAGAGACCATCCACAAACTTAATCATCTTATTGAGCAACTTTTCCCTAGCAAGTCTGTCCCCTTTTTTCAATACTACTTTTTAAATCAATAAGCTAAGTTGCTCTTTAGCGGATTAATTATATAAGGTTACGAGGGCTAAATTCAGATGCAATCACCAACTGGCCAGCAAAAGTTCCAAGAGGAAGGATTAATTGCGAGGCGTTATGGACAGAGCCCAGCTTTAAAGCACGTTAACTTAACGTGCTTTAAAGTCATCTTCCTTCGAAGTCTACCAACCATATCGGCCAATAGTGTCTATGGCACTATCACAAAAATAAGCTTAGATAATCTTTCAAAGTGGCATTTTTGCAAAAAAAGACAAAAAGGTTTGGGACTTTCCTAACGAATACAAGGGTTTGGAGCAGTAACGAAAATTCGATCTTAAATAACAGAAAGTAAGAAATTTCGCTTTGCCATTAGGATTAATGAAAACGACTCGCTGGCTCTACTGATTACTAAGTCTAATTCGCTAGATTGGCTTGCAGAAGAAAAATAATCTCATTCATTATTTGGCCTCTCCTTCAGGTATGTGGACTATTGGTATGATACTCTATTATTTATGGCAGACTTTTCTTTTTTTCATCGAAACGCTTTGCCAAGAGGAATTTGAATCACGAATTTTGCTGATGATTCCAAAAACTCTTTCTGTCGAACTTTACAAGAAATAACCAAATATATTTTAGTAACTGATTACCAGAAACGACCATATATTACTCTGATCGCTGAAAAATTTTTAAAGCAATTTCATGTATGAATACAACATCTTCGGTAGAACATTTAAAAGGATATTGGCCTCAGGAAGTAACCCAAGCATTTGACGATGGAACCCCCTTTTTTCCTTTAGGATCAGAAAACTATTCACGCTATATCAAAATTCTTAGGGATCTAGAATTTGCCTTTAATATAAAAAATTTCCCTAAAAAAGAGGAAAAAAAATTAAGAAGAATCATTCTTCTTCATACCCTGCTCAAAAAATCATCAACTCCTCTTAACTACCCTTCTCATACCCATTTTAAAAAAGGGCAAAAAGATGATGTCACCTTTTTGTCTGGCAAGAATAGCGATTTATTTGCTCTGTGCAAAATATACTTATCCATCACGGAAGATCAAGGGACGAGCCATAAAAAAATGCGCTTAGCGATTAAGATCGATAATCTAGCTTTCTTTCTACTTTTTTCCTTGCCCAAAAATGCTAAGGAACAAACTCAAGATCTCTTAAAAAATGAAATCAAAGTTCTCAATCAATTGCACCCAACAGAATTCATTTTACCTATAGAGTATGGTACAAATTTCGATGGACATCTACGCTATTTATGTCCTTTCACGGAGTTAGGGACTTTTGCTTTTTTTATCGAGCAATTCCTTTGGATCCCTGAGCGAGATCACTACCAGGAAGTAAAATGTATTCAGTGTTTACGTGAAATCATTTTAGGTTTATCCCACATGCATCAACAAGGTCTTGTGCATAGGGATATCAAACCTGATAATATTTTAGTATTCGAAGATGGTGCTAAGCTTGCTGATTTCGAATATACAATTAACAGTGAGGCATACCGAGAAAAACTTAAAAATGACTATCGTATTCACGGTTCCATTTCTCTCCAAGGGACGATCGATTATCTTGCACCTGAAGCTTTGATTGCTTGTGCTTACTTGCAAGAAAGCGATCTCCTCGATCAAACAGATTCCGAGGAAAAAAACTTCCCCTTAATGAAACAGCTCAAGTTAAACGTTTTTGATTACTTGTCTGCGAGTTCTTTAGACATTTGGTCATTAGGGGTTATTTTTTATGAGATTGCTCATAAAAAATTTTTGATCGAAGATGCGGATAAAAAAATCATACCAATGATTCGGTGGTATGAAACCTTGGATCAGGAAAGTTTTGAGGAGTGGGTTTTTCCACACACATTTGAGGACCCCTTTTTAAATACCCTTAAACAGCTTGCACGGTTTGCTTTGCAAATTGATCCAGGCAAACGCCCAACGATCGAAATGGTTTTACAAAAATTTGAGGAGCTTACGCAGCTGAAAGATTAAACCTGCCTCATAAAAACCAAGGCAAAGTTTTGCAAATTAAGGTTACAGTTCCTCCTCTCCTTTGCATCCTGTTTTACAGGCTTAGTACAATAAGTGTAGAATTCCGGTAACAATGGCGCTGCCGATAAAGCCATTAGGCCAGTAGTACCCGCTTTTTTTAAACTTGATACTGATCTTTAAAATCCTTAAGCTTTTTAAAAACTTCATTTTTACCTAAAAAATAAAAAACTAAGCTGTAAACAAAAAGGATTTTAATTAAAAAATGACTTTAACACGTAATTACTTACGCAATACCTGGCCAGAAGAAATCCAGAACAGAGTGAATGACACTTTATTAACAAACCTAATAATTGGACGTCCAGAGAAAATTCGCTATAGCTGTTTTAAACAGCTACTTAATCAAACATTTTTTAAAGCAGTAAAGCAAACTGATCAACATCTTAATGAAGTTTATTTACTTAAGATGATTTATTCTCCATCACAATTGAATTCTTTACCGCCATCACAATTTTTTAAAAAAAAAGAGAAAAAAGGCATAAGTTTTTTTACCAATGGTCAAAGAGAACTCTTTGCCTTAACAAAATTCTATCTTCCAACTGAAACTTGCACAAAAAAAATGAGAGTGGCAGTTCGCATCCAAGATCTGTCTCTCGCTATTCTTTACTCTTGTAAGAAGGAATCGAACGATGCCCTAATGAAGGACCTATCGATGCGTTCACAAGTTAACCATCCAAATGTCCTACCTCTCGAAGCCATTGGAGAAATAAATCAAAATAGCCTTATCAAGGCAGTTAGCTTATTTTCGCCTTCAGGAACCCTAGAACAACTTTTTAATAATTTATCAAAGCTAGAAAATGATTCTATACAAAAAAATTGCTTTAGCTACTTTAAGGCAATCATAGAGTCCTTAGAAGCTCTTCACAAAAAAGGGATCGTCCATCGTAACTTACATCCTAGACACATTTTGATATTTCAACCTCCTGGTGTCTCCAAAACCTGCTTGATCAAGCTGATTGACTTCTCAAAAGCCTGTTTTACAGATTTGTTTAAACTCTCAATTAAAGAGCAATGCCGCAAACATATAAAACCTACTTTGGAAGTCAGCCAATCTTATCTTGCACCTGAGCAATACCTTGCTCAAGAAGCTATTTGTAAAGATCTTGGTGCATTTGCTCAAACCCCTGATGAGGAAAAATTAAATTCCCTAGCTTCTCCTGCTTCAGATATCTGGGCTCTTGGCTGTTTATTTTATCATCTTTACGCTGGGCAGTCTTTTTCGTTTTTTAATCGGGAAGAACAAGGAGGAGAAGCTCCCTTCCTATCTTTTGAATTCATGCAAAATAGGCTTGACGAGAGACTCAACGAGCATCCGTCTCAAGCACCTTTTAAACAAGCCATGCGTGAAATGGCTCAATTTATTTTGATTTTAAAAGTAGAGAATAGGCCTTCTCTAGCAGAAATTAAACAAAAGTTGGAACTTGTCGAACATCAACTCGATCTCCAAATCCCCTGCTCTTAAATAAGAAGAGCAAGAGGATTCTCCAACAGCTCCTGCAGAGTTTTTAAAAACTCTGCAGCAGCCACCCCATCAATGACTCTATGATCAACAGAAATAGTGACATTCATTACTTTTCCAGGAACAACTGCCCCATTTTTTACCACCGGCTGTTCTAAGATGCTACTAACAGCAAGGATCGCGGCTTGGGGAGGGTTAATGATGGCCTGAAAGCTTGTCACTCCAAACATTCCTAGATTGGAAATAGTAAACGAGCCACCTTGAAACTCTTGAGGTTGTAATTTTCCTTCGCGAGCCTTTTTAGCCAAAGTTTTGATCTCAAGGGAGATTTCTTGTAGTCTTTTTTGATCAGCATTGCGAACAATAGGCGTAATTAACCCTCCTTCAACACTCACAGCGATAGAAATATCAACCGTTTGATATTGAATGATTACTTTTTTCTTAGCGTCAAAACCTGAGTTAATGACAGGATGGCGCTTTAAAGCCAAAGCAACACCTTTTGTTACCAAATCATTAATGGAAACTTTGATTTCATGTTTAGCAAGCTTTTCTCTCAGCTCAACTAAAGCCGCAGCATCGATCGTTTTTTTAACGTAAAAATGAGGAATGGTTGATTTTGCTTCTTGCAGCCTTTCTGCAATAATCTTGCGAACAGGAGTTAAGCTAATCTCTTTAAAAGCTTCTGATGGCGTCGAAACAGTTTGCTGCGACACTTTAGCAGGTACAGCTTCTTCTAAGTCTCTAATAATAATGCGATTTCTAGGACCCGACCCCTGAATTTGAGCGAGATCAATCCCCTTTTCTTTGGCAATTTTTTTGGCCAAAGGAGAAGCAAATATTTTCTCTACCGGAATAGGCTCTTCTTCTTTTTTCCGTTCAATTTTCGCAACTTCTTTTTGTCGTGGTTGGATCTCTGGTTCTTGGCTCTCAGGTGCCTTTCCTTGCCCTGCTGCGCCCCCTTCTATGCTTTCATTTTCGTCAGTAGTAAAAATCGCAATCGGTTGATTAATACTAGCTTCTCCACCTTCGGGCACAAGAATTTTTCTTAGCCAACCTTCATCTAATGCAGCATGCTCTACTGTCGCCTTATCCGTTGATACTTCTAATAAAACATCACCTGCATTTACATACTCGCCTTCTTTCTTATGCCACTGCGCAATCACTCCTGTTTCCATTGTGGGAGATAGTTTAGGCATCGTTACAGTAAATGGCATAGATAAGACTCCGTTTTTATAAATACATAGTTTTCTTAACCGCTGCGATAATTCTTTCCACAGTTGGCATTGTGGCAAGCTCTAATCCTCTTGAATAAGGCATCGGTGTTTCTTTTTGACAGACTCTTTCTAAAGGTGCATCTAGATAATCAAAGCAATGCTCCATAATTTCAAAACCAACTTCAGAAGCAATCCCACTAAAATAATGGCCTTCTTCAACAAGTACACACCGTCCCGTTTTACGCACAGACGTAGCGACCGTTTTGATATCTAAAGGTCTAATTGTTCTTAAATCAATAAGCTCTGCAGAAATTCCTTGTAAGGCTAGTTGTTCAACCACTTTAGTACACATTAGAACCATCCTGCTATGAGCAACAATGGTGACAGATGACCCTTCCTTAACAACCTTTGCTTTTCCCAGAGGAACGATATATTCTCCTGTAGGCACTTCTCCTTTATCGCCATAGGATAATTCAGATTCTAAAAACAAAACAGGGTTATTGCTACGAATCGATGCTTTTAGTAATCCCTTTGCATCATAAGGATTGCTAGGCGCGACAATCATTAAACCTGGTAAAACACCATATAGAGCCTCTACACAGTGCGAATGTTGGCTTGAGACCTGGGCAGCAGCACCGTTAGGTCCTCTAAAAACAATAGGGACTGAGAACCGGTTACCAGACATGTAATACATCTTTGCGGCATTAGAAATGATCTGGTCAGCACCAACAAAGGAAAAGTTAAAACTCATAAACTCAACAATAGGTCTTAAGCCTGTCATCGCTGCGCCGATGCCTAACCCTGCAAAACCAAGCTCTGCAATGGGAGTATCAATCACGCGTTTTGGCCCCCACTTGTCAAGCAGTCCTTTTGTTACTTTGTACGCGCCATTATACTCTGCAACTTCTTCTCCCATAATAAACACGCGTTCATCACGAGCCATTTCTTCATCGATCGCTTGTCTTAATGCTTCTCTAATATCGATTATTTGCGTGCTCATTCAAAAATCCCCTCTGGTTCAGGTGCAAAAACATCCTCACCTAGTGTATTCGGATCTGGCCATGGACTTTCATCTGCAAACTTCATCGCTTCTATCACCTGCTCACGGCATTCTTTATCTATTTGCTTAATCTCTGCCTCATCCATAAAATGGTGATCAATCAGTTCTTTTTGAAGCAAAAGGATAGGATCCCGTGTCATAGAACTTTTTAGTTGCTCTTTTGTACGATACAGACCCGGATCGGAAATGGAATGTCCTTTAAAACGGTCTGCTATTACTTCTACAAGCACAGGCTTTGAGTCTGCTAATACCGATTGATGAACATGCTTAAAGCCTTCATAACAATCAATAAAATCCATCCCATCAAAGGTATAACCTTTCATATTATATCCTGGCGCGCGCTCTTCAGCTATTAATTTGTTTGTCAAAGCGCGCGTGACGGCAGTCCCCATTCCCCACTTATTATTTTCAATCACATAAATACAAGGAAGTCCCCATAGCGAGGCAAGATTTAACGATTCATGGAAGGCCCCTTGAGCAACTGCACCATCTCCAAGGTAGCAAATAGCGACTTCATCTTTATTATTTGTATACTTGATCGTAAAGGCAGCGCCTGTAGCAATTGGGATTTGTCCCCCTACAATACCAAATCCACCGAGAAGACGTTCGGTATAGAGATGCATAGAACCACCACGTCCTTTTGCATTTCCTGTCGCTCTACCGTAAAGCTCGGCCATAATCTCATTAGGTGTGGCTCCTAAAAGAAGAGCCAAGGCATGGCATCGATAAGAAGTAATCCACCAATTCTTAACCCCCATCGCCTCAATCGAAGCTGTTTGAATTGCTTCCTGCCCAATATAAGAATGAAAAAAGCCCCCTATTTTCCCCTGTTGATAGGCTGCTTCTGCACGAGCCTCAAAATTGCGTATTAAAAGCATCCGCCTCAATACATTCTTCAATCGATCCTGGCCTATCTCTTGCAGAACCTGCTTTCTATCTCCTTTAAAGAAGGTAGGAGAACAATTATTCATAAAAAAATCCTATGAAATTGAGGGATTTTAGCGGGAATAGTATAAAATTGCAATCACACGGCTTTAAAAATCCTTTTAAACTAATTCCCTTTTAAAATTAAGCTTTTACTTGTTCTTAAAGAGAACCTGCTGAAACAGCTTCTTCTTTGTTATTCATTTGCAGAACAGAGCTCTCTGCTACTTCTTTATGAACAACAGCTGTGACACAAGAATCAGACCAAACATTGATGGCAGTTTCAAGCATATCAATAAATGCATAGAAGGGTAAAATAACCCCAAGAATATTCAAAGGAACATTCATTGCGGCTAAGATTGCACTTGAAAGGAAATAACATCCCATGGGTACGCCTGCATTTCCAACAGCAGTGACAACCGCTATAAATAGAAAGCCTACCATTTCCATGGGTGAAAAAACCATCCCATTACTCATTGCTACAAAAAGAACTGTAATAAGAATAAAAGCGGCACATCCATTCATATTAATAGTGGTGCAGAGAGGAAAAGAAAATCCTGCAATTGTTCTTGGAATCTGTGCTCTTTCTTCAGCACATTGCATCGCTAACGGAAGCGTGGCGTTTGAAGATTTAGTAAAGAAAGCCACTGAAAGAGCCGGCATCATTGCTTTAAATAATTTTAAAGGAGACATTCCTTTTAATTTAAGGAGAGCTGGAAGCACTAAACCTCCTTGAATTAAATTGGCCGCAATCACGCAAGCGAGATAGATACCTAAATTCTTGACTTCAAGTCCACCACGTAAGTCTTTCATGAATAAGATAATAAACGCACCGATTGCCAAAGGCATTAGAGCGATCATCCATGTAATCATGCGTAAAACAGCAGCAAATAAAGAGGAAAAAAGAGCATGGAGGTGAGAGCGTTTTTCCGAACTTAACCCTAAGGAAGCCACGCTCAGCAGCATCGCCATGATCATGACGCCTATCACATTATTTTCTAAAAATGGCTTTACGACATTAGAGGGAATTGTTTGAATAAGATAGTCTGCGTAACTACCCTTACTCTCCACACTCAACTCTACCTGTTCAGCAACTACGCCTCTTACCGGGTCAAGAACGACAAAAAGGATAAGAGCTACTGTCGCTGCTAAAATGGTTGTGATTAGCGTGTATTTAAGGACCTTTTTCCCTAAGTATTTAATTTCCTCTACATTGCTCATACTCGAGGCTGTAGAGACAATAGAGAGAAAAATAATAGGAAGACTGACAAGCTTCAGAAGTCTCATAAAGACCTCAGAAACAACCGACGCACCTGCTTCAATGAGAGGAATTTGCATCCAACCAAAACAAAGTCCAACAACAACAGAAAAGACAAGAAAAAAATTGAAAGAGAAGAATCGGTGACTTTGGTGTTGCGCGCACATATCTAACCCATTGTAAATCAATAATTAAATAACTTTTACTATACTTTGTCAAGGAGATTCTCTATTTCCAAAGAGAACAGAACCGATTCTTAACAAGGTAGCCCCTTCCTCAATTGCAATTGCATAATCATGGGACATCCCCATAGAAAGGTGTATAAATCCATTCTTATTATCGATTCTTGTTAATAATGTCTCTTTAAAAATACGAAGATTGGCAAAAGTTTTATGGATAATTGTTTTATCTTCTGTTAAGGGAGCCATGGTCATTAACCCCTGCAGATCAAGGTGGGTTAATCCCTGTAGTTTGTCAAAACACTTATCCCACTGTTCAGGAGATAATCCATGCTTAGTGGCCTCTCCAGAAGTATTAACCTGCAGTAAGATAGGGGTAATGACATTTAAACGCTCGCTAGCTTCAGCAATTTTTTTAGCTAACTCAAAGGAGTCAACCGAATGGATGAGAGAAAACTGTCCAACGGCTTTGTTAACTTTGTTTTTCTGTAAAGAACCTATAAAGTGCCAACGAATATCTGAAGGTGCAGCTACCTTCTTATCTAATGCCTCTGGAATTCTATTTTCTCCAAAATCTCGACAACCGTCCTCATAAATAGGACGTATTCTTTCTATGGGATGGGTTTTGGAAACAGCAATAATCGTAATTTCGTTTGGATCTCTTCCTTTCTCTTTTGCTAAGGTGTGAACCTTCTCACGAAAAAGGAGGTAAGTGCGATCTGTACTCATGAAAGGTATTTGGGTCGATTTAATATTTCGTTCAAGATGATAGCATTTTTAGTAGAACTTAGGGAATTAAGAACTCGTTTCCCTTTCGAAGGCTTTTCCTTTTTAATCATGTGGTAGTCAAAAGATGCATTCGGGCTCTCTTCTTTAAAAGAGAAGTTCTGCGGAGTATTCGTTTTAAAGGATTGCTTCTGATCGAAATGAGTTTGAAATTCATAGGATTGTGAAAGAACAGGCCTCTTTTCCTTTATTTTCCTCACAGGTGGAGGAGGAGGTATAGGGGCGGGGCGGCTTTCAGGTTCTTCCTCAATATCAATATCTAAAGATCTGAGAAAATCTTTCAGCCTGTCTCTCTGCTCTCTTTCCTCATCATTTTGAGGATCACGGCCGAGCGCTTTATCGCGAGCTCGGCGGAAAAGAAGGAAAATAAACGCAAAAAAGCTAATGAGAAAACCGATTAGCTCTACAATATCCATTACTTATCCTCTGGCTTTGCAATTGAACGTCGCATTTCTGTATCGGCACGCACATTTTCATAACGCATGAAATCCATTACCCCTAAATTACCCCCCCTAAAAGCCTCAGCAATGGCAGCTGGGATCTGGGCCTGCGCTTTAATCAACTCTGATTCCATATCTTTAACCTTAGCGATATTTTCCTGCTCTGCAGCCACAGCCATGGCTCGTCTTTCTTCAGCCTTTGCTTGTGCAATGCGTTTATCAGATTCTGCTTTATCGGCTCTTAGGCGGGCCCCAATATTCTCACCTAGGTTCATCTCTACGATATCAATGGAGAGAATCAAAAAGGCTGTTGAGGAATCTAACCCCTTTTCAAGCACAAGCTTTGAAATGCGTTGCGGGGATTCCAGGACTTGCAAGTGAGTTTCCGAGCCGCCGATGGCACTTACAATCCCTTCGCCTACGCGAGCGATGATCGTTTCTTCGGTAGCACCACCCACTAACTGTGCAATATTTGTTCTTACAGTGACTCGCGCACGGACGTTGATTTGGATTCCATCTTTTGCTACACCTGTTATATAACCTCCATGGCTCGGACAGTCGATGACTTTTGGATAAACGGAGGTCTGCACAGCCTCTCTTAAGTCACGACCGGCGAGGTCGATTGCAGTTGCGCGACGCCAATCTAAAGGAATATTGGCTTTGTCAGCAGCAATCATTGCTTGGACAACTTCTGTAATATGACCGCCAGCTAGATAATGTGTTTCCAAATCTTCTACGCTGATAGTCTTAAGACCAGCTTTAAAAGCATTAATACGTGCGTTAACAATAATGCGAGGTGGAATTTTTCGTAAGCTCATCCCAATGATATTAAATAAGGGGATAGGTGTTCCCGAAACAAACGCTTGAAACCATAAGCTGATAAACTTACCCATAATACTCAAGGCAATGATGGCTATGATGGCGATTAGAATAACCAAAGCGTAAAATTCAAAACCCACGTTAAATTGTGCAATCAAATTCATTTAAAGCTCCTCATTGTTAGGTCTTTCAGATTTAATGACGATCAGGCTTTCCCCTTCGCCTCTTACGACAGTCACCTCTTCACCTTGTGAAATATAACCGCTTTCTGAGATAGCCTGCTCTTGTTTTCCATCGACGAGAATATAACCACCAGGTTTTAAATCGGATAAAACAACTGCTTTTTTGCCAATGGCCGAATTATCATAAGCAGAGGCAACATAACCTTCTTGATCTGATTTTAAATAGATGTTCTTACTTCGAGGGATCTTCCAGAGAGCATATTTGATGATTCCAATTACAGAAAAACAAGTTAAAGCAAAGAAAATGGCAAACGCCCATAGGGATTGGAATTGGATAGCTGCTAAAAATAAGCTAGCTAAAATTAACAGACTGCCGGCCGTACCCATCACTGCCCCAGGCAAATAAAATTCTAAAAAAATAAGCAACAAGCCTATTAATAAAAGGACTAAAGGCATCATCGCGGTTCCTCTTGTACAAAAATTACACTACCTTCGATTCGCACAATGACAATTTTAGCATCTCGTTCGATATATCTTCCCACACTTAAAGCATCATAAACATTTTGTTTAACTAAAATTTTTCCAGAAGGTCTAAGATAGGATAGAGCAATGCCTTTTTCCCCTACATGCGGAAGATGCTCTGGGGTAAGTCCTGCTACATATCCTTGGCTAGCCTCTTGCTCATGCCCTTTTAGGACTAATCGCTGCAAGCCTGCAAATGAAGGTACAAAATATTTAGCTAAAACATAGATAATGATTAACGCAATAACAAATGTTGCCGAAAGCCAAGCTAAACGTGTGAGGAAAGCCTCCCCTGCCGCGTTGAAAGTCTGAGTATTCCATTCAAAATCAATAGAGCCAATGCCTGGCAACATTAAGCTAAAAAGCCCAAAAATAAACAAAGCAATACCGATAAACCCCACAACACCAAAAGAAGGTAGAAGAAAGATTTCTACAAGGATCATGCCCAACCCAAGCAACAGCAAAATGACCTCAAACCAGCTCGCTAATTCCTGCGAAAAACTGGAAAGGATGATTAAGGCAAGACAAGAGATCGCAATGCCTCCGGGCAATCCAAAGCCCGGTGTATTCATTTCCAAGTAAAAACCAAGCAATAATCCTAAAAATAAGGCGGACTGAACCACAGGGCTGGCGAGAAATGAAAAAAACCTTGTTTTCCAATCCATTATATATTCATCAACTTCCGCATTAGGTATGCTCGTAAAAAATGCATTTTTACTTAAGAGCTCTTTATCAAACGACCATCTTCCCATTTCGCGTTCAAAATCTGTCAAAACCACAAGCTGCCTTGGTAACAGCAGGAGATCTGCCACTTTATAATTGATCAATTCTTCTGCATTTAGTGTGAGCAGCTTACCTTTAGGACTTATGATTTTATCAGGGTCAGGTCCTGAAGTTCGAACTTGGCTCTCAGAGTCAAGCTTAATGATTTTGCCATGTCTTAGAGCTAAAATAATGTCTTTATCAACCATGGCCTCTGCAATAAATGGATTTCTACCAAAAAATTTTGCACGATTGGCGAAATCCGTTCTCAGCGCCGAGTTCACTTTCTCAGATGCCGTTTGAGTGGCTCCAGATGAATCCTGAATGATAGGCTCGGCAGCACCCATGCTCGCATCTTGCGTGATCGCAATAAATCGAGTGGAGTAGGCAAGCATGGCTCCAGCAGAAATAGCCCAATTATTAATAAAAGTGACAACTGGAATGTTATATTGAGTATCAAAGTTTTTTAAAGCATCCGAAATTTTCTGAGCGGCAAAAACTTCGCCCCCTGGTGTATTAAGCTCTAAAATAATAAAAATAGGTGGATTTTTTTGATAATAATCTAAAGCATTTCGAACATATACCCAAGTCGCTTGACTAATCCCATTGGATCGATCATCAATCTTAATTTTACCAATCTTATTAATCGCTGCAGAATCATAGTGAATAAAATCTTTCAGAGATTGTTCAACCTGCTTTAACGAATCGGTTGAAAGCTCTTCTCCTTTTTTTAAGTCAAAAAAGTTAATAAACGCTTCTAGGCTAAGATTTTGCTTAACTAATCCCAATTCTCTCATCTGATTTTGATTAATGACTAAAATCTGATTAGGGAGGGAAAGCGTTTGAAGCTGTGGAATTTGCTTCCACTCTTCTTCTTTGGCAGACTGAGGATCTATCATAGCAGATGCCAAATGCTCCAATAGGGCCTTACGAGGCGAACTTGCTGAAATAAATCCGGTCACTTGATTTCTTAAGATATTGGTAGGAACAGCGTTATAAGTGCCTAAGGGAATATCCCCCCAACTTACAATCAAGGAGGCATACAGCTCATCAGCTAAAAAAGGAATAATGGCTGATGGGCCCAATGCATTTCCATTGATATAAACGATAAAACGAGTGGAGTGATTTATTTTTATCGTATAAAGAGATTTAACCAGGTCTAAAAATGCCTGAATATCTGCGCCATTACTATTAATAGAAATCGCTAGCAAACTGGGAGGGTTTTTCTCTAGCTCTTTCGCTTGCTCTTGCCAATGAGCGATCTTTTCACTATCTAAGTAGCCATTCAAGTTCCAAAAAATTTTTTCTTCAGCATGGATACAGCTAATTAGCAGAAGTAAACTAAGAAAATACCTAATCGCCATGAAGCTTGTAAAATTAAATTTATTTTCACATTAAACGATCAAGAAATTGTAGGATATACTTTCTTGCTTTTAATAAATTTTCCTTTGAGTGAACTTTTGAAATAAACCATGCCTCACATTGCAAAGGAGGTATATAAACCCCATGCTCAAGTAAAAACTTAAAAAACTGAGCAAAGATTTCTTGATCTAGCTTCTTTGTATCTTCCAAGTTTCTTACCTCTTTTACCCCAAAAAAGATGGTAAACATTGAACCAACAGATTGAATGCAGGCTGGGGTTTTTAAGGTTGCCATTTTTTCTTTAATGGGACTAAGGAACTCACCCGTTTTAGCTTGAAGTTCATCATAAAATCCAGCCTTTTCTGCTAAAGTGATTGCCTGTAATCCTGCCTCCATAGCAACCGGATTTCCGGAAAGCGTCCCGGCCTGATAAACAGGGCCCAATGGAGCTAAAAAGTTCATGATTTCTTCTTTACCCCCAAAGGCGGCAGCTGGGAAACCTCCTCCTATGATTTTTCCAAGGCAAGTGAGATCAGGTTGTACAGAATAAAGAGCTTGGGCTCCTTGCAATGAAACGCGAAAACCTGTGATCACTTCATCAAAGATAAGCAATGCCCCACAATGATGCGTTAACTCCCTTAAAAGAGTTATAAAACGTTCCGTGGCAGGGATCACTCCCATGTTACCTGCGATAGGTTCTAAAATCACACAAGCTATCTGGTCGCCATAAGCGTTAAAAGCTTCTCTAATGGCTTGCTCATCATTATAAGGTAAGCTGAGCGTATGCTTGACCATTTCATCAGGAATGCCTTTTGAACTTGAAGTCGGAGAAAGGCTTAACACGCCAGATCCCGCTTGAACCAAAAAATGATCAGCATGCCCGTGGTAGTTGCCAGAAAATTTGACGACTAAAGAACGAGAGGTATAACCACGTGCTAATCTAGCTGCGCTCATTGTCGCTTCAGTGCCTGAGGAAACAAAACGAATTTTCTGTATTGAAGGAAGGATACTGGTAATTTTTTTTGCTAAAGCTGCTTCAATAGCTGTTGAAATTCCAAAACTGGTCCCCTTACGCATCCGTCTTTCTGCAGCATCCAATATCAAGGGGTGTGCGTGCCCATGAATGAGCGCCCCCCATGATCCGCAAAAGTCAATATATTCATGACCATCCACGTCATAAAGCATGTCTTTTTCTGCGCGTTCAATCACCAATGGTAATGAATGAACAGATAGACAAGCTCTCACTGGCGAGTTGACACCCCCAGGAATGACTTTAGATAGCTCATGATAAATTTCTTGCGTTTTTTGACGTTGCATAAATTCACTTTCCAGATGATCTTTTGCCTTAAGGTTAATTTAAAAATGGCGTTTATAGCAATAAACTTTTGACCTGAAAGCTTTTGTGAATTAAAATTGCATTTTAGCTACAATAGCAACGCTTAAGCTTTCTTAATCATAACTTGCTATTAATACTCTTTAGGAGTAAGTCAGAAAATTATAATCAACACAAGTGCCCTATTGTGAGTTTTTTTCTTGGAATGATGACAGCTTTTTTAGTGACCCTTGGTGAATACACTGGCTTGGTTTTCCAGGTCATCTGGGTCACCTTAAGACGTCCGCCCGCTTGGCCATTAATCAGAGATCAAATGTTTGATATCGGAGTAATGTCTTTATCTGTTGTTGCCATTACCGGTTTTTCTACAGGGTGCGTTTTAGCAGCGCAATCATTTTTTCAGCTATCGGATAAAGGGCTAGCTTCGGCTACCGGCCTTATGGTTACTAAAGCAATGATGGTTGAGTTAGGTCCCATTTTAACAGCTTTTATGATCACCGGGCGTGTCGGAGCTTCTATGTGCGCTGAAATTGGAACCATGCGCGTCACCGAGCAAATAGATGCCCTACGATCAATGGCCGTAAACCCTTTACGCTATTTAATTGCACCACGATTTATAGCAGGTATTTTTATGATGCCGCTGCTCACTGTTTTCAGCTGCATCATGGGGATTCTTGGCGGCTATGTGGTGGCTGTTCATTTTTATGGAATGGCCCCTAACACCTTCATGGATCCCCTGCCCATCCACATTCATTTTTTTGATTTTTTTAGCGGGCTTGTCAAAGCCTTTGTTTTTGGCATTATTATTGTGACTATCTCTTGCTATAGAGGAATGACGACTAAAGGGGGTGCCGCCGGAGTGGGAAAAGCCACTACAAATAGCGTAGTTATTTGTTATTCGGTCATTCTAATTGGCAACTTTTTCCTGACCGTGGGTCTAAATAGTTCTTACACACTCATGGAAAATTGGATCAGTTAGGAAATCTATGATCAAAGTCAAAAATCTATGGAAAAGCTATGGCTCTCTAACTGTTCTGAAAGGATTAGATCTAGAGATTTTTGACGGAGAAACTTTAGTGATTTTAGGGCGATCGGGGGTCGGTAAGAGCGTCCTTCTAAGACAGATCATAGGTATTGAAACGCCTGACGAAGGTTCCATAGAAATTAATGATGTTGATATCACAAAACTGAATCAAATTGAACGCTTTAAAGTGACAAAAGAAATGGGTATGCTCTTTCAAGGAGCTGCGCTATTTGATTCGATGACAGTCGGAGCTAATATTGCTTTTTATCTCAATCAACATCATCAAGAATTAAGCTCTCAGGAAATTCAAAGACGTACGAGAGACACTTTAGAAATGGTTGGCTTAGAAGGAACAGAAAATAAAATGCCTTCTGAGCTTTCAGGGGGCATGCGAAAACGTGCGGCTTTAGCAAGAGTTGTCATTTACCGACCTAGAATCGTATTATATGACGAGCCCACCACTGGGCTTGACCCTGTCACCTCTATGCAAATTAACGATTTAATCAAACAAACTCAAAAAGAACTGCATCCTACCAGTATTATCGTGACTCATGACATCAAATCAGCAATGGAAGTAGGTGATCGTTTAGCCTTTCATGAGGATGGTAAAATCCTTTATGTAGCTACAAAAGAAGAATTCTTAAATAGCAATGAACCTCATATTCAAGCTTTTTTTGATAATGCAATTATCCAAGATAGCTTTTTAAATAAAATCAAGAACAAGAGCACTTTGACTCATGGCTGACCAAGCAAAAAACATTCTGATTGGCGTATTTGTAATCGCAGCATTAGCGATTGTGATTTTTATCTTACTGTTTTTACATCCTTCCGTTGGCGATGAAGGACAAGTGTTAAGGGTCAGATTCGCTGATATCGATAAAGTAACTGTAGGAACAAGAGTCGCCTACGGGGGAAAACCTGTAGGAGAAGTGATTGAAATTAAAGAAGTTAAAGACCCAAACGTTCAAGAGCGTATCAGTGAGGATGGTTATATCTATCTCTACGAACTCCTCCTACAGGTAGATTCGAGTGTCAAGGTTTACAATACAGACCAAATTTCTTTGAGAACCTCCGGCCTTCTTGGAGAACGCTCAATTGAAATTTCTCCTCAGCCAAGAAAACCAGGCCAAGAACTCTTTTTAGTGAATAAAGAAGTGCTATATGCCTACGAAGCTGGATCTGTTGAAGAAACTTTAAAAGACCTAAAAAAAGTCACCGACAAGGTAGATATTGCACTCACAGCTGTCACAACCACATTTAACAAAATCAACCAACTCAATCTTTTAGAAAAGCTAAACAAAATTGGGCAAAATCTTGAAGAAATCACTACAACTTTAAATAAGCCAGAAAAAATTACCGCGACTTTAGACAATTTTCAACTCCTTAGTCAGAAGCTAAATCAGAAAGTTGACAGACTAGATGATGTGATTACACAAGCGTCATCTGGGATTAGCAAGTTTGATCGCGCTGCAGAAAATCTACAATTGGTGACCAAGCAAATGCATGCGGGCGAAGGAACCGTTGGACGGCTGTTTATGCGTGATGATTTATATTTGCAGTTAAATTCTATCCTTAATAAGGGTCAAACTCTTTTTGATGATATCAACACCTATGGATTACTATTCCAAAACAATAAACAATGGCAGCGCTTAAGAGCCCGACGAGCGAATCTGCTATGCAAGCTCTCAACCCCCCAAGAATTCAAAAATTACTTTAGTGATGAAGTAAATCAGATTAATGCTTCCCTTGGAAGAATTTGTATGGTATTAGGGGAAACAGAATGCTGTGAACCTAATTACTTAGAAGATGGCGAGTTTCGCAAAGTGTTTGCAGAGCTTATTCGTCGTGTGAAAGCGATGGAGGAATCTTTACAGATGTATAATCAGCAAGTGGTAGATTGGGACGTTAAAAAAACTGAATTATGTTGGGAATAATCGATGGAATCATTACCTTACTCTCAGATTGAAAGAGGCACCTTTATGATTGCGACACCAGATATAGAAAACGGTGTCTTCTTTCGCTCGGTTGTCTTAGTCTGCGAACATAACCCCAATGGCTCATTTGGACTCGTGATTAACAAAAGCCTAGAGCTTGAGCTTCCTGAGGAAATTCTTAACATCAGCCAGCTTACAAACTCTCAAGTTGGCATTCGGGCAGGCGGCCCTGTTCAAACGAATCAAATGATGCTTCTTCATACTTCTGATCAAATTCCTCAGCAAACGCTTGAAGTCACCAACGGAGTTTTTTTGGGAGGAGATCTTCAGTTTTTACAAGAATCGTTAACAGATGAGAATGGCCCCCAAATCTTTTTGTGTTTTGGCTACGCTGGTTGGGGTGCGGGGCAGCTAGAAAGAGAATTCTTAGATGGACACTGGTTTATTTGCCCAGCCACACAAAGACACATCTTTGAAGTCCCCCCCGAAAAGCTTTGGCAGACTCTCTTACGCGAGATGGGAGGCAAGTACGCAACCCTCTCGATGATTCCTGAGGATCTTTCCCTCAACTAATCCTTTCAGTACTTGCGTAAACCCTATCTTGCGCAAACCCTATGTTGATTCTTGAGAAAATCACCATGAGCGACAGGGGCTTCTTTCCATTTGCTATCTAAGTAAAGATGAAAGTTTTTGGCAACGATCTGGCGTAAATTCTCATATTCGATCGAAGACATCACATAAATTTTATGCTTTTCAAGCAATTGCTGGCTCTCAGGATCAAGGAGAATCTCATCTCCTACGAAAAGATCTAACTTTCTTGACGAATAGTGAGCTAAAAGGTCCTTACTTTTATCAGGCATTTGAAAGTCAATCGATTCCCTAAAACCTGCCCAAATTTTTGCACGAGGTATAAGCCAAGGACTGCTTATTGGCGAATCTTTCTGTCTCTCACCTATATAAACGGATTGATCGCTTGTATTACAATTCGTAATATAAGGTAGGGTTGACGGATCATCTTCGATGATTTGTTCTTCTATCTTGCCATTAAAAACAAAACAAAAATTTCCATACATCCCCCATTCAGGATGGGTGGAGACGTAAGCCCCGGGATATTGTCCTTCGTGCAAATGTTTAATTTTTTGCTTCTTTAAAATAGGATCTACTCTGTCTTGTCCATCTTTTTGCTTCAAGGTGCAATGATGCCACTTAAATGAGTCTTGTGAAACTACAGGTTTTCCCTTTTTGAGCTTCATATCTAAATGATCTAAATATTTCACAACACCTGGCCGCAGCTCATTATTCATACGCAATTTTTTACAAACTCTTCTCCTTCTTCCAACTGCTGAGCAAACAAATGGCGAAGAACAGAAGATTGACATCTTTGATAAGCTGCTTTTATCTGACGCTGCTCCTGGGTCAAATCTTCACCTTTTGGAACAAAATGGTGTTTAATTTTTCGAGCAAAAATAAGAGCTTGATTGACCTCATCCTTTGTTGATTGGTCGGTAATACTTCACTTGATCTGGACCAGCAAGGAAGTGGCCTCGGTGGCGTTATATCTCTTCCAATTCTCTGGAAGTTGACCGAGAGTTACATTTTCATTTGCTAAATCATCTTCTAGCCAGGTTTTTAAAAAAGAACAAGAAGCCTCAGTAGATTCCTTAAATTTTCTTTTAAAATCTTTGTTAATTTCCCTTAGCTTTACGAAATCCACAAAGGCCAGTATTCGTTCACTCGTTTCTAAATCGGTTCTCACAGTTTGATTTTTCACCACAATGACTTGTATGCGGTTAAGAGCTAGCTTCAAGGACTTTGCTTCGGATGGTTTAAATAAAAAAACGATTAGCTTTTGAAACCAAGTTTGTGGTCGATTAACAAGTTTGAGGTCTTTCGATATGTATTGCTTATCAGGATTCCAGTTTTGTAATTGATAAATTCTATTAGTAAATTCTGTATAATCCATTTATTAACCTCAATTAATATAAAAAATATTATACAACTTAATTAAAGATTTATTAAAGAATGTAATAAAATATAATCATGTAAATGGTTGAGCTGCGGATGTGTTGAATAATTTGTTCTTAGCGAGGGTTAGGATATTTATTAAAAAATTCAAAAATGAAAGTTCTTAAAGCGATTCCCATTTTGCATATTTTTATTAAAGACACTGTGCCCGTGGCTATTTCTATTGATTTACATCTCTTTCTAATTAGATGAGGAATTTCAGATGAAAAAGAATCCAAGTTATCCCGAATGGTTAGAATTAAATTTGAAAATCTTAGGTAGGTTATGGAAATAGCTAGCAATGTAACACCTATTCTATCTGATCTTGCTAAGAATATGGAAGCTTTAGAACAGCTAGTTTATGCATCAAAATTAGCTACTGAATTTGCAAAAAACTCAAGATCTACAAACACAATCAAAAGTTATGCTTCTGATTGGAGAGATTTTGATTCGTGGTGTCAAAAAAGTAAATTGTTATCTTTACCTGCAGACCCTCGATCTGTTGCCTGCTATTTAACCGATCGAGCATCGCAACCATTCATAGATCCTACAGAAAATTTTCAATCTCCTTTAAAAACTCAACTTTAGCAAGAAGATATCGAAGACATCCGTCTATTCAAGAAACATGGAAGGGTATAAAAAATACTCTTGGAATAGCCCAAAAAGCAAAAGAACCTATTTTAATAGAGGATTTAAGAAAAATCGTTGATTCCATTCGAATGGTGAAAGATGGAAAAGATTATTTAATAGGATTTAGAGACAGAGCTTTGATCCTTCTTGGATTTGCAGGTGCTTTTCGTAGATCTGAGCTTGTCTCTCTTAAAGTTGAAGATTTAAAATTGGTTAGAGATGGTTTCATTGTAAAAATCAGGCGATCAAAAACAGACCAGAGTGGTGAAGGTAGAGAAATTGCTATTCCCTATGGAGCTAATCCTAGCACATGCCCGGTTAGAGCTTTACAAGATTGGGTTAGCATTGGAAGCTTACAAACCGGCTTTATTTTCGTTCCTATTAATAGACATGGTCAAAAAGCTGAAAGAGCTTTGACTTCACATGCGGTTGCTGTAATCATTCAAAAATATATCCTTAATAAGGATATTGTTTCTGAATTTTCAGGACATAGCTTAAGAGCTGGATTTGCTACAACAGCAGCAATGGCAGCAGTGCAAGAGTATGCGATTATGAAGCAAACCGGTCACAGAAGATCAGATACTTTAAAAAAGTACATTCGAGCTAGAGATCTTTGGAGAGATACCCCTGCCTCTTAAGATTGGATTGTAAGGAATATTTGTGCTTGTTTCTTACAAAATCCTCAGTTATCTTCTAAAATATGCTGAGGCTATGGGAATAGAAATAATAAAATTTGGTTTAAAAGGCAGGGTTTTACGACACTTTTCTATTTAGTTTGTCGTAAATAGTATTCCTTGCAGGTTTAGGCGATATTTTTGCGAAATCTTATGCGACCTAAATTTCTTAATTGTGTCGATTAGCAATTCTTGGTCGATAAAATCCTTTGTCTACAACTTCTAATAACCTTAAGGCTGCATGGCTCGGGACACGAGCTCCTGATTCCCATGATTGGACGGTTTTAATACTGACATTCAAAACTTTTGCAAAGATTCCTTGCGAGTAGTGATTTTGCTCTCTAATTCTTTTGATATCTTCAGCCCTGTATTCAGCAGGAGGTTCAGGAATTTCAATAATTTCCGATTTAAGAGTAATCTTTCCTTCTGTGTGGGCTAGGGCTTCCTCCAGACCTTTTTTAAGACCTTTAAACAACTTACTCATTTCTTATCCTTCTTTTAATAGAATCTGCTAACTGCTTCAATTCAGCTTTTTCTTTCTGAGAATGATTCTCCCGTTC
This sequence comes from Parachlamydiaceae bacterium HS-T3, assembly GCA_000829755.1. Lineage (GTDB taxonomy): Bacteria > Chlamydiota > Chlamydiia > Chlamydiales > Parachlamydiaceae > HS-T3. The sequence continues at coordinate 174,586 of BBPT01000013.1, forward strand.
ATTTTTTGCATAAATGAAAAGCAGAAATAAAATTAACCGATCTTCGATATATAAATAGCAAATTCGAAAGCCACCGCTTTTACCTTTGGCGGCAGATTTTAAGCGAACCTTCCGTATCCCTCCAGTTCCAGTAATCATATTTCCCTGTTCTGGATTTCTACTAAGCTTTTCTTAAAATCCTCAAAATCTTCTTTTTTGAGTTTTCTCCTTGCTATAAGCTTTTCAATTGTATCTTCAGAATCTCGTGCCTGTACCAGTTGGCATTTCATATCTATAATGTACTACGTAGTAGTATGCTTTGTCAAGATATTAGTTTTTTTGCAGTACCTTTTCTTTTTCAGCGGCTGTGTTGAATAATTCCCAGTAAAACCTTCGAGAATGCGACAAAATGTCAGTAAAGAAGTTGCTAGCGAAAAAATGTTGATGAAAGAAACTCCTTGTTTCTCCGCCAAGAGAAAACAAAGGAGTTTCGATGCAATTGTGGGTTGCTGTTACTAACATTCAATAAATTTAATTATTCAACACAGCCTTGAGCTGCTTATAGGAGAAGATTAGAACTAAGACCGGAATGGCTACCAAAGCTTTGCCAAAAATCATTTTTAGAATTTAGAAAGGTCAAACGCTGAAATGATCACTTTTGCCATCATCACTGCGAAATATTCTATTCTAACTACAAAAATAGCCAGATACTTGTGCAAAAAATTAAAGTTGTTTCCAACAATTTTAAATCATAGTCGTTTAAATCGTCGCATTCACCAAATACCATGAGATTGTTGGAATGCTATTTTTCGATTTTCGCTCTATTGTTTACGCAAGATTCTGATAGTAAAGAGCTTACTACCGATAGCTTTCCCGTTGCAAGTTACCAAAAGAATAGATAAAAGAAAAATTTTCCTTGAGAATGGCTATTTAGGATAGGCAGCTTCTAAAAAGCGGTACTTCTGTAGTATCAAGGTTCATATGATCGTAACAAGTGATGGTAAGACAATAGAAGTTCACTTTAAACCCAAGCTCAGAAAGCGATGTTAATGTTTTTATGGGAAATGAAAAACTAGACATTCCAGGAAAACCTACGCTCTATGCTGATGGTGCTTAACTGTTTAAATTTAGAAGATAGACTTAAATAGGAGCAAATGACACTTCTTGCAAAGCGTGGTTGTAGAGCCAAAATCGCCTCGTTCTAGTAAAGAGGATAAGGAAATAAGCAGTCATAGGCAGATCATTGAAACAGCATTTAGCTGTATGGCAAATCTGTTTCCGCGATACTTAAGGGCAAGGCTTTTTAGTAAAAGTATTTTGTTCGATACTTGCTTACAGTATTTCATTTTTATGTAAAGATTCACTCATTTAAGGCTCATTTGAATGAGCCTTAAATGAGGCTTTGGTAGCAATTCAGGTCTAAGCCTAGCATGATAACTTCCATTTATCATCTAAGCATCTACTAGAACACCCTGTTTCTCACCCAGCACACTGGAACTATTGACTATTGGAGCTTGTCTCCAATGAGAATGGAAATGTAAATGAAAATTTTGCGAAACTACTTTATGGAATTGGCGATATTCACCCTCAGGCATCACAAATACTCTATGTCGCTTAAGGAAGCGCTGACTTTTCTTTGATAATTGAGCCGTGTCCCCTACAAAAAGATCTAGTCTTTTCGAAGAATAATATTCTAAAGGACTTGTCTTTTTGTCAGGCATACTAAAATTAATTGTTTTCTTAAAACCAGCCCAAATTGTGGGTTTGGGTATCTTCCAATCATTCTCGTAGTTAGGAATCTCTGTCCTTCTTCTTCCAATGTAAAGTGGATATTCGGATGTTTCGCAGTTCGTTATTAAAGGCAATGTGTCTTTGTCACCTGTAATCTGATCTTCTATGCGGCTATTAAATACAAAGCAGAAGTTGCCATAACCCCATTCAGGGTGAGTAGAAACGTAGGCTCCTTCGTAGAGTCTCTCTTTTAAAGATAAAATTTTTTGTGAGTTAATGATAGGGTCCACCTTCATCCTTCCATCCTTTTCTTTAACTGTGCAGTGGTGCCATTTATGGGAATCTTGGGATACAACAGGTTTGCCTTTTTCAAGCTTCCTATCGAGATAATCTAGGTAGTTTAAAGCATTACCTTGTAACTTGTCTGAATCCCTTAATTGCTTCACATACTCTCTTCCCTCTGTGATTCGAGGAGCAAAAATCTGATGAAAAATCGAGGACTGACATGTTAAGTAAGCTCTCTTCAAGTCTCTTTGTTCCTCCGTCAAATGAACATGTTTAGGAACGAAGTAGCGTTTAATGCGGCGGGCAAGAATGAGTGCTTGATTAATTTCATCCTGACTAGAATCAATATTAATACCCTCTCCAAGTCCTAGCAGTTTTGCCTTTGCTTCCTCCAATGAAGATACCCCTAAGGAATCCTCATCCATTAAAGAAAGCTCATCTTCACTCGTTTCTTCTACTAGGGATGCTTCATCCTTGACAGTAGGAGTCGATTCTTCACTATCATTCTTAACTTCCAGGAACGATCTTATCTCATTGCAATTATCCCGAATGGGGTTTGACCACTTTTTACTGGTCAAATTTGATTCTGCAACCTTTACTATTTTCATCGTCCTTTGACGGACGATATCATTTTGGATGCTGTAGGGATGGTTTTTTACAATGACGATAATTTTATCAAGAGCTAGCTTTAAAGATTTTTCTTCAGAAGGTTTAAATAAAAAAGCAAAAAGTTTTTGAAGGCAAGTTCGCGGACGGTTAATAACTTGAAGATCTTTTGATAAGTATTGCCAACCAGGATTCCAGAACATGTCAATTGTGCAAAGCCTGGATTGAAATGTTTTGTAATCCATTCTCCCTCCCTAATTAGTATAGGATATAATAAAACAAATAATTAAAGATTGTTTAAAGAAACAACAATCAAGGAATTATTAAATTACATAAAAAAAAGATAAGAAACTATTAATCTAATCTCTTACATCTAGATCTACAAACAATTTGACAGAAGAAAGAAAGAAAGAAAGAAAGAAAGAAAGCGCGAACTGGAGTTTGTTCGCGCAAGAACGATTAACGCTTAGAAAACTGAAAGCGTTTACGAGCACCAGCACGACCATACTTTTTACGTTCTCTCTTACGAGGATCGCGAGTAAGGAATCCTTGCTCTTTTAGATCATGTCTGAGCGACTCATCTTGTTCCACTAAAGCGCGTGCTAACCCTAAACGCACTGCGATAGTTTGGCCTTCAAGGCCTCCGCCTTTTACGCGGATAATTAAATCATATTTCTTGTTTCCGCCCAATTTTTCAAATGGAGCGAGGATATTTTTTCTTTGAATTTCTTGAGTAAAATACTCATCAAAGGGGCGACCATTTACGTCTATTTTGCCGCTACCATCTCTTAGACGGACGCTTGCGACAGAAGTTTTACGACGGCCAGTTGTAACAGTCTCTTTTAGTGACATATCTTCTCTCTAATTAAATATTGACTACGAGGGGTTTTTGCGCTTCCATATCATGCTTGTCGCCAGCAAAAACTCTAAGACGTTTAGCCTGTGCTCTTGCAATACGTGTTTTAGGCATCATTCCTAAGACAGCGTGCTCAATGATGTACTCAGGGTTACGATCGTGCATAATATCATAAGGAACTTCACGCATTCCACTCATAAAACCTGTATAATAACGATAAATTTTTTGAGCTTCTTTAGCACCTGTAACTTCGATTTTATCGGCATTAATTACAATAACGCCATCACCCATATCTTGGAATGGGGTATAACTAGGCTTATGCTTTCCTCTTAAAATTTTAGCCACTTCAGAAGCAAAGCGACCTAACGTCTTACCGGTAGCATCAAGAATAAACCACTTGCGCTCGACTTCATCCGGGTTTACCATTTTAGTCTTTTTTCTAAGCATAACTTACAGTCCTTGGGATTGTATCATTCAATATTGGTGATATATTACTCTACCTAATAGTTTTTGCCAAGAATTTTCACCGCTCCTTCTTTTCTTGAAATAAAGAACTCTATTAACTTAGAATGTTCTGTTTTAACTAATGCGCAAGTTTTCATATGAAAAACCCTAAAACCTTTTATGTAAGAACGTACGGTTGCCAGATGAACGAACTGGATACCGAGATCATGGTAGGTCAGCTCGAAAATCGCGGCCTTACAAAAACAGATGATGAAACACAGGCTGATCTCCTTGTGTTTAACACATGCTCAATTCGCGATTTAGCAGAGCGTAAAGTAATGGGTAAACTTGGGAAATTAGGCCGAACCTCTCAAAAAGATGCTATTATTGGCGTGACGGGATGCATGGCTAACGCAAAAAAAGATTCCATTTTTCATAAATTGCCTCATGTCGACTTCGTTCTTGGGACAAACAATATTCATCACCTCAACGATGTCTTAGACGAGGTTCTCTCAACCAATAAACAAATCGTTCGTACCGACGACCATTTTGAACACGAACTCGATTATTTAAGCGCTAAGCGTGATGATAAGGTAAAGGCCTATGTATCAATCATTCGTGGTTGCGATAAGTATTGCACCTATTGCGTTGTTCCTTATACGCGAGGCCAAGAAGTTTCTAGACATCCAGATAGCATTGTTGAAGAGTGCCAAAAACTTGTCGATAACGGCTATAAAGAGGTGACTCTTTTAGGACAAAACGTCAATAGCTATGGAAAAGATAAAGAAGAATGGAATTGCCTTTTTCACGACCTTCTCTATCGCTTAGATAATATTAAAGGTCTGGAACGCATTCGTTTTATGACAAGCCATCCAGTAGATATTACCAAAAATCTTATGGAAGCCATTAGAGACTTGAAAAGTGTCTGTGAGTTTGTTCATTTCCCTATCCAAGCAGGATCAGATCGCATCCTTAGGAAAATGCATCGCATTTATACGATCGAGCAATACCTTGATAAAGTAAGAATGTTAAAAGAAATTGTCCCTAATGTGGCATTAGGAACAGACATTATCGTTGGATTTCCCACAGAGACTGAGGAAGAGTTTGAAATGACTTACAAGATCCTCGAAGAACTTGAGTACTCTGTCGCGTTTCTTTTTGCCTATAGCCAACGACAAGGAACTCCGGCGATGCGTTGGAAAGACGATGTTCCAGAAGAGGTTAAGCAGGCACGCTTGCAAAGACTCATTCAGCTACAGGAACAAATCTACACTAAACAAAGACACGCGATGCTCGGTGAAGAGATCGAGGTGCTTGTCGAAAAAAGAAGCTTTAAGGACAACAGCTTTTTAAAAGCTCGCACCCGATGCTGGAAAAACGTCCTTTTCAAAGGCGGTGATGAACTTATCGGCACCCTACAACAAGTAAAACTTCATAGTTTTAATCATCAAACCCTATTGGGAGAACTTATTCCAGCCGCTTCCTAACTCAAGGCGAGAGCAATCTCGCCCCCCATGTTTTGAAAGATGGCATCCTCTTAAAGCTAAAAATAGGCCAAATGACGATAGAGGAAGCTCATAAAAACTCCCTCTTATTTTGAATACCCTCTCATCTGCTTCCATCCAGAACTACTTTGCGAAGGCTTTAATGATTTAAATTATACTTTCTGTTTGGTTCTTAGCGATTTAAGGACAATGGTCGAGGCTACTAAATCAACAGCCAATAAGATGGGAGGTACCACAGACAGCAACGTTCTTAAAATGAAAAAATTTCTTTTCGTTTTAAGGCGGATATCTTTTGACTCGGTGATACTCATTCTGATCACCTCACCCACATGGGTAATGGTTCCTAAAATAGGAACATAAGCGGAAAGTTTGATCAGATTTCTGGTTGCCGCATGACCTTTAACCTGACAGTTCTGTTTCTTCGAAAGGCAATGTTCATAAGAAAATGTATCCAAAAAAGCCTGTCTACAGATTTGAGACATAGTCCTCCTTAGTGTCTTTTTTTTTCCTTGATGATTTTTCTTATATACCAAAGACTAATTAAGGCAGCTGACCAGGTAATCAAAAAAATACTCCACCACAGACTTTCTAACCCTAAACCAAAACAATGGATAACACAATAAAAAACGATGACAGGAACAATTATCTGTCTAAAAAGACCCACCCAAAAAGCGTAAAAGGGGTGTTTCATTCCCTGCAGGGCTGAGATAGAAATGCTTAAAATCACATAGGCACATTCCGTAAGTGCTGCGATCCTAAGATATTTAGAGCCCATAGAAACAACCTCTTTATCATTTGTAAAAAACTCAACCAATTGTTCAGGAATCGCTACCATCAACAAACACCCTAAAAGCACAATGTAAATGCCATATTTAAGGTTAATATTAAACGTCTCTTCAATACGAGCAATCAAACCAGCACCATTATTTTGTCCAATAATGGCTAAAGAAGCGATAGTTAGACCTATTGTAGGCAAAAGAGCAATCTGCTCAATCCGCATGCCAATGCCATAAGCAGCTACAGCTGTTTTTCCAAAATTCTTTATAAAAAAGGTAATGACAAAAATGCCCATTCCTATTGTCATCATATTTAGGCTAGCAGGGATGCTTTGTTTGGCAATTTCCAATAGAATTCGCCCGTTAGGCAAAAAATCTTTTGCACGAGCAAATCTCAAAAATCCAGAAGACCAAACTTGATAAAAGACATAAAAAAAACCACACCCCATCGCCACAACCGTAGCTAATGCAATCCCTTTTATTCCCAAGGGGGGTACTCCGTACCCTCCATATAAAAACCAGGGATTTAGAAAAATATTTAAACAAAAAGCCCCCATTAGATAATTTCTTAAAACAATCGAATTTCCCCTCGCAATTAAGATCGAATTAGCAGCATAAAGCATTAAAAGAAAAAAAGACCCAGCGAAAATGACTCTCATATAGGAAACAGCCATATCTAATAATTCTCCATCCGCGCCTAAAAGGGTGAACAGAACCGGAGATACAAAGACCCCGAAGGGGGCTACAATTAAATAAGTAAAAAAAGCAAAGGCAAAAACTTGAGCTGAAATTCGTTCTGCGCCCTTTTCATTTTTTTCACCAAGAGAATTAGAAATTAAGGCTGAAGCCCCTGTAGAAATTCCCTGCACAGACGCAATAATAAGAAAAAATACAGGGAAACTAATGGTTAAAGCCGCTAAGGCTTCTGTGGACAGCCAACCTGCAAAATAGGTATCGACAACGTTAAACATGGTATTAAAAAAAAAGCCAAGGCTTGCTGGCACGGCTATCATTTTAATATGCTCTTCAACTTTTCCCCTTGTTAAATCCATAAGCTCCTTAGATCTGAATTGCTACCAAAACCTCATTTCTATTGGCTTACCATCACTTAATTTTTTGCACACAGTTTTGGTAGCAATTCAGGTCTTAGTAAATGGCCCTTTTAATCAACTTAAAAATATAAGCAAATATTGCCATTAGCATACTAAAAATCATTCAAAAACAATAGGAGATTACTTTATAAGTAATCATAACATCTTAGAGGTTACTCATGGAAATTCTAGAAACACTCAATTTAAATGCCTGGGATCAAACAATTCCTTCAGACATCCAAGAAAAAGCCATCCATAGTCTGGAACAAGGGAAAGTTCTCTATTTTCCTTTTCTTCCCTTTCAACTCCGCGATCATGAAGAAAAATTTCTTTCCCCTCTATTGACGCATCCTAAATCAAAAAATATTAGCTATGATATTCATCAAGATCGACTAGGAGGAGTTCGTCCAGAGTTCCAAGAAGTTGACCAGTTAAGGAACATGATCAAACGCTTTGCTGAACAAAGCTTAACTTTATTTGATGCTCTTTTCCCGCATTATTCTACATATCGGCGGCAAGCTAAAACCAGCTTTAGACCCGTAGAAACCTCGAACCGTAAGATTTCAAAACGTAAAGACGACACCCTTTTACATATAGATTCTTTTCCTTCCAATCCTGTTAAAGGTGAGCGCATCCTGCGCATTTTCTCTAACATCAATCCTCATGGCAAGCCTAGGGTTTGGCGTATTGGTGAGCCATTCTCAAATGTTGTAGAGAAAATGGCACCTCGCGTACAAAAGCCCTGGCCAGGAAGTGCCTATTTTTTAAATTTATTCCGCTTAACAAAGGATTATCGTACTCTTTACGACCATTATATGCTTAGCATCCATGATGCGATGAAACTAGATCCTTATTACCAAAAGCATGTCTTACAATGGGAGGTCCATTTTCCAGCGGGTAGCACTTGGATGGTCTACACTGATCAAGTTTCTCACGCCGCTATGTCAGGCAAAGATCTCCTTGAGCAAACGCTACATCTTCCCATTAAGGCAATGAAAAACCCAAACACAAGTCCTCAGAAGGTTTTAGAAAAATTTTTTAAGGAACAGCTGGTCTAACAAGATTGGCTTGCAAACATCTTCTTTTCAGAAGTTATTTAATTTTCAATGAGGTTGTTAAATGACTGGAGCTATATCTGAATCCAGAGGGATGTTTGATTTACAAAAAGTAAAACAAGTTAATGATAACTACACGATCAATGACCATGCCGGTCTAACCCTAGTGATTGGACACCCTTTTACTGATGAGGTGTTTAAAGAATGTATCGTTCAAGAACAAAATGCATTGAAAGGGTTTTTCCAGTCCCATGGTTTAGAAGACATTTTAATTCTCTATGATGTTAGCTATCAAGTTCATGCTACTTTAATCGAGCTAGCAAGCCAGCATGATAAAGAAAAAAACGATCAGGATCTTCTTCACGAGCATGAGCTTTCCGTTTCTAGCAAAACGCAAACATTCATGAATATAAATTATACTGTTAGATGGATACAAAAAACGCCTCCTTTTGCAATTGAATTGGGTCCTAATGTCCTCTCTAGCAAAAATAGCAAGCACACATTGAGAATCACGGACTCCGGACAAATTGTCATGAAGGGACGGGCTAGAGATCGCAAATTACTAGCAGAAATTCGTGAAGAATTTGAAGAAGAAGCAGGTATTATCCACAAATATGGAAAAGAGGATGATGAATTCTTTTTTGTTATTGGTTATCTTAAACCTCATCCCTTCCTTCAAAAGCTTGATTTTTGTGCTGACCTTGAAAAACATCTAGATAGACGCCGTCCTAATATTCAACTAGCCTTAAAAGTAGATGCTGTCAAAATCATTATGTATCGCAATTTCTCTCTCGATAAACATGCATGTTTATGGGAATCAAAGGAATGCAAGCTACTTAAAAGTCCTGAGCTCCCCCATCAAAACCTTCTTGATAGCGTAATAAACATTATAAGAGAAAGAAAGCTTTCCACCGAACAGCTTGCTGAGAAGGCAATGTAATACTAGCATTCAAGAAAGCGACAAGAAAGAGTATACCTTTATGCCTGGTCTTTTTCCGAAATAATTAGGATACCTTCTTCGTTATCCTAGGTCGAAAAAAAAAGCAAGCAAGCGATCATCCTAGCGGATAACCATTTTTGGCATTCATGCTAGATAGACCCTTTATCAATCCCTCTGAATACAAGGCCATAAAGAAACAACCATAATTTCAAAACCTAACTTTTGAATATGAATGGGTTGATTAGCATTTAAGTAAGGTGTTGAAGCAATTTGGCAAAATCTTTGCACTTGTTTACATAGGGGGGAGGCCAGCAACTTTTAGAAATAACGCGTCCTGTAACAGCTTCTTTTTATTCTTCCCTTTTTAGCCATAACTTTTCAAAAAAGATAACACACGTTCTTTGACAACAAAGACATAAAAATACAAACATGTGTTATATTTTCCCACAAAACCTTCGTTTTACATGGAAAAATTTAAAAAGGTTCAGTACCATTCTTTCACAAAATTGAGGAAAAATGGATCTTAGAGAATATTTATTTCGCACACGTACTTCACTTAAAGATTTTAGTGCAAAGCTTGGCTATTCAAGATCTTACCTATCGATTCTCATGCATGGCCACAAAAAACCAAGCCTTCGTCTTGCCAAGCTCATTGAAAAAGCCACTGAAGGAAAAGTGACAATCGAAGAGCAACTAAATCTTGAGCTGGATTAAATTTCTTTTTCCAGGGTCTCTAAAATTTTCAAAATATTGATTCCTCGCCCAAAAATAGGTTTAAAAATATCTCCCATCTTTTTAATCCGCTCAGGTACTGTTTTAATAGTGAACTGCTGGGGTGATAATCCTTTTTTCACCTCTTCCCATAAAAGAGGCGTTGATACGGTCGCAAAAGCTCTGCCTCTCACGGAATAGGGAGCAACAATTGTTTGCCCAAAATTATTTTGATAAACATCGATATATACTTTTTTTTGCCGCTTTTCAGGCTTTCTTTCTAAAGAAGTCATTTTCGGAAGTTCCTTATAAACAAGGCTTGCTATTAACTCTCCAAACCTTTTTGCTTGTTCATAATTATACTTTGCTTGAAGAGGGATACAAATATGTAACCCATCTCCTCCCGAAGTTTTGCAGTAATTTTTAATATTATAGCTATCTAAAATGTCGTGAATGACAAGAGCCGTCTCAATTACCTTATCAAAGGAAATGGCTTCAGGGTCAAGATCAATCACAAGAAAATCGGGATTTTCTAACTGATTAATTTGCGATAAAAAGATATGAACCTCAATAACCCCAAGATTCACAAGGTATTCTAAGGCTTTTTTATTCTCTATCACTAAGTATTGAATCGTCTTTTGATCATGTTCAATGAAGACAGTTTTAACTTCCTTAGGCAAATGCAAATTGCTGCTATCTTTTTGGTAAAAACTATCTCCCTCAATTCCATTTGGAAAGCGTCGGATCATAATCGCACGATTTTTTAAATAAGGGATAATCTGTGAGGTCACACTTTGATAGTAATGCAGTAGGTCTCCCTTTGTATATTGCTGATCTGGCCAAAAAATTTTTTCTAAATTGCTAACATTAACTTTTTTATCATTAATGACCATTTGAACAGGCTCTCTTGCTACTTCTAAAGGATTTTTATCCATACGCAGTCCTTGAAATATTGGCTGTCTTGCTATCCCCTCTTTCGTCCATTCACTAAATGAAATGGCACAAACTAGCTTTGGCTCCACCCATGTTACAGGGGAATTCGCTTTAGGCCTTTGAGAAAAAGGACATTCATCTCGAATAAGAGATTTTAATTTTTCATATACGGACGATAAACTTTTTTCATTAAACCCTCCCCCTGTATGGCCGATATAAGCCAACTGGCCCTCCTCATAAACACCTAACAAAAGAGCTCCAAATTTCTTTCTAGAACCTCTAGGTGCTGTAAAACCGCCAATCACCGCTTCTTGGCTTAAATGAGTTTTTATTTTCACCCATTCTTTACTACGCGTGGAAGCATAAGAGCTTGATATTCTCTTACCAATGATTCCCTCTAAGTGATGCTTAACAGCCTGTTGAAATAACACAATCCCCTTAGCTTGCACATCTTCACTTAACTTTAATTGCGTAAATGGATAGCGAGAAAACAACTTTTTTAAGCGATCTTTCCTTTCAATGAGTGGTAGGGATCTTAAATCTTCTCCATTTTCAAATAGCAAATCAAAAACATAGTAATAAAGAGAACCCTCTCTTATCCCTTCACTTTGGTAATTTTGCATATACTGAAATCGTGATTTTCCAGACTCATCAACTAGAACAATTTCTCCATCTAGAACAACTTGAAGCTGCTTGTTTTTTAATTCACTCACCAGAGTAGGAAATAGGTGGTTGAATGAGCGATGATTTCTTGAGTATAAATTCACATCCGCTTGATTCACAAATGCTAACGCGCGATAGCCATCCCACTTAATTTCAAATAGCCAGTCATCGTGATTAAAAGGAGCTTCGATCAGAGTGGCTAACATGGGTTTAAAAAAATCAGGAAATGGATCTTTTTTTATATCTCTTTTTTTTTTAACTGAATCAGTGTGCTCTAATATATCCTCTTCAGAAGCAAATGCGTCCTGTTTTTTGACTAAAAGCCAGGCATTTTCTTCCTTGCTTCTTGCCATTTTGATAAGATGAAACTCGCCATTCAGCTTAGTCCCTTCAAAGATGACTTCTAGGTGACCTTTCAGCAAGCCTTCAGCTATTTTTTCTTCAGCTTCTCGCACATTCTTAGTATTTGGAACAGTATATGTGCCTTCGTCCCAAAGAAGTACCGTACCTGCACCATAATTATCTTTTGGAATGATGCCTTCAAAAGTACGATACTCAAGGGGATGATCTTCTACTTGAAGAGCCAGTCGTTTATCTTTAGGATTAAGAGATGGCCCTTTGGGAACGGCCCAACTGAGCAAAGCACCTCGATGCTCTAAACGCAAGTCATAATGAAGACGGCTAGCATCATGTCTTTGAACACTAAAATGAAGATTTCTCGGAAGTTTTTTATGCGGCTTTCCCCTTGGTTCAGGCGTCTGTGAAAATGTCCTTTTTTCTATATATTTTTTTAAGTTCAAGCTGTTTCCCTAAAAGATGGTTTTCTTTTTTTTCTCGCAGGAGTTTGTTTCAAGCTTTCTTTTAGCAAGGACATAATATCTTGAACTTTCGTCGGTTGTGGAGCTTGACCTTTGGGATGAATTTTTCTTCCTTTAGCCTTTTGCTCAATGATCCCTTTAATTTCTTCATGGTAGGTATCGCGATAATCAGAAGGTTTAAATTTCGCTGTCTGCTGATCAATGAGCTGCAAAGCAATAGCCATTTCTTTCGGAGAGATTTTTTCAGCAGGAATATCGACCTCATTTAATTTTAATAACTCTTCTTCATAACGTAGCTGATTTAAAATGAGCATATTTTTATAAGGCTTTATAACAGCCAAGTGTTCTCTATTATGAACCACGTATTTAGCAAGGCCAATCTTTTTTGATTTTATAAGAGCCTCTTGTAGAAGCACGTATGTTTTGCTAGCTCCTTTTTCGGGTTCTAAAATATAAGGTTTTACATAATAAATAGAATTGATCTCTGATTCCTTGACAAAATCAAAAATTTCAATCGATTTCGTCTTTTTAAGATTAGCCTTATCAAAATCTTCTTGGTTAAGCACGACATACTCACCTGGCTGATATTCGAAACCTTTCACAATTTCATTCCATGGCACTTCTGCACCATCAGTTTTGCAGATACGAGCGTAGCGGATTTGCGAAAGATCTTTCTTATGCAACATGACAAACTTTAGTTCATTTTCCTTACCCGTGCTAAACATTTTGACAGGGATATTCACTAAGCCAAAACTAATCGAACCTTTCCATAGAGCATGCATAATAACTCCTAAAAGCCTGTCCTTTAGCCATAGAAAAATAAGTTTTTATTGTAAATCTTATTTTTTTAGACCTGTTAGCCACAAGTCACTTTGGAAAAAATGATCCGATCTTGTAACCTTAGCATTCAACCCCCGCTCTACAATGAAAAAAATACCCGTCGGATTACTTGGCGCTACAGGAGTCGTAGGTCAACACTATCTCCAGTTACTTCTCAACCATCCTTGGTTTGAAGTCACCTTTCTTGCCGCTTCTGACTATTCTACTGGCAAAACTTACCAAGAAGCAGTTCAAGGGAAATGGAGACTTCCTAGCTCCATCCCAACCCAATATTTGTCCATGCGTTTAAATTCTTTAAACGATCTGAGCCAAGCGGTGGATCGCTGTGGTTTTGTCTTTTCAGCAATGAATAATGAGGGCGCAAAAAATTACGAAGAAAAATATGCTGCTGCGGGATTGCCTGTTATCTCTAATGCCTCCTATCACCGTGCTGCTAATGATGTTCCCATGTTAATTCCTGAGATCAATGCCGAGCATATTGAAATCATTCCTTTTCAACAAAAAAATAGAGGTTGGGCTAAGGGATTCATTGCTGTTAAACCAAACTGCTCGATCCAGAGTTATATGATCCCTTTAGCTCCTCTCCATAGCAAATTTGGTTTGTCAAAAGTTCAAGTAACGACGCTACAAGCAGTTAGCGGTGCTGGCTATCCTGGAGTTTCATCTTTAGATATCTCAGATAATGTAATCCCTTTCATTCCCAATGAAGAGGAGAAATCAGAACAAGAACCTTTAAAAATTTTAGGAAAATTAACCTTAGGTCAAATTCTCCCTGCACAGAATATCTTATTTTCTGCCCACTGCAACAGAGTTCCTGTGATTGACGGGCATCTTGCTTGTATTTCTACAGAATTTGTAAAAAAACCTTCTCAACAAGAGATTCTTGAGGAATGGGAAAATTTTCAAGGTTTACCTCAACATCTCAATCTTCCGTCAGCCCCAAAGAAAGCCATTTTTTATAAGGATGAAACAGATCGTCCCCAACCCCGCTTAGATCGCCATTTAGAAGGGGGTATGGCCGTCGCTGTAGGCAGGCTTCGGGAGTGTCCTATTATGCAGTATAAATTCGTTTGCCTTTCTCATAATACGATTCGAGGAGCTGCTGGAGGAGGCATCTTAAATGCTGAGCTGCTGTATAAAATGGGTTATATCTCAAACCATTAGGTATGTCGAATAAAGTGATGAGCTGAGATTTTTTGCAGTTTCTTTAACGCATTTTCAGCAGACATTCTTTTTTTCGCATTGAGATTAAGAAGTGCTTTAATCACCTGATCATAAGGATCTTTTGAATTAAGACGCTTTTGTATTTCCTTATCTCCTTCTTTGAAAAGCGCTTGGATTTTCTCATGATCTCCTTTCCCCACTTTTAAAATTTTGTCTAAAAATTCCAATGTTGGAAGCTCAACCTGACCATTTTCTACTCTCTTATATTTAAATTCATAAAGAGTTATTCCAAGAGCCCAACAATCTGAAGCTGAAGAAAAAATCTGAGACTTAAAGCTTTCAGGAGAAAAATAATAATGAGAACCAACAATGCTACGCTTTTGTACAGATTGAAACGTGCCACCAAAATCGCCAATTTTCCCTTTGACGCTGCCTGCTTTCGTACGTTTAACAAATAAGTTATCAGGCTTGATATCACTATGCACATATCCTTTTTGATGCATAGCTGCAAGGCCTCTAACAATATCTCCTATTACTTTTTTTGCTTCTTCTTGTGAAAGTGGCGTTTGAGTAATTGTTCCTTCACAAAGAGCGAGAATTGATTTTTTTTCGAACGCACAATGAAGTTTTACCACATGTTTTTTGATAGAAGGGATTTCTTGCATTTGCTGATGGATCAAATTTTCTTCTTGAAAAATCAAAAGATTTTTCTGGTTCCCATCATCGATGATTTCGCGGTAAGCCTTAAACTTGCCTGTAGGAAATTCAATGGCCCAGGAAACTGAATTAAAGGTTCCTTTGCCAACTCTTTCCTGAACTATCAGCAAAGACACTTGATTGTTACTATCTTGAACAGCAAAAATGTTTTCACCGAAAATTTTTTGAATGGTTGGAGTAATATCATCGATAGGAATGGGAAAAATTCCACTATTAAAAAAACTTTTTTTACTCGCTAATTCAACACTCTCGCATATACCTTTGAAAAGTTCGATGGTAAACTGCTTATCATCTACCACCCCTGATCTATCTTTAAAAAGATTGAGTTTGCTAGCATCATCAAAAATAGCTCGGGCCACTTTCATGGCTGTAAGGTAAATGTCGTTTCCTTGCTCAGAAGAAAGTTGATCTGCATAGGGATCAAGCTCCGCTTTACTTTCAAATACCTCATCAAAGATCTGCTTAACCTTATCCATCGTCGAAGGTTTTTTTTGAGCCTCATTAAATACCGGCCGAGATACGCTCTTTCTTGTTTTAAAAACCTGAGATAGTTCTAAACGTGTTGTTTTTGAAAATAAGAGGATTATCCCGCCTGAAAATAAAATTTTCAGGGCTAAGATAGTCATTTTATTACAACTTAAAGACCGTGTTGGCTTCTTTTCTTTGAAAGGCTCACCCACAAAGAAAGAATGATCTCTACTATCTGTTCTCATCATTTATACACCGCTATAATAATCGCCAAAAATCGTTATTATATTAACAACCGACATCAAATTTGATGTTGTATTTATTTGCTGAAAATAATCATAAAGACATAGAGCATTGATCAACAAAGCTATCGCTCTATAATCTCGTTTTTTTAAAGCGAGAAGATGAATACCTGTGTAAATACATGTAACCGAGGATACAAACAATTCAATCTTACCTCTTCTGAATACTAAATCAGCATTAAGAATTCCTATAGCTAAGTTTGTCACGGCCATCCAGTTAGAAGTGTTATTGAGCCAGTTGCCAATTTTTTTTGCTTGTTCCCATAATGATCGATCGTTTGCTTGAGTAGATAGCGGTATCATTGCCTTTGGCTTCCTTATTTAATCGTTAAAAATATTTATCAACAAAATGGTTTATAATAATATAACATAAAATTTTGTAAAAAAAAAAGAAATACATAATAAGGATATACAAATGGCCTTAGTTTGTTTGCCATAGATAGGACTCTTCGAAGCGATGGCATTATTAAGTGACTTGCAATCAACAAAGATGAATTAATCGACGTTTATCTTTTACCCTCATGCGATAGGAATTTAAGCTATGTCCCTGTTAGCATCCTTGATTCGCTAAAGCAAGGTCAAGTCATCTCTTCTTCTATTACCTAACGTTGTTATTTCATAATCTCATTGCCAATAACCATTAGATCCATTAACAAATAATTAACCACTATTTTTTTTATGAATAGCTTAATGATCTTGGTTTCATTGATGGCAAGTGCCATTTGGCTTGTCAATTTAGCCATTAAATGGAAAATTCCTGCTCCTTTATTGCTCGTCTGTGGCGGCATCTTTTTGGGCTTATTATCTAATTTTCAACCATTCAATGTTGATCCGACTTTTATTTTACTCCTGGTTTTACCCCCCCTTCTCTACAACGCTACATTTAAGGTGTCTAATAAGGAGTTTTATAAAAATATTCACGAAGTCATCTGGTTAGCTCTAGGTCTTGTGCTTGCCACAACCATTTGTATTGGATTAATTTTTAAATACTTGTTTCCTGAGCTTCCCTGGGCCTTAGCTTTTACATTCGGAGCCATCATTTCTCCTCCTGATGCGACAGCAGCTTCCGAAATTTTAAAGCGATTCTCGCTAAATCCACGCTTGCTTTCTGTTTTAGAAGGGGAAAGCCTAATTAATGATGCTACAGGCCTAGTCCTGTATAAAATGGGTGTAACGGCTTTGCTTTCGGGCGTGTTTTCTTTAGGGTCTGCTAGTCTGGAATTTATAGAAGTCGCTTTAGGAGGCATCTTCATTGGGGTCACCACAGGCTATTTTCTTAATTATCTTTCCTACAAAACTCTTCATCCTATCCTATCAGTTACCTTTTCTTTTTTCATTCCCTACCTTGCATTTATGCTAGCTGATAGTTTAGGATGTTCTGGGGTATTAGCCGTTGTATTTAACGGATTAATTGGGTCACATATGATGGTAACTCATTTTCCTTCCTCAACACGAATCGTTGGATGGATCACATGGGATATGTTAATGATCCTTCTCAACTGCTTCGTCTTTATTCTGATTGGACTAGAACTCAATAGTATTATCCAGCGATTAACAAAAGAAAAGGCTCTTCTTTATTTCGGCTACTCCTGCTTGCTAACCTTAATCCTTATCGTTCTTCGCTTCGTTTGGGTTTTTATTAAAGAAGACTTTGTTTATCGAAAAACAAACGCCAGTAAAAAGCATGACTTTGAACACATGCTTATCGTTAGTTTGTCTGGAATGCGAGGAATTGTTTCGCTAGCTGCAGCGTTAGCCCTTCCCTATCATTTATTGGATGGGACTCCCCTACCTGGAAGGGATATCGTTCTTTTTATGACCTTCTCTATCCTATTTCTTTCATTGCTTCTTCCTAGTCTGACCCTTTCCAAACTCGTCACCTGGTTAGATGTCAAATTTAGCCCAGGAAAACAGATCAAAGAAATGAGACAGCTTCTTAATCATACAGCTATTGAAGAAGTAAGAAAATTGCATTCAGTGCAAATTTTAACGGATCGAGAATTCGTCATTTTGTCTACCTATTTTAATACACGCCATCAAATTGTAGAAATTGATTCTCCAAAACATGAACTGCATGATTTAGATATCGCTCGTCTCCATGTGCTTAGAAAGAAGAGAGAAAAGCTTTTAGAACTATGGAGGAAAGATGAGATAGGCGATGATGTGTTTGAAAGGTTAGAACGTGAAATCGATCTTGACGAAGCACCTCTGGTGCGATTAGAACTATAAGCTATTTTTGGCAAAAACTTCATCGATTGCCTTAATCAGATCCTCTGTTTCATAAGAACCATCATATCTACTTTCATTGATGTAAAAAGTTGGTGTTCCATTTACACCGCTTCTAACACCACCTAAAAAGTCACTTTTAATTTTAGGTTGAAAAGCATGAGCTTTAATAGCAAGTTCAAGGTCTAAAGAGGATAGATTTAAACTTTCCGCTAGTTCTAAGAGAAAAGGGGCTGATAATTGATTTTGATGCTCATAGAGAAGATCATGCATTTCCCAAAACTTACCTTTGCTAGCTGCAAATTCTGCTGTTTCAGCTGCAATATCTGCAAGGGGGTGGATTTCTGAAAGAGGGAAATTACGAAAAACAACCCTTAATTTTTCTTGGAAATGTCTTTGAAGCTGCTTAACTGCAGGGTAAGCGAGCCCGCAGAAAGGACATTCATAATCCCCATACTCTACTAAGGTGATTAATGAGTGCGGGCTTCCTTGAATATGATCTTCTTGACTGATAGGAACTTTTAGGATAGCCATATTTCCTCCAGCTATTTTTGTTCAAGATTCTCAAGGGCCTCAAGAATACCATCCGCTCCTGGATTTTCTGCCATAGGAGAAAGGTAGCTCCACACAATCATTCCATTTTTATCAATGACAAATAAAGCCCGCTGGCATACTCCTGTTTTCTCTTGATAGATACCATATTTTTTAGCCACCGCTCCCTTTGGCTCAAAATCAGCCAATAATGGAAAGTGCAAATGGCGATTTTCTGCAAATGCATTATGGCACCAACTACTGTCAACAGACACGCCTATTAATTTGGCTTTGTATTTATGAAATATTGGTAAAATTTCATTATATAAAGCCATTTGATCGCTACAAACAGGGCTCCAGTCTGCTGGATAAAAGGCAAGGATAATAGGACTTCCCTGCAATTCGTTTAAGGAAATCGTCTGATCGGGAGTTGCATGAAGGGTAAAGTCTGGAGCTTTTGTACCCGGTTGAAGAATTGTTGACATAAAGACCCCCTCTATTGCCTAGATTTAATCTTTCACGCCTTTAATCTAAGACTATTCCTTATAATTTTAATATTCAAATTAAATTAACCAGACACAAACTATTTAAGTTATTATTTATTCACATCTATTCTCTTAAAGAAATATTTGCACTTTAATATGGACAATCGGAAGAAAATGCATTAAAAATAGGTTAATTGATCATTTTTTACTTCTGGGTAGTTTTGATATGTCGAGTCCTCATTTGTTTTCCGCTAAGACGCTCCCTTATGATCTTACAGCTGGCCTTGTCGTTTTTTTAGTAGCTCTTCCGCTTTGCTTAGGTGTGGCTCTAGCTTCAAACGCTCCACTATTTTCTGGGATTTTAACAGGTGTCATTGGAGGTATTGTTGTAGGCATCTTTAGTGGCTCAAGTACCAGTGTTAGCGGCCCAGCGGCCGGATTAACAGCCGTGGTAGCTACTCAAATTGGGCATTTAGGAAGTTTTGAAGCCTTTTTAGCTGCTGTTGTGATTGCAGGCATCATTCAAATCGCCCTTAGCATTGCTCAAATGGGATTTGTTGCTGCTTTTTTTCCCTCAAGTGTGATTAAAGGTTTATTATCTGCTATTGGCGTTATCTTAATTTTAAAGCAAATTCCTCATTTATTTGGGCATGATGTCGATCCTATTGGTAATAAATCATTTTTCCAAGCGGATAACCAAAATACTTTTTCAGAGTTAGTTGAAGCCTGGTTCGATATTCACCCAGGACCTGCCATTATAGGACTTGTTTCTATCTTTCTGCTCATTTTATGGGAAAAAGTTAGCTTTTTAAAAAAAACTCTCATCCCAGCACCTCTTGTTGTAGTTATTTTTGCAGTGATCGCCAAATTTACTTTCCAACAAAGTGGCTATTGGATGATTGAATCCAACCATCTTGTGCAAGTCCCTGTAGCCAAAACGCTTAGTGGATTTGCTAACTTCCTAATCTTTCCCGATTTCAATATCCTTCACAATCCAGCAGTCTACCTAGCTGCTATTACGATTGCCATAGTAGCTTCATTAGAAACCCTTCTTAATTTAGAGGCAGTTGACAAAATAGACCCCATGCAGCGCAATAGCCCCCCTAACCGAGAGTTGATGGCACAAGGAATAGGAAACGTTATCGCTGGTCTCATTGGTGGTATCCCAATGACAAGCGTGATTGTAAGGAGTTCTGTCAATATCAATGCTGGGGTGAGAACCAAATTAAGCGCCATTTGGCATGGCCTTCTTTTATTTGGCTGTGTGATGTTCATTCCACAATGGCTCAATCAAATCCCCCTTTCTGCCCTTGCTGCCATCCTTCTTGTAACAGGTCTTAAGCTGGCAAGCCCAAGGTTGATTATGCAAATGTGGCGTGAAGGCTACAATCAATTCCTTCCTTTTATTATTACCATTATCGCCATTGTTTTTACCGACCTCCTCGTTGGCGTTTTGATTGGCCTTGGTGCATCTATCTGCTTTATTCTCCACAGTAATATCCGTAGACCCTTAAAAAAAATCCTGGAGAAGCATGCGACAGGTGATGAAGTGCTTCATATTGAACTCCCCAATCAGGTTGGATTTCTTAATCGAGCTTCTTTGGAAGAAACCCTTCGTAATGTCCCACCAAATGGCCATGTATTAATCGATGCTAATAATACGGATTATATTGACTCTGATATTTTAGATTTAATTGCAGACTATCAATCTTCAGCTAAGGTTCAAAATATTTCTGTTAGCTTAGTCGGCTTTAAAGACAAGTATCCTAAACTTGAAGATAGCATTCAGTACTTGGATTTTAGCAGCTATGAAACTCAAGCATCATTGACCCCTGAAAAAGTGTTAGAAATTTTACAAGAAGGCAATGGCCGTTTTCGTCAAGGATTGCGGCTTACTCGTGATCTATCCAGGCAGTTAAATGCTGCTGCGACAGGACAATTTCCTATGGCAGTCATCCTAAGCTGTATTGATTCTAGAACACCCGTGGAACTCATATTTGATCTTAGCTTAGGTGATGTCTTTAGCGTCCGCATCGCAGGAAATGTGGTTAGTCATAAAGTGCTTGGTAGCATTGAGTACGGTTGTGCTGTTGCTGGCGCCAAGCTCATTTTAGTCATGGGTCATACTTCTTGCGGGGCTGTCAAAGCATCGGTCGATTTGATTTGCAATCAACAGACGGCAGCTGAAGTAACCGGATGTGTGAATCTTGATTCTTTAGTTTCTGAAATTCAAAAATCTGTGGATATAAAAACTTGTGGTGGTTTCCTAGAACTTGATACTCAAAAGCAAAATGATTATTTTGATGAAGTCTCCTACCACAATGTTTTGAGGACAATGAAGCGCATTAGAAAAGACAGCCAAACCCTTGATCGGTTGATTACTGAAGGGAAAATCGTGCTTGTAGGTGCCATGTATAACATTAGTACTGCTGAAGTGACTTTTTTTCAGCCAGTTGATTTAAATCTTCCTAATATTAATGCTTTAGAAACAGGCTAATATGAGGTTTTTACTTTATTTATTCCTTTTCATCTTCTTGCTTCATTCATCCCCGGGCTACCCACAAGAATACAGCTTTTCAATTAAAAGCCTTTCATTAGAGCAATTTGATGAAGAGCACCCTGTTACTGTTGATCTTGCACTAACTTTAGAAAATAACCATAAGCCCAATATTAATGAGATCTATCAAACAACCATTAACTTTTTGATCAATTATCCTAGCAAAACTGCTTATTGGGAAGCGGTTAACAAAGCCATGCTTGTATTTTTAGCTCAAGAATATCCTTTTTTGACAAAACTAGAATCACGCCTCACCATCTTACCAAAAGTAGGTAAGCCTCACCTACGTTGGAGTCAGGCTGAGATGTCTTCTATTTATCAATGTAAAGAAGCCTTTAGTTTTAAGTTAGCCATCGGTGAGAAACATCTAACTATTCATTATTGTTTTAATCCCAGTATTGGTATGGATGAATATCCCGATTTTTTAATGATTAAACGAGATGTTTTAAGCTTGTTAGATCATCCCTTACTCAAAACTCCAGATTCACTCCTCTTCATCGCCCATCATCTTTTAAGCAAATATTCGATGATTGAAGCTGTGGATTTAAAATGCGAGCAATACCTTCAAGATGGAAGTTCATATGCTTTAACTCAATCCTTGACCCGTCAAGAGGCTTTACAATGAAAGTTTTGATTGCAGGATCCTCAGGAGCCATTGGTCTTCCACTCATCAAGAAGCTTGCTCCTCAGCATGAGGTTTTTGCTATTACTAGCAACCATGCCAAGGTAAATTCACTAGAACAATTAGGAGCCACTCCTCTTGTTGTCGATGTGTTAGACAAAGATGAGGTTCGTTCCTCGATGGGCAAAGTTCAGCCAGAAATCATTATTGACATGCTAACTCGGTTACCCAAAAGATATACATCGGAAGAAATGGAAAAAGCTGCACTTAAGAATGCAGAAACGCGGCTGAAAGGGGGCTTAAATTTACAGCTTGCGGGAGAAGCGTTTGGCGTTCGACGTTATATTGCTCAATCCTGCGGTTTTTGGTATGAGTCAGGTCAAGGCCTCGCTAATGAAGATGTTCCTTTTGCCTTCAATGCTACCCCTGGAATCGCTAAGGGGACTACTATATATCAACAAATCGAAAAAAGGTTATTTAGCTCACCTTCTATCGAGGGCGTGGCTTTACGCTTCGGCTTTTTTTATGGACCAGGTACATGGTTTGTATCTGAAGGCGATATGGGCAGACAAGTCTTAAATCATGAGTTTCCTCAAATGGGATCAGGGGAAGGGGTATGGAACTTCATTCATATCGAGGATGCGGCCCAAGCGATCGTTAATTCTTTAAGCGCCAAGCCCGGCATTTATAATATTGTCAATGATCAACCGATAGCATTAAAAGAGTGGCTACCTGCTTTTGCTAATTATGTCAAAGGGCCGGCCCCAAAAAAATTGACAGAAGAGGAAGCAAAGAAGCTCTTTGGAGAAGATGCTGTTTATGCTGCCACAAAGCTTAGGGGAGCTTCCAATCGTAAAGCTAAAGACAACTTGTCTTTCCTTCCTCGCCCCTTAGAATGGCTTAAATAAGAAGTCATTTCTTTTTTTCTTCCTCCAAGTGAAACTTGTGCAAAAAACGATGCACAACAGGAGCAAAGATAACAGCAGTGACAACTAGAAAAATAACACCACTAAAAAGAGCATAAAGACCGGCAAAAATTTTTCCGGAATCCGTCGTTAAAGGCGATACTTGTCCCATACCTGATAAGATCATTGATGCATTCAGAAAAGCATCAATGTAATCTAAATCTTCAAAAAAGCGATAGCCGATCATTCCCACCATCAAGGAAATTAAAATGATGGTACCCCCCATTAAAAGATTACGAACGAATCTTCTTATAAAAAGATGTTTTGGCTGTAGCTCAATTTTCTGCATCCTGTCTTAAGCTCTCTTAAATTTATCTAATGACATCATCTTTTAAACATCCTAGAACAAACAACCTGTCGCTTTTAAAAGCCATTTTCTTATCCTCTTCCGATTCTGAAAATCCAAACCACATAATAGCTGTTAAAAAACGTGTTCGCCTTTGAGACACTTTGAAACGATACCAACCTTCTTGCGTGAGGTTGCAACAAAAATAGGCTCTGAGAAGCCTTTTGATTGTTCATCAGCAAAGTAATCTAAATCCATAAAATCGGTCGTCCCACGCGGCAGATGTCCAATTGGTAATATAAATTTTTAGCCATTCGATTGCTATATATAAGTATTCAAGTGTTTCATCAAGAACATATCCCGTTTAAATACAGCTATTTGCCATCCACTCTTTTAAAGAGCTTTTTCCGTAGAGGGGATGCCACGATCCTATTGAGAAAGAAAGGCTATAAAAGTAATGGAAGCTACAGCAGCCTTTCCCGGCATTTAAAACTTTTAAGTCATTAAACGAAGTGTTTAGAGAAAATTGAGACAGGGTACGCATCAGCTGTTTACCTCGAATGCATTAACAATCAAGTAGGCTGGAAATCGCTTTACCTAAGTGAAGCGTCTAACAACATTCGGTGTAATCAATACCACTATGGCAGAACAAAGCATGCTACGTTTGCTCAGTAGAAAACGTTTTGAAAGCAACCTAAACGAAAAAGTTATTAAAGAAAATAAACGAATGGAATTAAATTTCGTTTTAAAAGAAAGGATTAGAAGTTGCCCAGGATAGGACTCGAACCTACACACCTTACGGCACCAGAACCTAAATCTGGCGTGTCTACCAATTTCACCACCTGGGCAAGCAAGAGCATGTTAACTTTAATTCAAGTTTTAAGTCAAGCTAGGAAGGGAAAGTCGACCCATTTTTTTGAAGCGATGAAGAAAAAGTAACCCCTTCCGTGGCAACAAGCTCTCATTTTCAAAAAAACTAATTACTTTTGTAAACGATCACCAGTTTGAAGAAAGCGTTTTCTGCAAAGGCCAAAACCTACAGCTTCCGGTGTAAGTATCTTTCGCCCATTTTTACCTACTCTTTACCGGCCACGCTGTGCCTAATAATTATCGAAGTAGATCTATTAGTGCTTAAATCTTTAAGACAGTTAGTACAATACCTGTTTGATCACTTTTCTCCCAACTTCAAAGCAAAAATACGCCTTTCGCCAATGTCCTTCTTTTTCAGCATCTATTGACGTATGATTTTTTACCCCCTGGGTCCCCTCAATTGGGGAATATCTACCGCCTTTATTGAGGAGAAAGAAATCACCTTTTTAGAAGATCCTTATGTCAGATGCTCCAGAAAAAACACTTGGTTTTAAATTGAGATCAAGAAAAGCCGATTCTTTCTAGCCAGTCTTTCCTTTTTTTATTTTCCAATAATTTTCATGATCCGGGCTTTTCAAAAAAAATCTGTTATTTTTTTGACTAAATTTGTAAAAACTTTTTTTCTTTAATTGTTCTTAATGCGATTCTTATAAGTTTACCTATCAGCAATATCGCTAATTTTAAGACATATGATCTCTAAGTTATTTTATTTTTTTATTACTCTAAGCTGCTACTTTTCATTTATTCACACCGAAGAACTTTTTCGATCTGAGAATTATTTTGAAAGTATTCAAACGACCCAATTGGTTCTTAATAATGGAATGCATGTTTTTCTGCGCCCTAATCGCAATCTCGAAGAAGAGGTAACGGTGCAGCTCGCTGCCGTTGGGGGCTATTCCTCATTTTCTGAAGAAGAGCAAACCGCTTTACGTATTGCGTCAAAAGTGATTATGGAATCCGGCATTGGATCGATGAGCCCTGATCAGCTTTCGGCTCTTCTTTATAACTATTCCATTGAACTCGACGCAGCAGTCAAACCTTTTTACCGACTGATTACAGCAGAATGCGGCAATGATTCATTGCCTATGTTATTAAAAATTATCAGCGATTTTCTCTTGGAGCCAAAATTTACAAAGCAGGGACTAGAGGCCGCTCGAAAAAATATTTGCTATGCTCTTGAACAATCCAATTTAGATAAGGCAAAAAAATTTGAAAATGCTTTCTTTTCTTTAAATACTCAAGGAGACCCTGAAAAAGTTTCTTTGACTAAAGATTGCTTAGAAAAAGTCAATGTGGAACTTCTTCCTAAAGCATTCGAAAAAGCTTTTGCTACACCTCAAGATTTTTGCTGTGTCATTACAGGGAATTTCGATGCAAAAATTGTAAAACCTTATGTCATTAAATTCTTAGGTAGCATCCCGCAAAAAAGCACAAAGGTAGAAGTTAAAATCCATCATCCGCCTTGCTTCCCTGTTAAACCCCAAACCCAATTTGTGTCTTTAAAAAATAGCTGCGATAGCATTTCGCGTATCACTTATCCTATCATTATTCCTATCGATTCTAACAACATCTTTAAATTAGAAATGCTTTGCCAAACAATGGAAGCCCACTTAAAAAATACATTGCAACGACGCTTTAAGTCATCCTATGCGGTCAATGTCGCCTACAAGTTCCCTTATTACCCAAGTTTTATATTTCCATGGATCACGGTTCAGTTTCGATGTGCCTTCTCTCAAGCAGATCAGCTAACACAAGTGATCACCACAGAGATCAATCATCTTAAAAATAAAGGTCCGAACTTGAATGACTTACGTTGGGCTGAGCAAAGTCAAAAAGCCAATGAGGATTTTTGGCATAAGGAAGATGAATACTGGGCTAGCTTTATTACGAATGCTTTTTTAATGGGTTTAAACCCTGAAACAACTTTTATTAATCAAAAAGAATCAAAAAGTATCAGCTTAGAGAAAATGAAAATGAATCTTTCGACTTTTTTTGATGCCTCGCGCTATACTCGGCTCACAACTCAGCCAGAATAATAGACCGATGCATGATGCCGTTATTGGAATTGTCATTAATTCCTGCAATGAAATTATAGTAACAAAGAGAAAAGATACCCCAATTTGGGTCCTCCCCGGCGGAGGCATAGATGCTGGAGAAACTCCTGAAACAGCTGTTCTTCGTGAAGTTTTAGAAGAAACTGGGTTAGTTGTGAGGATTGTTGTTAAGTGTGCAGAATATCTACCTACCAATACATTTACTGCTAAAACACATGTTTTTGTCTGTTCAATTATCGATGGGCATCTACAAAAAAGCGCTGAAACTACGGATATTCGCTTTGCTTCTATTTCTCAACTACCCAAGCCCTTTTTCTTCCTCCATCGAGATTGGTTAAAGGATTGGTTAATGAACGAAGGTCGGCTAATCATTAAACCTATCCAACAAATTACCCTTTTTGCCATTTTTAAATTCTTTTGTCATCATCCAATTATCTTATTGAGATATTTAATGAGTAAAAAAATTAAGCATTTTCTTAAAAATAAGAATTGATTTCGTGTTTTATTATTGATAGTCTTGCAAGAGAATTTTTTTAACCTTATGCCAAAGTATCAGCCATCATTTGATCAACCGATGATCACCCCTTCGGTTAAGAAAAGTATTAGTGATAAAGTCATTTTGCTACTCAAAGAATATTCTTGGACAATCACGTTTGTCTTGCTGTGCGCAGTAAGCCTTGAATACTCTTTAAAGGCCAGGGAAGAAGAATATTTAAAATTACAAAATGAAAGAATCACTCTTGAAGATCAATTGCAATTCGCTAAACTTCAGCATTTAGATCTATTAAAAGAGCTAAACAGTCATGATGACCCTGAATGGGTCAAACTGGTACTGATGAAAAAATTAGGGTTAGTGCCAGAAGGTCAAAAAAAGTTCGTTTTTTCCTCTAAAAAGGATTAATTTTGGATTTAACAACTGCTATCACCCTTTTAATATCTGCTTTATTTACCTATTGGGGGGCTTGGATTTCTTCTACGGAAACCGCGCTATTTTCGCTATCGCCCCTTAAAGTCCTCACGTATCGAGATAGCAAAGATCCGACCAAACGTCTTTTAGCTACTCTGTTAGCTCATCCAAAAGATCTTTTAGTTACCATCTTTATGGTTAACACCTTCACAAATATTATGCTACAAAATATTGTTTCAGGACTATTTGGAGAAGATGGAGGATGGGAATTAAAAATTGGTGTCCCCCTTTTATTAACGCTAATCCTAGGAGAGATCATACCAAAATATATTGGCTTACAAAACAACTTGTCAATTTCATATAAAGTGGCTCCAAAGATTAATCTTTTACAAAATCTCTTAAAGCCAATACGAAAGTTCATCATTTCTATCACAAACCCAGTTTCAAGATTTATTTTTTTCTTTTTAAAAAAAGATCGAGAAATTACCCCGGAAGAGCTGGAGCATGTATTAGAAACTTCGGAAAAGCAAGGTATTCTAAGTGCTGAGATTAATGAGTTGATCAGGGGGTATCTAGCCATTCAAAAAACGACCGTAAAAGAGCTGATGTGGCCAAAGGAAGACATTCTTTATTACGAAATTTCTCAGCCATTAAGTAAGTTATCTTATCTTTTTTCTGATGAGGAGTGCTCAAGAATTCCAGTTGTCGAAAATACTTTAGATTCAGTTTTAGGAATTATTACCGCATCTCAATATTTTAAACATCAGCATGAAATTAATAAGCCTTCTGATGTAAGGGGTTTCTTGGAAAAACCTTATTTTATCCCTGAAACGATGCCATCCAAATTATTATTACGACGCTTTGATGAGAAGGGGGAAGTGCTCGCACTCGTTGTAGATGAGTATGGTTCAATCTCAGGCCTTATTACTAAAGAAGATTTAATAGAAGTTGTGGTGGGAGATATTGAAGATTCTCGAGATCAACAACAATTTTTCGTTAAAGCGGGTAAGGATGAGGTTATTTCAAGCGGAAAATGGGAACTCACAGAGTTTAATGAATACTTTCATAGCAACCTTAAAAGCACCAGCATGTTGACGATCGGAGGCTGGATTACCGAACAATTAGGAACAATCCCCAAAAGCGGTACAAAATGGGAATCCGAAGGTTTTTTGTTTCAGATTCTAGCCGCAGGACCAAACCGTATAACAAGATTATTTATTCGTAAGTTGAAATAGGTATGGAATTAGCTTTTATTTGGTTACTGTTTAACTTTGCTACCATTGTGATCCTAGGTTTTTTTTCTATGGAAGAAATGGCATGTGTATCCTTCAACAAAGTACGATTACAATTTTTAGTCAAACACGGAAGCAAACGAGCTCAATGGCTGAGTTATTTACTACACAATCCTTCTCGATTATTCGGCACGACTCTTATTGCCGTTAATGTCGCGACTATCGTAGGGTCTGAATGCTCAAGACAATTCCATCAAGCCATTCACTTAAGTCCCGAATGGGCCCCCTTGAGCCAAATTATGCTTGTCATTGTTTTCGGAGAATTAGCTCCTATGTTTGCGGCAAGAAAATATCCTGAGCATGTAGCACTGCTTGGAATACCCATTCTCTACGCAACTTCAAAATTGCTAGCACCTCTTATTTGGATTTTAGGAGTGATTTCAAAGGCAGCTAATTTTCTTGTTGGTGGTGAAGAGCCGCATCCTGAGCTGTTTCTAACACAGGATGAATTGCAAAAAGTGATTGAAGAACAGGATGAAGATCGCATACCTAGAGAAAATGAGGAACTGAATGTCATTACAACTAATATTTTTCGCTTTAAAGAAAAAACAGCCAAGAATGTGATGACATCTCTAGAATCACAACCTTTGATATCCTCTATTGTAACTGTCGAACAATTGAGAAAATACCCTAAGAACCCACTCCCCTATTTTCTCGTTTATAATAAAAATACAGCAAACATTATAGGTATTGCTTTTATTAGAGAGCTCGTGAAGGTCCCAGGAAATCGAAAAGTGAAAGATTTTTGTAAACCGCCATGGTATCTGACAGAAAACACCCCTTTATTTCAAATTATTAAACAATTCCGCAGAAATAGCGAACATGTCGCTGTTGTATTGGATGCTTCTGGAAAAGCCATAGGTGTTTTAAATTTCGAAGATGTAGTAGAAGAAATTTTTGGAAAGGTAGCGCCTATTTCAAAAGAATCTCCTCAGCTAACCTATATCGATCGTAAACTACCTGGGAAAATGACATTAGCTGATTTTAAAGAAGAATTCGGGGTCCCATTAGAAGGAGATCCAGAAGACACCCTTTCTGATTTTCTTATCGCTCAACTTGAACAATATCCAGAAGGCGGAGAAACTATCCAGATTGCCCCTTTTGAATTCACGGTGAAGGAAGTCACCTTTCTCGGCATTAAAACCATCGCTTTAAAGACATTACGCGGATAGGCTCACTTACCTGCGCAGTTTTTTGATCAAGCCAACTAGGATTGAAATTGTTTGATCTATTTCTTCTTTTGTGGTGAATCGACTCAACGAAAATCGAATCGAAGAACGCACTTGCTCTAAAGGTATACCCATGTTAATTAACACTGGAGAAGGTTCTAATGCTCCAGCCGAGCATGCCGATCCATGGCTTGCCGCAATACCCGATTGATCTAAGGCAATAAGAAGGCTTTCTCCATCAACCCCCATAAAAGCAACATTACTTGTATTACTAATCCTTGGGCCTTCACCATTAATCTTAATATTTGTAATGCTCTCGAGAAGTCTCGTTTCAAAATAATCGCGCAAAGATGCGATTTTGGTGATAGAATCCGGGCTTAATCTTGCGATCGCCTCGCCGAATGATACGATTCCTAATAAATTTTCTGTTCCTCCCCTAAGACCATATTCCTGCGTACCATTTATCAGAGGCTGGGGCTTTAAACCCGCTTTTATATAAGCGACTCCAATGCCTTGTAAGGCATGAATTTTATGCCCACTAAATCCCATCCCCACAACACCGTCAGGAATAGAGAATGAATCTTTTCCCAACCAAGAAACAGCATCCACAACCAAAGGGATTTTCGCTTCCTTGGCTATAAGGGCAATTTCTGCAATAGGATTCTTTACCCCTGTCTCATTATTAGCACCGATGATGGTAATCAGTTTAGTATCCGGCTTGATCGCCTTCAGTAAAGTGTCCGGCTCAATACACCCTCTTGCATGACCAGGGAGATAGGTAACGGAGAATCCTTTTTTTTCATAGAGGGCAACTGTTTTCTTTACAGTTGCATGCTCCAGGTTGGAGGTAATAAGATGCCCTTGTCGATGATTCTCTAAACACCCTCGAATTAGAAAACCCATGGATTCTGAACCACTGGAGGTGAAAATAATTTCGTTAGGGCGTACATTAAAATAGTGGGAAATTTGTCTTCGATAACGATCAATGATGGACCTTACCTCTTGGCCAAATGTATGAGTGCTCGAAGGATTTCCATGAGGAGCCTCCAAGAAAGAAACCAAAGTTTCTTTTACAGAAGGATCAAGAAAGGTAGTTGCATTGTTATCAAGATAGATTTCTTGCTTCTTCATTGGGTTTAGCTACTTTTACCATGACTACAGTAATGTTATCGTGACCTCCCTTTGCTTTTGAACGATCAACCAACGCCTTGGCGGTTTGGCAAAGCAGAGACTCATTTTTAATGATGTGCTCGATTTCTTTTAAAGAAAGGAGATCTGAAAGCCCATCAGAACATAAAAGATAAATATCTCCTTCTTCTAAGTTAGAAGATTGGATAGAAGGTTCCACGTAGGGTTCTGTACCAATGGCCCGGGTAATAATATTTTTATAAACAAATTCTGACGCTTGGACCTCATCGATTTGACCTAATTCCACCAACTCACAAATCAAGGAATGATCTTTCGTAACCTGTTCGAGTTTTTCTTTTCGAAAACGGTAAATTCGACTATCTCCTACATGAGCAAATATCACGCCGTTTTCACAAAGCAGTAATGCACAAAGAGTGGTGCCCATTCCTTTATAATCACTAGACGATCGACCTAATTTATAAACATAGGAATTTACTTGCTCGAAAGCCACTTTGATGATTTCGACATATTCCTCTAAGGTTTTTGGTTCCTTAAATGCTTTTTTTATGAGATGGCAAAGAGAATTAACAGCTTCTTTAGCTGCTATTTCTCCAGCCTGATGGCCACCCATACCATCTGCTAAAACATAAAAACAAAGATCGGGGATTTCAGCCCACACATCTTCATTATTTTGTCGCACTAATCCAACGTCGGATATACCAGTAGAAGAAACTTTTAAGGGCATTAGCCTCATGATCATATTTAGCTTTCGATTACTTTATTAAAATGCACTCTTGATAGAACAATAGACTCTATAATAAGCGATTATACTAAATAGTTCTATTAAACTACTTTGGTTAAATACACAATTTTTCTTAAAGAATGCTTCAACTTTATCTCTCAAGCAAACACATGTGCCTGCCGCTCAGTAGGCCTATAATTTAACAAAATAGGCGCGATGAATCAATCAAAAATTCTCTTTGCTCTTATTTTTTTCCGGGATCTAATTCTTTAATAAAGACGGGGTTACAGTTAGATTGAACCCCTAGAATAAAAAAGTCATTATGAATGATTTTAGAAAAATTTTCTTACTTACTTAGACCTTAATTGCTACCAAAACCTCATTTAAGGCTAATTTGAATAGGTCAGATACAACGGAAGCGATGAAGGCAAGGGTATTCCCCTTGACGAAAAGCTTCAGATAGCAGATGGCTTATTTAAATGAGCCTTAAACGGGTGAAACTTTACATAAAAATGAAATACTATAAGCCAGGTATCGAACAAAGTACTTTTACTAAAAAGCCTTGCTCTGTGCATGCTCTTAAGTATCGCGGAAACAGATTTGCTATACAGCTAAATGCTGTTTCAATGCTCTGCCTATGATTGCTTATTTCCTTTTCCTCTTTACTAGAGCGAATGCGATTTTGGCTCTTTGCAAGAAGTGTCATTTACTCCTCTTTAAGCCCTATCTTCTAATCAAAACAATTATAAGCACATCAGCATAGAGCGTGGATTTTTCTGGAATGTCTAGCTCCATTTTCTATAAAACATTAACATCGCTTGTTACGATCGGATGAACTTTGATACCACAGAAGCACTGCTTTTTAGAAGCTGCCTATCCTAAATAGCGATTCTCAAGAAGAATTTTTCTTTTATCTATTCTTTTGGCAACTTGCAACGGGAAAGCTATCGACAATAAGCCCTTTACTATCAGAAGCTTGCTTAAAAAATAGGGCTAAAAAACGACTATTGCTTAAAATTGTTGAAAACAACTTTAATTTTTTGCACAAGTATCAGGCCATTTTGTAGTTAGAATAAAAATATTTCGCAATGATGGTGGCAAAAGTGATCATTTCAGCCTTTGACATCTGCGACATCATTAATGCCAAGGCTACGTAAGATTTCATCGCTGGTAATAGACAATAGTAGCGTAGTTTTCCATAAGATTTTCTCTTAAATAGGAATATCTTACACCTATTTTGCCCAAAAGTCATTTTTAGAATTCATCTGCTAAGTCTTGATTTTCGGCAAGGGATTACCCTTGCCTTGGACAAAGTTTTGGTAGCAATTAAGGTCTTAGCAGTGATCTTTGTAAATCATGCGATGTCGCAGTGAGCAAATCGCATCAATAACTGGGAGAAGAAAAGGTACAACTAGAGACAAACTAGCGCGTATCAGGAATGCTCCTAAAATTTTGTTCCCCTCCCTAGGATCGTCCTTCCATGCACGGTTAAAAATGCCTATTCCAACACTCGTAACAGCACCAATAATAGGTACATAGGCAATTGCAAGTCCAAGATAAACCCATGGCTTTCCGCTAAAATCCCTATTCGTAATTTGATGTGCTTTAAAATGTCTACTTGGGCAATAGGTAAAAGCATTACTTAGATGGTGAGAAAAAGAAAGAGACATACGGCTCCTTAATTTTTTTGAGATAACAGTATCAGAATAGAGAATAAAGATATAGTTTAATAGGAATCTATTATTCTGTCGATTTGTAATCCGAGCCCTGTCCTTTTATCCAAAATAAAAAACAAAAAGGATGGTTATAAATTAATGCGAGAAACCCTTTTTTGGAGGTGGCGATTTTTTGTCCAATTTTTCTGGTTCCCCTAACCCTTGCGGAAACATGAATAGGGGCTATCTGTAACTTTTGTAATCCTATTAAATTTGCTGTCTCCAAGATCTTCTAAAGGCTGTTGGAGTGATAAAAGCTCGTTAAATTAAAAAAAGTAAAATCCGTTTTTTAAGAGATAGATTACCTGTGATCATCCTCAAGTGTGGCTAATGGGGCCCGCTCATTAATACCACACCTAAAGTTGCCATAGCATTAAAGGTTGAATGCAGGCCAATAGAAGCCAATAGATTTTTTTGCCTTTCATAAATATAGCCCATAAAACATGAAACAATAAAAAGCGTTGTCAAAATGACAAAGTTATCTAGTCCTTGTTCTCTCGAAAAATGAAAAAGCGTAAAAATGATTGAACAAACAAGAATAGCCCAGTTTACCCCTAAATACTGTCTTAGCCAAGTTTGCAAAAATCCTCTAAATAAAAACTCTTCGATTACAGGAATGATGAAAATGACGAGAATAGCAGTCATTGAAAAAAGAATAGGAGATGATAAGGTCTGTTTCAAATATTGAACAGCTGTTTGATCAATAGGCTGATCTCGAAACAAACCTAGCAAAAGATCAATAGCCCCATTAAAAACGGCTGCGACAGGCGTGCAAATTAACCAACTAAGAGAACCGATGAAAAAATCTTTGATTTGAAAACGACCACCAAAAAATGTTTTTACTTTTTCTTTTTTTAACAAACCATAAATAAAAAAAGAAAATAAGAGTACTAGATTGCTGAAAATAGCAAAAACCGCTTGATGGGATTGATCAAGTTTAAAAGCCCCTGGTGTAATAGGTACATCTGATGAAAAAATCAAATAAGAAGCATACGCGCTGACATAAAGGATAGGAGCAATCACTAGTTGAACCATAAGCATCACTGCGAAAGCTCCTAGCACATCACCATAACTTAAGCGCGCAAATTCACCTTGCTTCTGCCAATTAAAATAATTTATTCTCAGAGCCACAAACAGAGCTAGAAAAGCAATGATAATTGTGGAAAGTAATGCGATTAATTGGGTAAGCAGTTCTTGAGACATAAGCAAATCCTATTGAATGAGTTCCAAATGTTATCAAATTAAAACATTACTTTTCTACTAGCAAAAAAGAATAGGGAGCAAATGACAAGCCTCGCAGGGATCGTTTATCCAGATCTTCTACAAGTGGCAGACGTGCTGGATCCCATGTTGGATATCATGAAGCACAGCCTCACCGATACTAAATCCAGCCATTCTTATAAAAGCTTTCAGTTGGGTTGCATTAATACCTCATTTGTATCTAACGAAAAACAAACGGTCTTTTTGGCTATTGATGGCAGAATTGATAATGATATTGAACTTCTAAAAGAGTTGGATCTTAAAGGAAACTTAAAAACGGAAGCCATTTTGATCGCTTGCTATGAACGCAAGGGTATTCAGTTTCTTCAAAAAATTGATGGTGAATTTGCCATTATTCTCTTAGACCATCAAAAAAATACTCTCTATTTGATACGTGACCGAATCGGGAAAAAGCCCCTCTACTGGTATCAGGATAGATCCTATTTTTTGTTCTCTAGTGAATTAAAATCACTGCTAAATTCTCATATCGTCCCTCAGACAGCGTCAGAAGAAGCCCTATCTTCTTATCTTTTCTTTGGCTATATTCCCGAGGATCTAACGGCGATCAAAGATGTCAATCGGCTGCTCCCAGCCCATTATTTAAAATACACTCCCGGCCATGGGCAAGCCATCTTCCCCTACTGGTCCTACAGCTCCTATTTTGAGGCAGGTCCCACCGCTTCTCCTCAACAAATCAATGATACGATTAACCATCTAATGATTCAATCGGTTGATCGCTGTTTAGAAGGAAGCGATACACCTGGGTGCTTTGTTTCTGGAGGGTTGGGCTCCGCCACAACAGCCTTTTATGTAGCAAACGCATCTAATGCAGAGGATGAGGCTTCTTTAAGCGCTTTTAATGTAGGATTTCAAGGACAGAATGAAGATGACATTTTGGCATCAAAACTCGTTGCTCAATCGCTTGGTTTAAATTTTTTAAGTCGAAAAATTAACAGTCAGAATTTTTTACAAGATCTTGTTAAAATTGCATGGTTTTTAGATGAACCTTTGGCAGATCCTAACGCCATTGCCACCTGGAACCTTTGTAAATTAGCAGCAAGCGAAGTGAAAACAGTCTTTTCTGGAATGGGTAGCGATGAATTATTGGCTGGACATAATCGATATAGCTCCGCAGAAAGAGATCGTGGGTTTTTGAACCGACTCTTCCTACTTCCTAAGCCTCTTCTTCATCATTTTTTAATCCCTTTTCTAAAGAAAATTTTTAGACCCGCTGCTTTCAACTTACTAAAAATTTCAAGAACAAATCCTTGGCAGTTCGAGTACTTGCGAAATAATGCACTGTTTGACGAAAAAGTGCTTTTTGATGCGGCTCCACGCCTTAGCCCCTTTGTAGATCCCGATACGTTTTTACACAAATTTCATCATTTAAATGAGATCCCTTCTACGGTTTCTTCATATCTTTATTTAGATGTAAAAACTCGCCTGCCGGATTGTTTTATGTTTCAGTATAGCCGTTTAACGAGAACTCACCGCTTAGACTGGAAAACACCTTTCCTTGATCGTCATTTAGTGGAATACGTCGCCCAACTTCCTGAACCAGAAGTGCTTGCTGAAAGTCAAACCGCTTCCTACCTAAAACCATTGATCCAGCATATTTTCCCCCCTGAGGTTTTTAACCGGCCTAAGAAAACACGAAAATATTTTCTTTCCTCCTGGATGCATGATCCTCAGCTCTTTCAGACCATGCAACTACTAACGAAAGGAACTTTAGTGGAGACAGGTATTATTTCGGAATCTTGGTTAAGAGAGCAATTAAGTGACCCTGTCAAAGCAAGTTTTTCTTTTCGGTATCTTTTTGCCATTTTAATGTTAGAAACTTGGTTTCGCTTATTTATTAATCGCCCTATTGCACAGCAGCCACCTGTTGTCAGCATCCAAGAACTTTTACAAGAAGGTTAAGAAATAACTTTAAAAATTCTAAAAAAAATAGCATGTTCATAATGAACGCTTTTTATAGGATAATCGCATGCTAAGAATGAGTAACGAGCAAGTACAAGATGAGGATAGGGCTCATTTCTCTCCTCGTAAGCTTAGGCGTCAGAAAACTGAAGCTTTTTTTGAAAGAGAATGGCTTCAAAACGATCAGCAGTTTAATCCTGTACGCGATTGCATGGAGCGCGAACGCCTCGATCGCACCATCGGCCTGCTACAACGACATCTTGATGTGAAAGGTAAAAAAGCAGTGGACTTAGGATCTGGCTTTGGTGTGCTGACAAAACGAGTTAGAGACCTTGGTGCTAGCGTAGATGCTGTTGATATTGCAAATAATGCTCTTAAGCATGTCAGAAATGAAAAAGAGATTAGTCCTATTCAGGATTTTGTTCCTTATACTCAACTCGCCGATGATCATTATGACCTTGTGTTAGCCACAGAACTCATTGCTTATTTGATAAAAGATGATTATCGGCTTTTTTTCTCAGAACTAGCACGACTTGTCCATGCTGAAGGATTTATCATCTGTTCCACACCCTTAGATATCTATTCAGTAGATGCTTTAGAAAGATTTGCTTCCTTTGCTGAAACTGAACTAGAGATTAAGGAATCGCTTTTTAGCTACCATTATTTATGGATCAAAATTCACAACTTACTTAATAAGCCAACAAGATATCTCAAATTAGCCGAAGATCCGCATTATCGAAAAGACGAGCTAAAAAAGCGAAACGGCATTAGACGATGGTGGTTTTCCCTTAAAACTTCACCTTTAAGTCTTTTAATCTGGCATCCTATGCACTGGTTAACTACGCCTTTGAACCATTGGTTAACCCGCCATAAGCCAAGTTTAATTTTCTTAGAAAAAGTCTCCAAAGCGATTTGGCAGGAGCAGGCAATTAGTCATGCTATTGTGATTGCTAAGCGAAGGCCACTCTTTAAAGCCCCAGAAGGAAATCAACTCCCTATTGAACGCAAGGGAAAAAAGATTGTATGGGAATAAAAATGCCGGAGATTGTCTCAAGGCATAAGATCAAACTCTTAAGGCTGCTACATTCCTGTCCTGACCTGGTTCGAGCGACACTATTCCATGAGGTCCCCGGCATGAAAAATTATATATCTTAAGAGCATTTTTAGTAAATTTAAAGTCTCCTAAAGGGTCCTCTTTTATGTTGGTAACTCTTTTCAACATGACCTATGCGCTGGCAGGTCAACATTTAATAACGAAGCTTCTCAACGTTGAAATCGAAAGAAAATACCATACCCTCGTCTAGACAAAACAGGCAGGCTTCCGCTCACTCTAGCAGCTCATGTTTAATTAAGAACAACTAGAGAATTTTTCTTATAAGCTCTTAGTAGATCCGGGGGTGTTAGTTTCTTGATACAAGCACCCGTCGAACAGCTTCTTAAGAGAGAACATCTTCTCGCAAATTGCTTACCATAGGGGCAAGCACCTTGGATAAAGCGATGTTGGTTTCCTGTGGGAGCGAACTTTGAAGCCGAAGATGGTCCAAAAATGCCAAATGTAGGAGTACTTGTTGTCGCTGCAAGATGTAAAGGCAAAGAATCCATAGCAACAACTGAATCCATTTTAGCCATTAAGTTTTGTAAAAGAGGAAGGGAGAGTTTCTCGACCAGAAGAACTGGTTGCAGTTTTTTTTTGATTTCTTCTGCAATGATCTTTTCGCTGTCATTTCCATAAGTCACGACGAAGCAGCAAGCTTCTTCTTGTAGTAATAAAGCTAAAAATTGGATCAATGTTCTTACATCTACTTGCTTATTTTTCCAATGGCTTCCAGGTGCTACGAAAATTTTTCTCTTTCCTTGAAGAAGAGAATTTTGGCAAAAATGATGCAACCAACGGCTTTCTTCTTCACTTATTTTTAATAAAACTCGATCATCGACTTGATGATCCTGCTGACAATAGCTTTTGACTAGAAATTTTCCTTCCTTACGAACATTTTCCTCTTTTGGAGGGTTAAATTTTGTATTGGTAAAGAGCAAATTAGGGTATTCCCAAACTGAACTTAAACCGAAACCCACTTTGTTCTTTGAACGTGCAAACGCAGTGATCAATCCAGATTTTGAATTGCCTTGTAAATCAAAAACGACATCATACTCATGGCGAAGTTGCTGATAAAATTCTTTTACTTCATGCCATATAGAAAAAGAAAAGGGCTTTCGGCGCCATTTTTTGGTATTGATCGTTATCACCCGATCTACATAAGGATGAGCGGTTAGAAGAGATGCAAAAGGTTGCTCGACCACCCAGTCAATAGTGGCATGAGGATAAGCTTTTTTTAAAAATGCAAGTGCTGAAAAGCTATGGACAATATCACCTAAAGAGGAAGTTTTGACGATTAAAATTTTCATAACATTAATGCTTTTCTTGTTGTGGAGAAATCCAAGGGCAAAGGTGCAATAACCTCTAGTTTTTCGTTAGTCATCGGATGAGAAAAGATAACTTTGTAGGCATGGAGCATAATTCTAGGCACACGATAGATCTGACTAAATTCTTTACCATAAGCAAAATCACCCAAAATAGGATGACCCATTCCTGCTAAATGAACTCTTATTTGATGGGTTCTTCCTGTGATAGGTTCAGCAGTAATTAATGCTGCCTTCTTCCCTCTTTGCTTAACGATCCACTTCGTGATCGCTAGCAATCCCTTATCTTTAGACACCTGCCCATAAATCGCATTACCTTGATAGCTATGTTTTTTCCCCAGGTAATTTTCTATAACCCCTTGGTTATTTTTAGGCAGCCCATCAACGATGGCTAAATAATACTTATGAATTTTTCTTTGCGCAAATAGCTCTTTCATCTTAGTGAAAGCAAGCATCCCTTTGGCAAAAATAAGAATACCAGAAGTTTCTTTATCTAAACGATGAGTTAGAAATAAACCTTTTTTCCATTGATCTATCTCTTTTTGATCACATGTAAGACCGGATGGTTTACGATACAAGAGTAAATGTTCATCTTCAAAGAGAATACGTTTAGGATCGAAATCTACGGAAGCAGGTTTTGTTAAAGGTTCGTCATAAAAAGTAATGATGTCCCCTTTATTGACAAGAGCAGATGCGAAGCGCTCTATTTTGCCATTCACAAAACAGAGTTTAGACTCTATTTTCCGCTTTAGCTCTTTATTGGATTCTTGTGCGAATTTTCCTTTCAGAAATACGAGCAATTTTTGCCCACTCTCCCTTGAGGTCACTTCCCAACGACAAATAGATTTCTTTATAGCCATTAGTTTTATAGGGAAACAAACTGCCTTAAAAAGCGCATATGATTTTCAGTGAAATAGCGAATATCTGGTATTCCATACTTAATCATGACTAAACGCTCTAACCCCATCCCCCATGCAAACCCGGAATAAATTTCTGGATCGATTCCCCCATTCTTAAGAACTTCTGGATGAACCATTCCCGCGCCTAAAACCTCAAGCCAACCTGAATACTTGCAAATTGGGCACCCCTTCCCTTCACACAGAAAGCAACGAACATCGGCTTCCATTCCAGGTTCAACAAAGGGAAAGTAACTGGGGCGGTATCTTTTTTCCACATTTTTATAAAACAATTTATCTAAAAACTCATCTAATGTGGAAAGAAGATCTGAAAAAGTAACCCCTTTATCGATATAGAGAGGATCTATCTGATGAAAGAAAACGTGCGAACGTGCTGAAATAGCCTCATTGCGATAAGCTTTTCCAGGTGAAATAATCCTGATTGGAGGCTGATGATTCTCCATTACACGAATTTGGATATTCGTGGTATGGGTTCTTAAGAGCATCTTATCGGTAATGTAGAAAGTGTCTTGTAAGTCCCTCGCTGGGTGATCCGGAGCAAAATTCAAAGCTTCGAAATTATAGTAGTCACTTTCAATATCAGGACCGTATTGAACGGAAAAGCCCATGCCGGTTAAGATATCGATAATTTCATCTAAGCAAGCATTTAATAGATGTTTACTTCCTAAGTACCGACGACGACCAGGTACTGAAATATCTATTTTCTCATCCCGAAGCTTTTCTTCCTCTTCTTTTTGGACGAGTTGCTCGTGGAGAACGGAGCACTTTTCTTCGAATTCTACTTTTAATTGATTGATTCTCTGTCCAACCGCAGGTCTTTCTTCAGGCTTTACCTCTTTCAAGGTTTTCATCAGTTCCTGAATAGGTCCCTTTTTTCCTAAGTACTTAACTTTTAGAACATCAAGTTCTGCAAGTCGTTTGATATGGGAAAATTCTTGTTCAAATTGATTGCGAAGTTCGTCTATAGATGGGTGATTGGACATGGCTCACAAAACATTTAGCGCTTTAAATGGGTAGGCAGATAAACGCGTTTATCTGCCCTAAGAGCTCTTTTATGCAAGAGCTGCTTTTGCAAAGCCGACAACGGCTGAGAAACCATGAGGATCCTCGATCGCCATATCGGACAGAACTTTTCTATCTAGCTCACATTTCGCCTTTTTGAGGCCATAAATGAATTTACTGTAAGAAATACCGTTAATCTTTGC
Organism: Parachlamydiaceae bacterium HS-T3; assembly: GCA_000829755.1. GTDB lineage: Bacteria > Chlamydiota > Chlamydiia > Chlamydiales > Parachlamydiaceae > HS-T3. Next base: position 215,739 of record BBPT01000013.1, read on the forward strand.
TGCCGCACTGATGCGCATAATCCAAAGACTACGAAATTCTCTTTTCTTAAGTTTACGATGGCGATAATTATATGCCAACGCTTTTAAAACTGCTCCGCTTGTCAACCTTAGGTGGTTTTTACGGTCACCAACAAATCCTTTGGCTCGCTTGTATAATCTCTTTTTGCGACGATGCGAAGCTACAGCATTTGTAACTCTAACCATAGCTTTTCTCCAATTTTAGCTTGCACCAATTAAGCGCTTATATGTTTTCAAAATACCATCATCTACAAGAGCTGGTCTTGCCAACTGACGTTTACGCTTAGAGGTTTTTTTAGTCAAAATATGACGACGCCCCGGACGCTGTCTTTTTAGCTTGCCGGTTCCCGTCAACTTAAATCGGGCCTTTGAGGCCTTATGGGTTTTCATTTTAGGCACTGTTTTCTCCTATAGGCATTAAATTACGACTGCCTAGACACTTCCTTAAAACTAGTTTTTTGCTTCTTCCTTAACAAGAGGTTTAGCTGCTGGCGTTTCCCTTTTTTTCTTAGATCCACCTGGTGCTAAAACAACTGTCAATGCTCGGCCAAACAATTTCATTGGTGCTTCTGGCATGGCGATATCTTCTAGAGCATCGCACATATTTCTAACCAGTTTTTCACCAAATTCAGTATGTACCATTTCTCGACCGCGGAAAGTACAAGTAATTTTTACTTTATTTCCTTTAGAAATAAATTCCCTAGCGTGTCTGGTTTTTGTTTCTAAGTCGTGTGAGTCAATATTCGGCTTAATTTTGACTTCTTTGACCTTGATTTGATGCTGGGTTTTCTTGCTTTCTTTTTCCCGCTTAGTCTGATCATAGCGATACTTGCCATAATTCATGATCTTACAAACAGGCGGAACAGAACCCGCAGAAATTTCCACAAGATCTAATTCCGCTTCTTCTGCCATAGCAATTGCTTCATGGAATGGAACAACGCCTACTTGCTCTCCTGTCTGAGTAATCAGCCTAACCTTTGGAGCTTTAATTTCTCGATTAACTTTCAAGCTTTCTTTTTAACTCCTGTTTTGCAGCTATAATAAAGTCATCTAACTTCATTTCTGATGTTTTTGCTTCATTTAGCTGACGCACGGCAACTAAACCGCTTTGTTCTTCTTTATTCCCTAGCAACATGATGTAGGGAACTTGGTGCTGGACAGCCAGTTCGATTTTCTTAGCTAGCTTTTCTTCTCTTGTATCAACATGAGAAAAAAGGTAATGACTGGTTAAAGTCAACCTTGCATCCAGCGCGCACTTTTCGTTTTCCTTAGATAAGGGAATTATTCTCACCTGTTCTGGAAGCAAAAAGCAAGGGATTTGTCCCGAATTTTGCTCTAACAACAAAGCGATAAACCTTTCTAAAGAGACCAGAGGCGTTAATGATAAAAGTTCTTTTTTGCCAACATTGGCAAAACCCAACAAAGAGATAGGCCACCTTCTCCCTAGCGCATCGTAAATACACATCTCTAATCGAGGAAACGAGCATTTAAACTCATCTTCCAGAGGTAAAGGGCTGCTTTCTTTATCGAGATCGAAATCAATCTCACACTGTTTAGCCGCAGATTTTAACAAATCTACCTGGGTTTGCCATTGTTTTTTAGAGACCTCTTGAGGCCAATAAGTACGCAAGACCCACTCATGGTTCAAATCAAATATCTTAATGATTTTCTTAATGAATTGCAAGGAAGAAATGCAGGTAATTCCAGGAGTTGCTCTCTCATCTATGAGGAGAATTCTTAAAAATTCATATTCTTGGGATTCTAATAACCCATAGTTTATATCTACATCTTGTTGCGTTTCTTTTCCCCAAAAACTAACCCCACAGACTTCTTCACTGAGGCTCTTAAATAACTTTTCAGGAGAATTTATGGATGAAAAAGAAACAAAGGGCATTTTTTCCCGCTCACACAGATTAAAAAAGATGTCTTTAATAGATTGTTTTAATCTTTCTCCTCTTGGAAAAAACAACCAACTATGGTCACTAAAAAGACGAAAGAGCTCTAACTTCTCACCTATGCTGGGATGCAGCAGTTTTAAGCCTAGCTTTCGCTTTTTTTGGTAAGCTTTTAACTCCCCTTGATCTAAAAAAACACTTGCTTCAAGACGCGTAATCGTTTGGCCATGCGAAGAGTAAGTAAAAAATGAAAAGATCTTAGGATAGACTCTCAAATCGGTCTCTTCCCCCATGCCATTCGGCAGAATTTCGTAAAAATTGCCTAAACGAATCAAAGGGATAATATTAGAATCATGATTTAAGGCAAGCTCTGCCTTATAAGGTTGATGATAATGTTGGAACAAAGAAGCCGCATTTTCTCTCATCATCTCTGGGTACTCAAACCCTTCAAACTCTTTAAGCATTTTACGCCAACGCTCTTCAACTAGTAATAGAGCTTGCTCTGAAAAAGGCTTATCAAAGATAAAATCATAGTAAACGTCGACATTGGTCACTTTACCAGAAACTAGCTGAGTATTGGGAAACAAATCTAGAACAGAAAATGCTAGCAATATCGATGACTGGTGGCGGATAGATTGTATGTTATTGTAATCAGACATGAAGGTTGAAATAAATTTGGGATATAGCTGACTCGAACAGCTGACCTCCACGATGTCAACGTGGCGCTCTAACCAACTGAGCTAATATCCCATTGGATGGCTAGATTCTACATACGTTCACAATTTTAAGGAAGCAAAAAATCATGAACTCTTCTCGGTCAAATTGATGGGCAAACGTTCAACAATCGCCATTGCTAACTTCTTTGCTCTAGCTGGGAAGTTGAGTTGAGCCCCAAAAAAAGTAACCATCGCTTCTTTGATGAGCAGATCAAGATATTCATCGAGTTCCCCTTGGCTATTATCGGCTATTTTTTTCATTAGAAGGTTTAATTTAAGGTTATATAGTACCTCACTGAACAAATCATGCAGACTCACCGTTCTTTCATCTAGAGAACTTTCTTTGGTATATTTTTCTTTTAATTGCAGCATCGTGTCTTCCGGTATTTGGTCGATTGTCTTCCGCTTATCTTTTCGTCTAACCTCTGATCCGATCTCTTCTGCATCATCGCCTACCCTTTTTTTTACAAATGCCTGATGAATCGCAATCTTAAGATCCGATTTAAATAAATGAATTTCTTCTTGGTTGGTGTTGACTAGCCTCCGTAGAGCGCCAGCTGATTGCTTTGCCCGCCTTTTTTTTTCTTTAAGAGCAGCAAATACATTCTGTAAAACATTTTCTTTTGCATTTGTGATAAAAAAGTTTTTTTTACTTTCTAGCCTCTTTATGTCTCCTATAATCTTTTCAATGATGAGTTTGATGATATTCTCCTTATTTTTTTCGAAAAGTTCTAGGCTCTGTAGATCCGCTTGACAAATTTTCTTTAGCTGATCAATCTCATTTAAATTCTTTCTGTGTGCGTCCAAACTTTGCAAAATCAGCTCTTTAACCAGCTGTTGATCTTGTGCCCAAGCAAAAGGACTGGACGTTTGATGTCTATAAGAGTGGTTAAAACCATAATACGATTTTGGCCCAGGAACCGCAAAAAAAGTTCCCTTTGCTTTTATGGCACAAACAGCCGAATTAACAACCCCTTCATCGAGGATTTGTTTTTTTTCCAAAACAAATTCCTCCAATCTATTAATCAGTTCTAATGCTAGAGGTCGATGGCCTAATGCGCTCCTCAACTTCTCTAAAGTTACATCTCCTCTGCTAATCACTTCTATAAGCTTTGAAGCCTCATTGATAACGGCTAATTCTTTTTTAAATTGCAGGAGGATAAGATCAATTGCTAAGTTATCCTCATAATTAGTTTCTAATTCCTTTTCTTTGGTTGCTAATCGTTTAAGAAGGTCTACTCTTGATTTTTTCATCTTTCCATCTTGACGTTCGGGATGAGGACCATATTCAAAGTTTACTCTGCGCTGATACACTGCGGAAATATGCGCACTTGTTGCTATACGGCTTAGGTCTCCTTTGATCAATCGATTGAGAGAACTCATCGCATAAAACTCTACATCCGTATAACCTAAGATGTAGTGAGTGCGTTGGCTTCGCAAAATACAGCGCGCATGAAGAGCAAGTTCAAGTTGACCTCCATACACCCTAAACTCGCAAATAGGTACTCCATGGGAAATATCTAGCTCATACTTGCCATGGCGAGGTAAGCAAAGGTGGTCCATTAGGTAATTAGAAACCAAATGATGAGTCACACTTTTTTTAAAAGATTGAAAAAGTTCGAAGACATCCCCTGAATGATTTCTGATCTGAATGATTTGCTGGCCACCCACATCCTTTCTTTTATTCATCCGTTGGCTCAGCTGAACGAAAAACTCCTCAATTTCTGGAGTCATGACCCTCATTGATAGAGGTTTTTTTAAAAGTTGATAAAAGGGGACAATAGCCTCGGCAAACCTGCTTCTTTCTAGCAAAATTAAAAACTCATCCGTAGTCTCTTTTCCACAATCTTTGAAAAGAGTTCGTACAAACTCAGGATCAGAATCTCTTAACCTTACCCATTCTTGCATCCACCTAGCGAAATGTTTTTCTCGATGAGGACCTAATGAATGAAGAAGAAAAACAGCATTTTTTCCTATTTTGACTAATTGATGAGGGCTAAAACCCAATAATTGTTCCGTACTAAGTTTCCCTATATGTTCGATTTCAAGTTGAACTAATTGATTGAGGGTCAGGCATTCAATCTTCCCAGTTGGCAGAATAGAAATCATGCCTGGATCAAAATCTTTAGGCTGCACTAATCCTGTTTCTACCATTATCTTCGTTAAGGATTTTGCGGTTGAATGGGGAACATGGTTTCCCACAAGACGCAGGATTTTTGCTCTTCGAGTTGCTTGGCTATTTAACTGTTCGATTAGAAACGATACTTTCCTAGAATTTACCTCTTGTTTTGGTAAAGTAGGTGAAGTGGCAACATTTGATCCAAGGATAGGTGCAGCCATAAACAACCTCAATTTGTGAGTATTCGGCTGCTTAGTATAGCAAAGAATGAGTTTTGATTTCTTCAGCTATTTAAAATAAGACATTTAAAAAGAAACACCAACAAAACACTTAGCATTTTGCTGGTGTTTTTAAATTTAGCGTCTAAGTGGATGATCTAGAATTTCATCCAACAAAACCTCCGCTAAAGCTTTAGCTTTATCAGGGAAGTTGACAGGCGTGTCAAAAAAGGTAACCATTGCGTTTTCTATGAGTTGATCTGCATATTTTTTTATATCAGTTCTATATTCCTTTAAATCAAGAGAGCCCAATACCTCCTCAAAGATATCTCCTATACGGATCTCCCCACCTTCTGAGGTCTGTCCATTTATATATTTCTCACGAAATTTTTCAAGATCATTTTCTGGGATTTCATATACGATGGCTGATGATAAGGCGCTAGGAACTCCCTCAGTATTCTTTAACCTAGGACTTGCATTTGCATATCCTTTTTGTATCAATTGAATTAGTGCTTCCTTAAATTCCCTAACTTCTTCGCTGTATACAAAGTCACCAGTTGACGAGTAATGCTCCATTAATTGTTCAATTTCCTCTACACTCTCTTCAGATTGCTTTCTCTTTTCTTCAATACCTTGAAAAACCAATTGCTTAACCTTAGTCTTTTGGTCATCATTAAGTTTTATTCCCTCTTGGTAATCCTCTAAGCTTCGTAATGAATTTAAAATAAGATCCTTTAACATTACCTGGTCACTTTGCCACGCTTCTCGGTTTGGATTTGAAAATAACCCACCCTTAGAAGCCTGGTGACCATAATAGGCATCGCCTTCAGGAGGGTCGACAATTTTAGCTTCTCCATCTAATGCTTTATAGACCCCATCTAAAATCTCCATTTCATCCTTGCCAAAAATTTTCTTTTCATCAAATGGGTGCTCCTCTGTTGCATTTTCCTCTAATGCTACTTTTATTCGGTTTATGACTTGAAGCGCTGGCGGATTATCCTCAAATTGTTCTAGAAGTTCTTTAAGCGAGTGGTCACCGTTGGCAAAGCTACGCACAACCCCCCTACTATTAACAAGAGGTTGGATTTCTCGAGATATTTCTTCTAACGCTATATCAATTGCTAAGTCATCTCTATAGCCTTGTCGAAGTTCAGCTTGCTTCCGATCAAAGACAGCATCTTTATTCGTTGCTTTCCTTGCTCTCAAATCTTTATCAACAGCCTTGGATCCTCCACCAACCTGCCTTTCGGGATGAGTTCTACCTCTCACTTGTACAGCGAATTTTTTAGCGCTTTTAAGATCGTCCAATACGGGTGTGAAATGAGCCATAACTTCAGCGTTTTCGAAATTTTCGTTTTTTAAATCTTCCTTGCTTATTAAGATTCTTGTTTCAGACTTAGCGTAACCTTTTGTTGGTAAAGGATCAACGTCCATATCAGAGGTATCTCTAAATTGCACCATCTGAATAATTCTTATATTGATTTCTTCACCGTTAAAGTCCACTTGGTAAGAAGTATTTAAAACATTATATTCCGCAGGATCTTCGATCAAATATTTTGTATAGCCTAACATTAAAGCGTCTTTAGTTGCTCCTTGCTGAAGAATAGATTGTAGCTTTTTAACAACTTCTAGATCCTTTCCAGAAGAATCATACAGCTTAATGTAAATTGATGTGCTTAATTCTGCAGGGCTTTGCTCACCTTTATTAACCACTTCAGGATCAAACACTTGACCATTAATCACATATTGACCGCCACGATGATCACGAGTGAATTGAAATGTGGGTTTAATTACTTCTTCTTCTCCTTGAGAATTAGTGACCTCAATACCTGGATAAAAACGATCATCCGCGGGCTCTAATAAAGTTTTGTCTGCAAAAACCTCCTTTAACAGATTAGGAGCTGGAACACTCTCTTCGAACGATTGAGCCAAGATTGTTTGATTATGCTTATCTAGATGCCGATTGATCTGATCTCTGTGATTTACGCTTATATTTTTGGCTAAATTTCGAAATAGCTGTCTTATATCATCAGAGTCATTCTGTTTAGTTGATAAATGGTTAAGGGTATATGCGGCTATCTCAGGTTTCATATAGCTAAGACCTTTCCAACCTATGGCATGCAGCTGCTTTTCATCCATTGCAGCAATATGTTGTTCTTGTAAGGGAGAAAACTGTTCCGGGGCAACTCTCCCAATCCATTTGGCAGAAAGTTTGGTGATCATTTCGGGATCTAACTCTTGTATCTGAACAAGACCTGATTTAATAGCAATTTTTGAAATCCATTTTGTTTTCTTATGAGAGACTAAGGATGTTAGTCTAGAAATTAACCGCCAAATTTTGAAGGCAAGCGATCTCTTGCGAGCAATGATCTCATCTTCTGATGTTGCGCCCTTTTTAGAGGATGATCTGCCAAGAAGGGGTGCTGATGAGTCATCCGTAGTTGAAGAAGATGATGAAGATAGGTTGCTTCCAATGTTTGGCTCTGGTTCATCGGAATTAACAGTACGTTTTCCAACATTTGCAGTTTTTTGAGAAACAGGAGGAGTGCGATCACCCGGTTGGGCAACGTAACCGTCCTCCTTTTCCTTACCCTTATCTTGGCGTGTTGGGCTGCCTGGGACAGTTGGAGGTTTAGGAGAGGTGCCTTCCGCATGAGCTTTTAAAAATTCATCAACCTTGACAATAACAGCCTTAATCTCTTCAACTACAGCTTCTAACTCTTCTAAAAGTGGTTCGACTCTTTCTGAGGAACTAACTTCGCGAGAAATCCCTTCTTCATTATTAAGGACATCCTTTACAACTCGTTTGATCTTAGAATCATCTAAATTGGACGCAGCGGCAGGGTTTTCTGCATTTACACGATTAAAAGGTGTTAGCGGTGTAGTGAATTTATTACCAACATTCATACAACAACCCTTTTTATAAGCTTTTAGTTATAACTTTATTATAAACTATAAGAAATAATTGTTGTATTTTATTATTGAGCAAAGAAATTAATTATGGATTTGATATTATTTTCGGTTAAACCTGTGACTTCTTTTAACTGATCTTCAGATGCTTCCGAGATTTTTTGTAAACTGCCGAAATGCTTGAGTAAACGCTTAGACTTTTCTGGCCCAATCCCAGGGATTTCTACTAAAGCTGTTCGCACTGTCTTTTTTATACGTCGCTTTCTTAAAAAACTGATCGCAACCCGGTGAGCTTCATCTCTTATTTTTTGGATTAAAAAGAGGACGGGTGAGTGCCGAGGTAATAAAATGGGGTCTTTTAAGTCAGGGAGAAAAATTTGTTCTAGTGTGACGCCTCTATCGTGACGCCCCTCTTCTTTTGCCACACCAATCACATCTACCGAAATGATATTTAGTTCACGCAACACCTTAAGTGCCATGTTTAAGTGGCCTTTCCCTCCGTCAACAATGATTAAGTCAGGCAAATTGTTCTCTTCTTCCGTCTTTTGATATCGGCGAGTCAAAACCTCTTTCATCGACCCATAGTCATCCGATCGATTTGCTGAGCGTATTTTATATTTTCGGTAGTACTGAGTATCCTTCTCCCCTTCGGTAAATGCGACCAATGCCGCTACAGGTTCATCACCAGACAAATTGGAATTATCAAAGCATTCGATCCGTCTTGGATACCTAGATAGCTTTAATTGTTCCTGCATTTGGAGAAGAGTACGTTCCCTAATCGATTTTTCGTCTTTCTGCAAGGTAAATGCATTCTGAGCATTCTTAACTGCCATCTCGATTAAGCCTCTCTTCTCTCCCTTCTTAGGGGTAAAAAGGCGTAATTTTCTTTTTTTATCCTGTGAGATGATCTCCTCTATAACTTCTTTGTTTTGCAGTTCAATGGGCACAAAGACGTCCGATGGTGGATCAACAAGATTTGAATAGTACTGAATTAAGAAAGTTTCTAGCAGTTCACCGTCATCTTCAGCAATTTTGCTAAAACTATGGTTCTTAGTTCCAATCAATCGCCCATTTCTAAAATAAAGCTGGGAGAGAATAACCTCATCTCCTTGGCGAAAAATAGCCAAAACATCTGCATCATCCCCTAATGGCTTTTCAACAGATTGGCTCTCTAAAGTATTCTCAATCTGGCGGATAAGGTCTAGCAGTTCTTTAGCTCTCTCAAATTCCAACTGTTCAGAAGCCTCTTCCATTTCTTTGTAAAGAGCCGGAAGCACTTCTCGATCCTGACCCTTAAGGAACTTCGTCGCATTTTCTACCAACAAATTGTACTGTTCTTTAGAGCATAAGTTAACACAAGGAGCCACACAACGCTTCATACCATACAGAATACAGGGTCTTTTTCTCCTTAAAAGCTCCTGATCAGAACATTGCCGCATAGGAAACATTTTTTGTAACAGATCTAGGGTCCTTCTAGCAGCAAAAGCACTGGTATAGGGTCCAAAGTAACGACCATCTTTGGCTAATTTTCCCTTGTAACGTGTTAATTCTATGCGTGGCCAAGGATGCTTGTAATTGATTTTCAAAGCGATATAGCTTTTATCATCCTTCAATAACGCATTGAACTTGGGATGATGTTGCTTGATAAGAGTATTTTCTAAGAGAAGAGCTTCTTTTTCTGATTGGACAATAATTGTTTCAATCTCATCAACAAATGAGACCAAAAAGGGAACCATAAAACGCCCATCCCCACCCTTTATAAAGTATTGACGGACTCGCGCTTTAATGTTTTTGGCTTTACCAACATAAAGAACCTCTCCCGAGGCTCTCTTCATGATATAAACCCCGGGCAGGGGTGAAAAAGAAGCTAATTTAGAAACATCAAATGACATTTAATATAGAAGATTTTTCTTGTAATGCAAGCTGTCCGCAGGCTGCAGCGATGTCATCACCTTTCGTATAACGGCAAGTGTTGACAATCTTCAAGCCATATAGAACACTGCGAAAATCCTTGATCACTTTTTTATCAGGTCTTTTTAACCTTAATCCGACTACAGGGTTATAAGGGATTAAGTTGACCGTGCATTGCTTTCCTTTCAGCATGTGTCCAAGCTCCATCGCATGATCAGGATGATCATTAATACCTGCTAAGAGTGTGTATTCAAATGTGATGTCTCGCTTCGTTTTAGCCGCATATTCATCCATTGCATCTAAAATGTCCTGTAAAGGATACTTTCTCGCATAAGGAATGATCTTTTGTCGAATATGTTGATTAGGAGCATGTAAGGAAAGCACTAAATTGACTTTCAATTCTTCGTTTGCTAGCTGCTTAATACCATCAACAATCCCTACCGTTGAAACTGTAATGCGTCTTTGTGAAAGATTGATCATATCAGGATGGCAAATTTTTCTAATCGATTCAACAACGGCTGTGTAATTTTTTAACGGTTCACCCATGCCCATATACACAATGTGACTGACACGTTCCTCTTTCTTTTTTAACCAGGAGTTAATTTGAACGATTTGCTCAACAATTTCTGCGGAGCTTAAATTGCGAAGGAATCCTTGTTTTCCAGAGGCACAAAAAGCGCACTTAGCAGGGCATCCAACTTGTGAAGAAACACAAACCGTGCGCCGATCACCCGAACAGATCAGAACAGATTCAACTAAATTGCCATCATAGAGCTGCCACAGAAATTTATAGGTTTCGAGATCATTTGATTCGGTGACCTTTACACACTTTAAAGAAGGTAAACGGAAGGCGCTAATGAGCTTTCCCCGAAGATTTTTGCTTAGGTTTGTCATCTCTTCCCAGGAAATGACTCCTTTTTGATAAACCCATTCAAAAATTTGGCGAGCATGAAATTCTTTTTCCTCAGCGGTTTTCAACCAGCTCTTTAGTTCATCAAGAGACAATTCACAAAAACTACGCATACCCTTCCTTCAACATGAATTAAAATTCTGACATAAGATACTATATCACATTTAAGTAATTCTTAACGCTCCCTTTCTTTATTATTAAAAAAATTAATGAAATTCTTAATATCAGGCAGTTTAGAGAGTAAATTAAAAGATTGAAGGACCTAGGATTAAGCCCTCTTCAAATAGGTGAAACATGTTTTAGGAAGATTGCATTTCTGCAATCGCATCACGAGCTTTTTTATATCCATATTGATCTGCCAGTTGGTAATATTTCAGCGCTTCCCCTCTCCATAGCACCAACCAATACGATGCGTGCTTACGTTATAGCCTTGATTTACCGCTAAATGATACTATTTATTTAGGCTGAGAATATATATTTTCAAACGCTTGGTTGATTTCTAATTCAAATCGGCTTCCTTTGGGACTCTCAAGCGTTTGATTGTAGTATTTAATCGCTTTCTGGGTGTCTTTTTCAACGCCTTGTCCGTTTGCGTAACAATTGCCTACACTTAACAAAGACCAAGTATCACCTTGATCCGCTGCTTTTTTATACCATTTAAAAGCCTCTTTAACATCTCGATTCACCCCGTAAGAGTCAGCATAAATAGTGGAGTATATCCTCCCGAGAGCCCTCTCAGCTTTAGGATAACCTTTCTCAGCAGACTTCTGATAAAGCTGAAAAGCGAGAGGCTGATTTTTCTCTACTTCTCCATACCCTCCCTCGTATATTTTCGCCAAAATATATTGCGCCTCTGCATGCCCTAAATCAGCGGCTTCCTTGAGATGCTCCTCAGCACTTTTAAAAAGCGCAGCCCCACGTTCCCGGAGCCTATTCGCTTCGTTATACAATTTTTTCCCTTCAATGTATTGAGCACTTCCTGCCTCTTCATTTTTTGGCATAGACTCACCTACGGAAGGTGAGGATTGACTTGCTTGTTTTTGCGTGGGTTGATCAGCTCGGATGGTCTGTTTAAATACGTTTAATGCAGGGGATTCTTCTTGATAGTAAGCAACTATTTTTTTCCCGGTAAAAACCGCTTTCCAATCTTCCCTCGTTGATTTAAAGAAAAGCCCAATTCCAAAAGGGATGGTTTTAATAAAAGCTCGAATAGCAATCCCAGCTCTTTGCCTACGGCTAACCGTTTCGGACTGCTGCCCTATATATACGTAGTTTCGTCCACTCCTAGTAATTTGTTGCGGCACTCCCAGCCTCTGAACTAATTGCTTATCACTAGGAACCTGAGCTACCAATTTAGTTTGCATAACCCTCCCAATCAAAAGTGGTTATTTAATTATTATTATAATACAAACAAACCTTTAGAGATAACTTTAAAAAAAAAGACACAACAAACTTAAATCAGATGCAAAGGTGCGGAAGCCTATCAGCCGGCTCGATAGGTGGAGCGACATTTCGCCTCCTGGGCAAAGGGTTTCTTATACGTCTCCAACATCTTAAATTCAACTCTATATTTTACTTAACGAATATAAGTAATAAATAAAAGTTAGTAGATTATTCTGTTAGGATTCATTGCAATTCACATTAAACCCCTCAATTTTATGATCAATTTGCCAAGAAGTTTAATGGCACCTTAAAATTAAACACATGTTCTTTTTTAAACCCCTCCTTCATTTAGCACTGTTTCCAAAAAAATTCATTATTCTCTTAAAACTAACTGCTTACAAAAAAATATCTTATTCAATATAACAAATGATTAAAATTTTTTATTTACTTAAAATCAAAAGAAAACATTTCAATTATCGATAATTAATAACTTTATTCTTTGACATAAACATGCTTTTCATCAAAATTAACATATCCACATATGCACAAATGGAGAAAAAAACATGCTTAAAAGGATATTTGCAACTACATTGATGGCTCTTACTTTAACAGCTAATGGTTATGGCATTGAAGAAGCCTCCAAAGACCAAGAAATTCATTTAGCACAAAATGAAGAGAAAAAGGATGAACAATTAGCAAACTGTGGATGTGGCAAAGACAAAAAAGAAGAAAACACTCTTTGCAGCACAGAAGAGCCTAAGGAAGAAAGCACTCTCTGCAGCTCAGAAGAGCCTAAGGAAGAAAGCACTCTCTGCAGCTCAGAAGAGCCTAAAGAAGAAAATACTCTTTGCAACGCCGATGAGCCTAAGGAAGAAAGCACTCTTTGCAGCGCAGAAGAGCCTAAAGAAGAAAGCACTCTTTGCAGCTCAGAAGAGCCTAAAGAAGAAAATACTCTGTGCAGCGCAGAAGAGTCTAAAGAAGAAACTTCTTTGGCTGACTGCGGTTGTGGCAAAAAAAATAAAAACAAAGACCTCGTCTAAGTTTTTAAACTTGTGTGATACAATGTGTCACACAAGTAACCTTCAAGATCGTCCAAGAAAAGCCACTTTCACACTTCTCCACAAACTTTTTAAATAGCGCTGCACATCTTTTTGACGAAACAACCACATCACTGCCGTTTTTAATCCAAAATGGCGTAACAAAACCTTCATCGTCTCTTTAAAATGTTGGACAATCATTTTCCGTGTCACACCCTGAAGATCATAATCAAGTAAAATTCTATTGATCGAGCGAAAATGAACCATCCTTCCCTGAAGAATAAATCGACAAAAGAGATCAAAACCGCCTCTTAACTGTAAATTCGTATCAAATTTGCCAATCTGCCGAAACAGCGAAGCCTTAAACCAGCATGACTGCAGATTAGTAGGCTGCTGGCCATTTTTTAAAATAGATATCGAAAGTGGACGATAGAGCAATTTTGCCTCTGATTTCCCATCTCGAATCAAGCATCCACAGTACACAAGGTCAGGAAAATTTTCTTGAATTGCTAACCCCATCATTAAGTGTAAATTTTCTTTGGAAATATAATAATCACCTGGAAAAACAAAATTAATATAACTTCCACTAGATAAAGAAATCCCTTTGTTAAGCATCTCATAACGACTAAAACTGCTAACAGCAAAAATTCGAATTAATTTATGGCGATAGCTTTTTACTATTTCCAGCGTCCTATCCTTAGATCCAGCATCAATCACAAGTATTTCAAAAGAGGGATAATGCTGCATAAGCAGGCTATTTAAAGTCGTTCTAATTGTATGTGCGTTATTATAAGTTGGTAGAATAATCGATACTTTCGGATAGTCGCTTTCTGGATAAAATTCTTCTTTAGCATTCAAGAGAAAATTAAATGCAGACATATGCTTCCTTAAAAAACTTGCTTTTCGCTATGCTTTTTATACCAAATCCCTCTGTTTTTAAATCTTTGAGTGAAAGATTTAGGGTCTTATAGCTGTTGTAGCAAAGAAATGATTTTTGTCAGACTATAAAGCATTCAAATGAGCGAAATTTAAAAGGTACACTATGTTAACGTTTCAAGAAATCCTGCGTAATTTATCCTACTTTTGGGAAAAACAAGGCTGCATTATTCACCAAGGCTATGATTTAGAGGTAGGAGCCGGGACTTTCAATCCTGCTACATTTTTACGTTGCTTAGGCCCTGAACCTTACAAGGCAGCTTATATCGAACCAAGTCGACGCCCTACCGACGGCCGATATGGAGAAAACCCTGTTCGTTTTCAGCATTATTTTCAATATCAGGTCATTTTAAAACCCTCCCCCGAGAACATCCAGGATCTTTATCTACAATCCTTAGAAGCAATCGGCTTTGATCTTAGCAAACATGATATTCGTTTTGTCCACGATGATTGGGAAGCTCCAACCCTAGGTGCTTGGGGACTTGGGTGGGAAGTTTGGATGGATGGAATGGAAGTCACCCAGTTTACCTACTTTCAGGCTGTTGGCGGTATTGACTTAAAGCCTGTCACTGGAGAAATTACATACGGAATTGAAAGATTAGCTACTTATCTTCAAGGCGTCAATAGCACCTTCGATTTAAAATGGAGCCAAGATTTAACCTACGGAGATATTTATCATCACAACGAAATCGAATGGAGCCATTACAATTTCGAAGAGGCTAATACTCAAATGTGGTTAAAGCATTTTGATGATTATGAAGCAGAAGCAAAAAGCCTAATGAAAAAAAATCTCCCTCTACCCGCTTATGACTTTGTCATGAAAGCATCTCACGCTTTTAATATGCTAGATGCCCGCGGGGCAATTTCTGTCACTGAAAGGACAGGGTACATTGGTCGTATCCGTAATTTGGCACAAATGATTGCACAAAGCTATGTTGCTAGCAGAGAGAGCCAACATTATCCTTTGTTAAATCGTTTTCAATCTGCTCCAGAGAAAGAACAACCCCTCCCAGCGACCCCTTCATCTCTACTGCAAGCCAAGGAAGATGCTACAGGTGATTTTCTTTTAGAAATAGGCGTAGAAGAACTGCCAGCAAGCTTTGTGACAATCGGTACGAACGGCTTAAGCGAAGGCCTTAAACATCTTTTCTCCAGTGAAGGCATTAATTATAAAAATATCAAAACCTTCGGGACACCAAGAAGAATAAGTGCTCTCGTTGAAGGGCTATCTTTACAAAAGGCAGAACAAAAAATAGAAAAAAGAGGACCTCAAGTTAGTGCTGCCTTCGATGAGGCGGGTCATCTAAAACAAGCTGGAAAAGGTTTTTTCTCATCGCTTAACCTACCAATGTTATCGTTGGAAGAAATTAAAAGGGGCCAAGCTTCTGAAGTTGAGATTCGTTCGATTAAAAATGTAGAGTATCTCTTTGCTAAGATCTCCGTACCAGGCCGGGCCACAGCAGAGATTTTAAGAGAAAGGTTAGCTAGTTTAATTTTATCCATCGATTTTCCTAAAAAAATGCACTGGGGCAACCTAGATATCGCTTTTGCACGTCCTATTAAATGGATTGTTTCGATGATTGATGATGCTACATTACCATTTCAACTTGGAACAATTGTAGCTAATAATGTTTCTCAAGGACATCGCCAACTAGACAACCGTTCGTTTACCATTTCGAAAGCCCAGGATTATCTCAACCTTTTGCGTCAGCATTATGTATTAGTCGATGTTGAAGAGCGCAAAGCAAGTATTTTAAAACAGTTAAGTGAGATTGAGAACACGGTCAATGGCATAGCTATCGAAAAAGAAAAAGTGATTCCTCAGGTTTTACATCTCGTTGAATGGCCTCAGCTCACCTCCGCTTCTTACGATGCTTCATTTTTAAAAGTGCCAAAAGAAGTCTTAGTTTCTGAGATGGTTGAGCACCAGAAATACTTCCCTGTAGCAAGTCAATCAGGCGAGTTGATTAACCAATTCATCATTACAGCCAATAACCATCCCAGTGATTTAATTCGTGCTGGTAATCAAAAAGTACTTTCTGCGCGTTTGAAAGATGGCTCTTTTCTTTATGAACAAGATTTAAAAACATCCTTTGAGCAGTTTAACCATAAGCTAAAAGCGATCACCTATCTAAAAGGCCTAGGCAGCATGTATGATAAGGTCCTAAGAATTGAAAAGCATGTCGAAGTTCTACAGCCTTATTTACCAGGCACACAATTATCCAAAGCCAAACGAGCGGCCATCTTAAGCAAAATGGATTTAGCCTCTAGCATGGTTTATGAATTTCCAGAGTTACAGGGTGTCATGGGTAAGATCTATGCTCTTGGCAAGCAGGAAGATAAAGATGTTGCCCAAGCCATCGATGAACAATGGATGCCTCGTGGCGAAAATGCTCCCCTCCCAGAAACAGGGACGGGTATTTTACTAAGCTTAGCTGATAAGATTGATAACTTATTAAGTTGTTTTGGATTAGATTTAAAACCAACTTCTTCGAGTGATCCTTACGCTTTGCGTAGACAAGTATTAGGGCTAATTAAGATATTGATTCATCATCATATTCGCTTACCGCTTAAGGAAGTTTTAAGCGCCTGTTATCACCACTTTCCCAAGGATACTCTAAAAAAAGAACAAGAAGTTTTAAACGACCTTGAGCATTTTATCGCTAATCGTGTACGCACGGTTTTTTTAGACTATAGTGTGAGCAAAGATGAAATTGAAGCAAGCCTTTCGTCTGGGTTTAATGACATCTATGATACCTTCTGTCGTGTGAAGGCTCTGCACGACTTCAGGAAAGCCGGCCTTCTATTCACGCCGCTTTTTGAAGTTTATAAGAGAGCCAAAGGGCAATTGAATGGGCAAGAAACCAAGCACTTTTCGCAGGCTCTCCTCAGCGAAAAGGCAGAAATTAGCTTAGAGCAGGCTTTACAAGGAGCCGAGCAAGAATTTCATCTTGCCCTTAGCGAAGCAAATTATAATAAAGCCTATGCAACTATCGCTGGCTTACAAAAGCCCTTAGCCAATCTCTTTGATGAAGTAAAAATTTTAGATGACAACCTACAATTAAGAAATAACCGTCTTGCCTTATTGCAAAAAGTCTTTAATCTTTTTGGAGAATTGCTCGATTTTAGCAAAATCCAAGGATAATTGAGCGCTACCTTTGTTCAACTGTCTTTGTTAACAAAGATAGTTGAACATCCTTAATATTCAAAAACTTTCCTTCCATCTAGTCGCAAAGTTATTTCTAAAAAAATTCATTATAAAGATAAATGCTATTCTTTTTTTATTTTAATTAATATAATTTTCAAAATTTTTTGTAATTTAAGAGATGGACCATTATGTATTTACCTACACAACCCACTGACCCGAAACATCACAGCTGCATTGAACAATCATGGGGCTCTTCTGAACCTAAATTCGTCCTCAAAACGGGACACCCGCATTATTTGCATTGCCATTCTGATAAAAATTCCAGCGAATTAGAGGCAATTAGAGTATGCGCCGCCTTTAACTTACAATTATTAAAAAAACTGAATACTGAAGAAGCCCATTCATTAACACCTGTCATGCAACATCACTACTTTCTTCTAACAACTATTCCTAAACAGTGGCGTAACAATGAACATTGGCAATTGATTTCTACATATGAAAAAGCCTTAGGTATTTCGCAAGGTAGCCTGCCTCCACCACCTGAGCCTCCTGCCGGGCCCCCATCTGCGATGCCTTTAGGAAGAAAGCGTAAAGAACCAGAAGACATTCATAAACAACTTCTTGAGCTTTGTATGCTGGATGCTGCAGAAAAACAGCTAATACAACCAACATCCTCCACTTCCGGAGAGCCTACACCTAAAAAAAGAAAAGAGGTCTTCACTTTAAAAAAACCAGCAGTTAAAAAAATTTCCGGAGGCTACCTCGTGGAAGAACGCTTTATTGGTGGCTCTAGAAAAAAGAAAATTGTTGAAAAAGAAGGACATTACTATCGAGCCACCCATGGTCATAGCGGGGATCCCCATTACATTAAAAGTTTTACTTTAGATAAATTACAACTATCTCGAACGTTGATAGAGGACTGTATCGCACAAATTAAAAATGACACAACCCTTCCAAAAGAAGTTAAAGATTTTCTTTTAAAAAAAGAAAATGAACGGCTCACAGTAATTGAGGAGCTTATTGACAAAAAAGGCACAAGCGAAAAAAACGCTGTTGAAAATGATAAAAGCAGTTAACTATATCATAAATTAAATAAAATTGGTCACAGATGGAACCTTCTTTGAACTTCACGTCTCCTTATCCTTTGGAGCCTACACACCCGTATTTTTATCCTATTTATTTAACAGCTGACGGTACTGACAATCATTCACAAGTACAGAAAGTAGCCTGTGAGGCTTTGTCTTCTCATCCTATGAGCAATCTTCATGAACAAGTTTGGTCTTCAATCGTCAATAGGCTAGAGATGTACTTAAAATATGTATCCAATCCCGAAGAGGCATCTAGGCAAGCTAGCTATTTGCGAATGTGGTATCTGCATTTACACTCCCTTCCCTCAAATTATCCGTCAACGATTGAACGTGAGAATATACAAATCACAATTCAAAATATTTTGAATAAGCATGGCTTACTTCTTCAATCGATGCCGCAAACGGAACCAATGGAACAACCTCTTTTTCCAAACTCTCCAGTGCAGGACGAACCTAAAAAAAATACAACTAAAAGGAGAGAGCTTAAGCAAAGAATTTGGCATTATCAAGGCTATACAATCAATGAAACATTTGAAGGGAGATCCAGAAACACAGAAAGCGCAATTTCAATCGAAGGCCAAGTCATTGCTATCAGGCATTTCCACGGCCTTTTTGCCACTTGCTCCCCCCCTTTAGTAGGGCTTGATAACTTGCTCTATCGCATCACAGAGTGTCATCACAATATTTTGGAAATGGCGAAAGAAATAGCTATTCCTCGAGAAATCCTTTGTAAAGTTCTTAGTGATGATCAAACCTTGCTAAAACGCATTTTTCATCATCAAAAAAAATATTGATGTCCATTTTTTCAGATACTCGCAAAAAGATTAGAAATTATCCATTTAGCTTTAAATCCATTATACCAGGAACGCATGAGCACAATCTCTCAATCACCATTCACACGTCAAAATGAGGAACCTCTTACAGGTTTAGGCACAAGCTACCACGCCTCTAATCATACTACTTACCAGACAGAAGAAAAGGTAACGGAAATCTGGAATCGTCAATGGCCATGTTCTGTTCGATTTTCAAACCAAGGATTAGCCTGTACACATAGCCATCCTAAGAACTTAGATGAATTTTTTCCTTCCGATCATCTTCAACTACAACACTGTATAACTTCATTGGTTAGAACAATTCAGGAGTTTAAACCCAACTCGGAAATTTCCCAACAACTTACACAGATATTGAAAAAAGATTTTGACCTCATCGATCAGCTTGGCATACGAATGAGCCCAGGATTAACAAAGGTTTGCCATCAGCTTTCTGAAAGAGGTCTTCAAGAGCCCTCTAAACAATCTTTTTCGAGTGAGGAAATTCAAGAGAAAAAAAAGCGAAAAGTGGATTTAGCTGCTTTAAATGCAATTAAACAAAGTTCGCCCCTATTAAAAAAATGGCGATCCAGCCATAAAGCTACCATCGTTGCTGACTATTCGATAACAATTAAATTTAATGGACGCTCTAAAGCTGGATCTTTGGCTCTCAAAGATAATCAAATTCTTATCTCTACTCATAATCACGGCGAGTTTAGCCATGGAAAACTCTCAAGGCTTGACACTCCATATCTTAAAGATCTGGCAGACAAAATAGAGAAGTGTAAGACTAAATTGGAGAAAGAGGCTTTGAAATACGAATTAGCACAAGAAATAGTCGATTACTTAATCCAGCCAGATGTGGACCTACTCCAACAAATTGATTTAATTCTAAGAGAACGAGGTTGGATACGGTCCATAAACGATTCATCACAAGCTAATAAAATGTCGTTAAGCTGTTTATTGAATGCTGGTTGAGCCAGCTTATATTATATAATCACTTAGTAAAATAAAATTTGAAATTAGTTAACAAATTGATTTTATTTAGTGTTATACTGTATTCTAATGCATCTTTATATGGAGAATATGATGCATCCTTGCCATAAGCATATTTTGCTTTCACTAAGCGAAGATAATCTCAGTTTAACAGTACCAAAGTCATTTACAGGAACGGTTAATATTAGCTATAAAAATAGAACCGTAACAGTTGATGTGCAGAGAACTAATAATACTATGGCTCGTGAAGTTTGGGATCGTTTGAATGCTACTGCTGAACCTGAGCTTAAATATGGCCCTGGAAGTGTCGTTTTTCACCATTGCCATCCTAAAAATTCTCATACCCAATCGGCACGTATTAATGACTGTGTGAAAGGCATCTTATATTTACAAACACAGGTTGCTTCTAATACGATTTCCTACTCTCTTTTAGAAACAGCTCTACAAAGAGATCTCAGAATACAGGATCAATTAATTGTCAAAACAGAAGAACAATAATTAATCGATTACTATCTCAGAATTAAAAAAAAATTAACATTCTTCTCTTTTTAGAAGGGCTATTTCACCTTTGACACCCTTAATTTTTTCGTAGACTTTTTAATAAAACATCAATAAAATTTACCAATTTCTAAAATTAAGAAGAATTATTTATGAATCAACACAAAAATAGTTATTCTTATGTTCGATGCCTTGAACAAAGAGCCATCAAAGAAGAATGGAATCAGTACGATCCATTTCTGCCTCTCGCTCCTGCAGAATTAAATACTCCTATTATTCATATTCAAAGTAACAGAGGTCCTAGAAACAGATCTTCTAATATGATTCATATGACCCTAAGATCGACACTAATTTATATTGAGATTTTATCCTAAGTCAATACCCTTTCATCTACCCTTAATGAATTTGCCATTCCCTAATCAGCGAACGTTTTTCTTATCAGGCGAGAATAGAATCCAACACAAAATGATGCGAGGACAGGCTTCAAATGCAAGTTTTTTAGCAAAACTCAAACTTGCCCTTGATGCATCCATACCTATATGGGTGCAAGCGAATGAAATTGTTGATGCTATAGGAAAGCCAACAGAAGAATCGAGGTGCGAGAGTTTATCCCTTTATTCTACCAATTCAACCTCCAAAAATTTAAGCCATCTTATTGAATTGATTGAACAAGAGTTAGCCAACGCAACTCAAATTTTACACCTAAATTCAACTGAATCAACACTATACAAAAACCTAGCCATAAAAAAATATACTTATAGCAATTACATAACCGCTGTTATTCATCCTGGCCATGGCGATTGTAACTATTATGTCCATTGGCCAAAGACTGATAGCTCACATGCCTTTTTAAGAAAATCACAAAGTTACCAAGAAAAACGACTAGCGAGTCATGACTATTATCTTAGAAAAGCACTTTTAAAGCTTGCAAAGGAGGATCTTAGCAAGCATGAAAGCGCAAAAAACAAACCGAATAATAAAAAAGGAAAAATGATGACCTCTACACATGTTAGTACTAGCCATAGCCATCTTCCTTCTCCATCTTACCAGCCTTCTAGAATAGAACAACTGTGGGATCAAGATAGACCAGAAGTTCATTTAAACGGGCGGCATTGTGCTCACAATCATCCCCAAACGATCGAACAGATGGATAGGGAACATCTCACTCAATTAGAGGAATGTATTAGTAATCTGACCCAAGTCATCTTACAATTAAATCCTCATTCACAGTTACACCAAGAACTTTTTAATATTCGCGAAAAGGATGACTATCTTCGCCAACAACTCGCATCAAAAATCTATAGATTCCCCATTCAACCAACATCTAATCATTTTAGCGATGTCAGACAACCTCCTCGGCCATTGACAGACTCTAGGGAGACAATGGAAAATTTATCCGCTTTTCTTAGCTCTTATAGCCAGCACCATCTCCAACCAACTCTTTCCACATCCACAACTCAAACTCAACCAACTACAACTATTATTCAAGACGAAGAAAAATCTCACCCGATATTTACTTTTGATCCAACAGAAATCAGTCAGCTAGAAGAAGCAAGAAAACACACACTTACACCTTCATCAGAGAAAACAAAAAAACGCCAACGACAAAATTCTGAATCAGAATTAAAGTTCATTTCTAAGAAATCTATTGGCCAAGGGCTTAATATTAAATCGCAATGGCGTCAGTATACACTAGTAGAATGCTACTCAAAAATGCTTAAAGCAAAACTAAGCTTTGATACAAACACAAATAAAATCGTTATTTACTATCCGCATGGATATCATAGACGTACACTGCCAGGCAAAAAAAAACTTATTAAGGATTTTATTGAGAATACTCAGAAGAGTATTTTAATGTTAAGCGATGCTATTGAACATTATCCTCAATTTCAAGAACTATTCGTTGAGCTAAAAAAAAGTATTGAAGATAAACATGACCGAGCAGAACAACATCTACAACAGCAAATAAAATATAGATCTAAAAGGAAACTGATTCGTGCTCAACCACAACAAACAACGTCATTATCTCCAGCCATTTGCAAAATAGATATTTCTTTCTTGATAACAGTTGAGCAACCAGCTTCTCTACCAGCCGCAGAGCAAACACAAGATAAAATGTCACTGGCTTCGATTCTTAATTAAGCCATTGGTCCCCCTCTTTAAGAGGGTGACTCATTTCATCTAGTCGCATTTTCGGTGGTGAGCTTTTTATCTTATCAAACTGCTTAACGAGCTCAAGTACACGATCCTCATCTAGCTGACCGCTTTGAATTTGAGTTTTGATCATCTCTCTTTGAGTCATCCAATTGCGATCTAATAAGCATTGAATTGTTTCTATAAATTGGGCTTCTGCTTTTTCTCGATTAACTTTTTTATTTGCTATTTCATTCAGAAAAGCCTCCGCCTCTCCTTCTTCTAGTTCAAGAGCTAAGTTTAAGAGAGAGGGATTATTTGGAGTTTTTAAATACACTTCAAAAATTTTACGGCATTGTGGCACCTGGAATGATTCAGGCGTCAGATTTTTAGCGGCTATTTCTTTGAACTTTGAATTATCCATGATGAGGAGCCA
The DNA here is from genome assembly GCA_000829755.1 of Parachlamydiaceae bacterium HS-T3. GTDB lineage: Bacteria > Chlamydiota > Chlamydiia > Chlamydiales > Parachlamydiaceae > HS-T3. The sequence continues at coordinate 238,900 of BBPT01000013.1, forward strand.
ACGCAATAAGTCAACTTCCAAAATGCGATTAGGGTCAACTTCCACTTGGCCGACAGTTCCAGAGCGTTTAATATATAGATTGGGCATTTGCTGGTCTTTGATGCCAATCATTTCTTCTGGTGTTTGTGTCAGATGAGCAAGCTTTTTTAAACTTTCATGGACCATTAAGGGTTGGTCCCAAGCGCGAATCTGCTTCACCATTTCTGTGATCAATTCATTTTTACTCGCTGGCGATTGTAAGTTATAAGAGCGAGACCGAATTCTAACCAGAAATGTTAAATAATCTTCGCTGTTTTTCATGAGCTGTTGAAATTCCTCGGGTCCTTTTTGACGAAGAAAGAGGTCAGGATCATAGCCTACTGGCATTTCAATGATACGAACCTCGATCCCTTGTTTTTGAAATAAATCTCCAATTTTAATCGTCGCTGCTTCCCCTGCTTGATCGGAATCAAGAGCGAGATAAATTAACTGAGGACCCAGTTGTAAGAGCTCCTGGACGTGCTCTTCTCCAAAGGCTGTCCCCTGACCTGCAACTGTGTAGTCAAAACCTTGGTGGATCAATCTTAAAGCGTCGACTTGCCCTTCAACGACAAGTGCTTGACGTTCTTTCGCGATCCGTCGACGGCTATAATTCAGTCCAAACAAAACCTTAGATTTTTTAAATACAGTTGTCTCTTTAGTATTAATGTACTTGCCACCAAAGGTCTCTTCTTTATATTTTCTTCCTGAAAAACCAATGACAGCTCCCATCAGATCTCGTATTGGGAACATGATACGGTCAGAAAAAAAAGGACGGCTTCCTTGATTGATAAGACCGGCAGCGAGCAAAATCTCTTCGGAAAAAGACTTAAAGAAAGCTTGGAAAATTTTAGGATCCGCAGAAGAAAACCCAATTTCGAAGGCTTTAATAAAATCTAAAGTAAAACCTCTCTCATAAAGATATCGAAGAGCTGCCCTTCCCTCATCTAGATGAAGTAATGAATAATGAAAAAGTCGGGATGCCTGCTCCAAAGCTTCTTTAATTTTAGTTCGAGATGGCCCCTTGGCTTCTTGAGGAGCATCGGCTATCTCCAAATGAACTTGAAACTTAGAGGCCAGATATTCAATAGCTTGCGTAAAGTTCATTCTTTGATAATTCATCAAAAAATGAATAGCATCTCCATGAGCCCCGCAACCAAAGCAATGATAATGAGAGTCCCCTTTTTGAATCATAAAAGAGGGGGTTTTTTCATCATGAAAAGGGCAAAGTCCTTTGTAAGATGCCCCCGATCTTTTTAATTCAATGTTAGCCTCTAATACATCAACTAGATCTATTTTCTTTCTTAAATTTTCTAAACTTTCTCTCGTATAGATGGGCATTTATTGCGTTAACCTATTAAATAATGAAAAATCACGCTTACCGGGCCAGTTAGATTCCTCTCGTTTTTCACGAGTCTCTTCTTCCTTGGGATTATAAGGGACTAATCTAAAAATATATTGTTTTGGACGATTCCATTCGTCCCGGTAATATTGCTCATTATAGCACTCTTCATCAATACTTTCTTCTGTTACTTCTTCCTGAGCAATGACATATGCGTTAAGAGCAATTATTCCACATAAAAAGGACTTCAAGGGAAGCTTCATAAAAATTTCTCCTGTGAATTAACCGCAATTTAGTTAATATTCTTGGATAGTTGCCGCGATAGCGTTGTGCGTGAAGGAGTGTGGCAATCTCAAGATTTTCATCTTTAATAACTTACAAAAACTGACACTTGGCTAATTTCACATTAGCAGGCTTTGCATTTATGGAACAGGTCTTAGGGATTATCGAGCGCATCACCTTTCAAAATGAAGAAAATGGTTATACGATTGCCAAAATGCAGATAGGGCCAAGAAGTGATCTTGTTTGCATTGTTGGCTTTCTTCCCTTGATCACTCCTGGCATGACTGTTCGTTGCCAAGGAGGGTGGAAACAGCATCTTATTCATGGTCAACAATTTGAAGTACAACAATACTCCATAGAAGCACCTGCTAACCTTCTTGGCATTAAGAAATACTTAGGTTCTGGCCTTGTGAAAGGAATCGGCCCTGTTTATGCCGATAAAATCGTAAGCCATTTTGGTTTAGACACCTTGCATGTCATTGATACCTGTCCAGACAAACTGCTAGAAGTTGAAGGTCTTGGCAAAAAACGAGTCGAGAAAATTATTTCATGCTGGACAGATCAAAAAACCATTCGAGATGTGATGGTCTTCTTACAAGGTCATGGGGTGAGCCCTGCATTCGCCCAAAAAATTTATAAAGTTTATCAAAAAGATAGCATCAAAAATGTGACAGAAAACCCATTCCGCCTTGCCAAAGATATTTTTGGCATAGGCTTTAAGACGGCAGATACATTAGCTAGCAAATTAAATATTTTAAAAGATTCTGTTGTTCGAATCGATGCAGGGATTGAGTTTGTGCTTTCTGAGCTTGCTAACGATGGACATGTCTGCTACCCCCTTGAAGAGTTTTTGCAAGTAGCGGAGAAGCTCTTGGAAGTACCTTCAAGCATGATCCATCAAAGGATAAGTTTTTTAAAAGAAGCAAATTGCATCGAAATTTTTAATCTTGTTTATGAAGCTAATCTTATCTCTTTTATATGGATTAAAGCCTTATTTTCAGCAGAAACAGGCATTGCTAAAGAGATCAAACGTTTAAAGCATAGCAACACCTCTTTAAGAGAAATACAACTTGATAAAGCAATCGGCTGGGTGCAAGAGCAATTAAGCATTACTCTCGCAGAACAACAAATCCTCGCTGTTAAGCAGGGCTTAAGCGAAAAATTCCAAATTATCACAGGTGGGCCTGGCACAGGAAAAAGCACGATTACTAAGGCCATCTTGCGAATTTCAAGTAAACTTTCCTCTAAAATCTTATTAGCCGCTCCGACAGGAAGAGCAGCTAAGCGCATGAGTGAAATCACTGGCCAAACAGCTAAAACCATTCACAGCCTTCTTGAGTTTGATTTCAAAAAAAGAGGGTTTAAACGCAGTTCCGACAATCCTTTGGATTGTGATTTGATCATCATCGATGAAGCTAGCATGATTGATACCTATTTAATGTATCATCTGTTAAAAGCCGTGCCATCTCATGCCCGTGTGATTTTGATCGGAGATATCTATCAGTTACCGAGTGTAGGACCAGGAAACGTTTTAAAGGAGATGATTGCTTCAAATGAAATTCCCGTCACCATTCTAACCGAAATTTTTAGACAAGCCAAAGGTTCTAAAATCATTTCTAATGCCCATCGCATTAATAGCGGCTTCTTTCCTGATATCACTCCAAAACAAGATAGCGATTTCTTTTTTATTGAAGCCGAAGAAGTTGAAAAAGTGCTAAAGGAAATTGTCACCTTGGTGGTTCAAAGGCTTCCTCAAAAATATCATTTTCACCCCTTAGATGACATTCAAGTATTGGCACCCATGAAGAAAGGGATTGTAGGCACCGAAAATCTCAATGCCATCCTTCAGCAGCAGCTAAATTCAAAAGAAAATGCACTGATCAAATTTGGCCGTAAGTTCATGGTTGGTGATAAAGTCATGCAAATTAGAAACAACTATCAAAAAGAAGTTTTTAACGGTGATGTGGGTAAAATTATGGCTATTGATATTACCGAACAATCGATCGTGGTCAATTTTGATGGTAACGAGGTGGTCTATGAATCTGCTGAATTAGATGAAGTTGTTTTAGCTTATGCCATTTCAGTGCACAAATACCAGGGTAGTGAATGTCCTTGTATTGTAATGCCAGTCCATACCACCCATTTTAAGCTATTACAAAGAAATCTGCTTTACACAGGTGTCACAAGAGGGAAGCAACTCGTTGTTCTCGTCGGCACTAAACGAGCCTTAGCTATGGCCGTCAAAAATGATGAGGTCAAAAGAAGACATACAGGGCTTAAATCTGCCTTACTTGGATATCTATGAAAAAGAAAAAACGCAAAAAACTTTCGCCTCAACAATCTCTTTTTTTCCTACTCTTCACCCTGTTAATGAGTTTGTTTGTATGGATAAGTGAACTGGAAACAGCATCCACTTTGCCGACCTCTCATGAGCCAGCTCTTTTTTACGCCAATTCCCTTGGGGATCATTTACGAAAAACCCTAGAAACAGCCATTGACAATGCCCAAAAGTCGATCACATTAATGATCTATTCCCTATCTGATCCAGATATTATCAAAGTCCTACGTAAAAAGAGCGAAGAAGGGTTAGAAGTCACCGTGATTTATGATGCCAGAGCTTCTGTTAACGTTCATCGTAAACTAGGACCAACAGTAAATGCCATTGCACGAGCTGCTGATGGTTTAATGCATCAAAAAATGCTCGTGATTGATGAAGAAAATGTATGGTTAGGATCGGCCAATTACACGACCGACTCACTTGAGGAGCAAGGCAATCTGATCACAGCCTTTCATTGTAAGCATTTAGCTGCAGCCATTTTAGAAAAAGCAGCCTGCATGTGTGATGAAAGCTATGAGGCAGCTCTTCCCCCTTGCCAAAATTTGATCATTGGTGCTCAACCCTGTGAGCTTTGGTTTTTGCCTGATAACAAAGAGGCTGCCGTTCGCATTAAAGACTTAATAAGGATGGCGAAAAAAACGATCCAAGTGGCCATGTTTACCTTCACACGCTTTGATTTTGCAAAAGAACTTATTAGCGCTAAGCAACGCGGTGTACAGGTCGAGGTTTTTTTGGATCACCAGTCATCTAAAGGTGCGAGCAAAAAAGTTGCTGAAATGTTAGCTAAAGCGAATATTCCCATCTATACCAATCCAGGAAAAAGCCTTCATCATTACAAGTTTTTACATGTTGACAACACGGTTTTAGTGAATGGATCAGCCAATTGGACAAAGGCTGCCTTTCAACAAAATGATGATTTCTTTATGATTATTCATCAGCTTAATGGACAACAGAAGCAAAAAATGACCGATTTGATCAACCATTTAAAGAATAATATGGTTCCACTACAGTTAGCATTATTTGGTAATGGAAAAATGGGCAAGCTGATTGCCAAAGCCGCTGAGGATAAAGGGCATTTAATTTCTCCCCTCCAGGACGCCCAAATAGCCATTGACTTTAGCCATCCTAGCGTTGTTTTAAGCAATATTGAAAAAGCAGCCTCGCTGGGCAAAAATATTGTGGTTGGAACCACTGGCTGGGAAAGTGACGAGGAAGCGATCAGAAAAATTATCGCTCATTGTCAAATAGGCCTTCTTTATTCTCCAAATTTTTCGATTGGTGTGCATCTTTTTTTAAAAACTTTAAAAGAAGCTGCTAATCTAATTGCTAAGCAAGGTGGCTATGATGTTGGAGGCTTTGAAATCCACCATAGCGAGAAAGCTGATAGCCCTTCTGGAACGGCAAAAGCAATGGTAACTACTCTGTTGAGCTCTTTTGAAGAGAAAAAAAGAGTCTGTTACGAAAAAGCAAACGGAAAGATTGCTAAAGATGAGCTCCATTTTAGTTCCCTAAGACTCGGAGAAAATCCTGGTACCCATTCTGTCATTTTTGATTCCCCCTATGACACGATCACATTAACTCATGCGGCTAAAAATCGCCAAGGCTTTGCTATGGGAGCCATTCAAGCTGCGGAATGGCTAAATGGCAAAACAGGCTTTTATACTTTAGAGGACATTTTATGAAACCAGGTGTCTACACGGCTGTTGTGACCCCTTTTTTAGAAGATCATTCTTTAGATATCGATGGTTTCCGAGAAAATCTTCGCTTTCAAGTTGAAAGCGGTGTAACAGGGATTGTGATCTTAGGCACAACTGGCGAAGTTCCTACCCTGGAAGAAGATGAGAAAGAGCTGATCATCAAAACAGCTGTAGAGGAAGTTCAACAAAAAACCCATCTTATTGTTGGTACGGGCAGTTATTCTACAAAAAAAACATTGATTGAAACAAAAAAAGCGCAAGACCTCGGTGCTGATGCCGCTTTAGTTGTAACTCCCTATTATAATAAACCAACCCAGGAAGGGCTCTATCAACATTTTAAGGAAATTGCCGAGCTTGACTTTCCTCTCATTCTCTACAATATTCAAGGAAGGACAGGACAAAATTTACAAACAGAAACCCTCGTTAGGTTGTTGGAGTGCCCATCCATCATGGCTATCAAGGAAGCTTCTGGACATATTCCTCAAATGATGGATGTGATTTATCAATCAAGCTTAATTCGTCCCGATTTTAAGGTTTTTTCAGGTGATGATGCCTTAACCCTTCCTTTGATGGCATTAGGAGGCCATGGGGTTATTTCCGTGATCAGCAATCTTCTACCTCACGCCATGAACGAACTTGTACAGCATTGCCTTCATCAACAATGGATAGAAGCTAGGAATTGGCATTACAAGCTTTTTGAGCTATTCAAACTCGCTTTCTTCGAAACGAATCCTATCCCCATCAAAAAGTTAATGCAATTATGCAGAATGGCAGCAGGCCCTTGTCGACTACCTCTTTGTGACCTTAGTCCAACAACTAAAGAATTAATCGCCCAATATGTTCCTAAACTACAAACATTAATCCCAACTACTCATCATGGTTAAAAGAAATCCCTCTTTAGCTAAGCTTCATTCTGGCTATTTGTTCCCTGAAATAGCGCGACGTAAAGAAGCTGTATTAGTGTGTAATCCTCAAGCTAAAATGATTAGCTTAGGTATTGGCGATACGACAGAACCTATTCCATTAACAATCGTTGAAGGATTAAAACAGGGTGCGATTAATTTGGGAGATGTGAACTCATACCAAGGATATGGCCCAGAACAGGGGATCTATTCTTTACGGGAGAAAATTGCAGAGGTTTTTTATAACCAACATCTGACCCCTGAGGAGATTTTTATTTCTGATGGCGCAAAGTGTGATATAGGAAGACTCCAACTTCTTTTCGGTCCTCAGGTAAAAATGGCTGTTCAAGATCCTTCTTATCCTGCTTATGTTGATACATCTGTTGCTTGCGGTCAAACGGGTCATTTTGACGAAGAGAAAGGGCTCTATGACGGGATCGTGTATATGCGCTGCCTTCCCGAAAATAATTTTTTCCCCACCTTGGATTTCCAAGCCGATGTGATTTATTTCTGTTCTCCCAATAATCCAACGGGGGCCGTGGCCACCAAGGAGCAGCTAGCTCAACTTGTTGCTTATGCCAAACAGATTAAAGCCGTGATTGTTTTTGATGCTGCTTATGCTCACTTTATTCAAGATCCTTTTCTTCCGAAAAGCATTTTTGAGATTGAGGGGGCAGAAGAGGTAGCGATTGAACTTAATTCATTTTCAAAGATCGCGGGTTTTACAGGGGTTCGATTAGGCTGGTCTGTAGTTCCCCAAAAATTATGTTATGATGATGGTCAATCTCTTAATAAGGATTGGAATCGGGTTACCACGACCTTCTTTAACGGCGCTTCTAACATTGCTCAAGCGGGGGCGCTAAGAGCACTCACCCCTGAGGGATTGGCGGCTATTTATGATCAAACTAAACACTATCTTGTGAATGCGCACAAAATAAAAGCAGCCTTTTCCGCTTTGAATCTTCCTTGTTTCGGGGGAGAACATGCACCTTATGTCTGGGTCCAATTTCCAGGAAAAAATTCTTGGGAAATGTTCAATGAGTTGCTCGAAAGATATCACCTTGTCACAACTCCTGGTAGCGGGTTTGGACCTGCTGGCGAAGGATTTCTTCGTTTTAGTGCTTTTGCCCAAAGGAAAGATGTAGAGGAAGCGTTAGGGAGATTAAAATCCCTTAGGGTGTAATTTATTACCTTTTTTGGTATTTTGGGCTTAAGAGAATCAAAAAGGAGTTTCCTATGGAGCTCTCCCTTTTTCTTGCAAAGTTAATAGGCCTTTATTACCTGATCTTTTCTTTTATTTTTCTTTTTAATCGAGCACAATTAGTCCCAATTCTCAATAGTCTCGACAAGAAGCCTGAGCTGATTTTTTTCGCAGGTACAATTAGTTTGGCGATTGGTCTGGCTATTGTTCTGGGACACCCTGTTTATGAATGGAATTGGCGAGGGTTGATCACTTTAGTTGGGTTTTTAGCGATTATTTCGGGCTTGGTGCGCTGTATATCCCCTTCTTATACCCTGATTCAAAAAATGTTAGAAAACACTGCTTATTACTGGATCATGACCGCGGTGTTATTTTTCTTTGGGATCTACCTTACAATGAGAGGCTTTGATTATCCTCTATAAATAGAAGGCGGTATTGATGTCTTCCGAAATCAATCTCCAACGCAGGGCTGTCCATTTGAATAAAATTTCCCCCTGGAAATTAGACTTAGGGGCTAATTTTCAAGATGATCATTCCGTCACTTTTAAAGTTTGGGCCCCTAAATGTAAAGAAATTGCAGTAAAGATCCATCATCAAGAGCAGCCCCTGCTTCAGCTTAAAAAAAATGAAGTAGGTTATTTTATAGGAACAGCAAATAATCTTCCTCCAGGAACACTCTATAAGTATCTTGTAGATAACAAAGACCTTTATCCCGACCCCGTTTCTCGATTCCTCCCTGAAGGATTGAACGGTCCCTCCATGATTGTTGACCCTAAAGCATTCGAATGGCATGACCAGGATTGGCCGGGTATCCACCTCAAGGGCCAGGTGATTTATGAATTACATATTGGTTCTTTTACACCAGAAGGAACATTCGACGCTGCTACCCAGCAACTCGAAGAGCTCTGTAGATTAGGTACCACTCTGATCGAAGTGATGCCTATCGCTGAATTTCCCGGGCGATGGAGTCAGGGGTATGATGGGGCTAGCCTCTATGCACCCTCACATAATTATGGAGATCACGAGGCATTTAAAAGATTTATCGATAAAGCACACCAACTAGGGATGGGAATTATCTTAGATGTAGTATATAACCACTTTGGTCCTGTTGGTAACTACACCGGTATTTATAGCGATTTTTATCTTTCAAAAAAGTATTACAGCGACTGGGGTGACGTTATTAACTTTGATGATGTTGGAGCCAAAGAAGTCAGGGAATTTTTTATTAATAATGCCCGTTATTGGGTGAGCGAGTTTCATGTTGACGGATTCCGAATAGATGCTTCGCAAGATATTTACGATGAAAGCTTGCCACATATTTTAGCCGAACTTTCACAAGAAGTTCGCAAAGTCGCCCTTCCTAAACAAATCGTCATTATTGCAGAAAATGAGCCACAAGACACAAAATTCTTTCACCCGATCGAAAAAAATGGCTATGGTTTAGATGGCGCGTGGAACGATGACTTTCACCATTCAGCCATTGTTGCTTTAAAAGGAAGACGAGAAGCCTACTACACCGATTATCGAGGCGTGGCTCAGGAATTCATTTCGATGATCAAACGAGGGTATCTCTATCAAGGCCAAGCCTATTCATGGCAAAATAAATCGAGAGGAACGATTGTCACTGATGAACCCGCCTCCTCTTTCATTTTCTATTTGCAAAATCATGATCAAATTTCTAACGAGCTCAGGGGGGAACGGATTCACACTTTGGTTGATCCAGGTCTCTATCGAGCTTTAACAGCTGTCTTACTTCTATCACCCCAAACCCCTCTTCTCTTCATGGGTCAAGAGTTTGCCTCTTCGAAACCTTTTATGTTTTTTGCTGATCATGAGAATGAGGAATTAGCAAAGCAAGTTTCGCTTGGAAGAAGAAAATTTTTAGAACAGTTTCCAAGTCATGCCTCTGCCTACAGAGACATTGAGGCACAACGGTTTTTACCAGATACGAGTGCTGAAATTAATTTTCAAAAATCGAAGTTAGATTTCTCAGAACGAGAAAAGCACCGTGGGATCTATCGACTGCACGCCGATCTCATCAAATTAAGGCAAACGGATCCCGTTGTTGCTGCCCAGGATCGCTTTAAGATCGATGGCGCTGTCCTCGATCAATACTGTTTTCTTCTAAGATATTTCGGGCAAGATGGGGATGACCGCCTCTTGCTTGTTAATCTGGAAAGAGACCTTGAGTATTATCCTCTTGCTGAGCCACTGATTGCTCCAAGCAAAAAGGGGTCTTGGGAGCTCATTTGGTCAAGCGATGACCCTAAATATGGCGGACCCGGTGTCATTGTACCTTATCAGGATAGTGGGTGGAGGCTCCCCTCTCACAGCGCCATCTTACTAAAAGCTATCTCTGCAGAAGAGAGGCCCCGGATGGAAAAGAAATATAAAGAAAGTCACTAAGATTTATTAGCTATCTCATTAATTTTATTTGTAATCTCACTTTGGATGATAGCCTGCCTGGACGTTAAATCTTTCAACTGCTTAAATTTATTTTTGAAAATCCCTTTTAGGCCGTTAAATCTTCCTAAACTTCTTTTATTTACTAACACCCATACAGGAGGGTTATTCTCGTGCTGCACATACAGAGGGATGTAAAACATTCGCTCGATCCAGCTTAATTTAGGGATAGAGCCCTTATCCGCACCTCTTTTTGTTTTGGATAATAGCTTGGAAGCAATGCCATAACGTGTTAGGGCGGTTACTTGTTTTGGATATATACTTTGTGGAGTTGGCTCGTTATAGTAGATGCCACTTAAAGCAGCAAAATAAATCCTATGCTTATACTTACCTTTGTTCTTAAGAGTTTGCTCGGCTCTCCCTTTAGAAATATCTCCGTAGGGATCATAATGCACCTTTATCGGTTCAAACGACATAATTCCTCCCTTGCCCTTAATAAGATTACGTAATTTTACGCTTAACTATGACTGGGGCCTTAGCCTCATTTAACTTTTTCGATCTTCAACTTCTCCGGTGGCAACCCAAGTGCCTCTCTTGTGCTTCAGCAATAAACTATTTATTATTATAAGGGATTTAAAAAAAATAATAATTAAAATTAATTAGCTTTACAGCTTCATTTAATTTTTTCCAAAGGGAGAGGAGCAAGCCATCCTCTAAATTTACCGTTGATGGAAAGCTTGCGCGATCTCGTTAACTATAGTTCCTGAAGAACATCCAATCTTTAAAAAATCGCTAATTCTCTTTAGAAATCATTTCGATTTTTGCAATTGGGGGATTGTAACTCCTAATTCTAAAAAATAAATGCGCGTTTTATATTTACCCTTACTTTTAGCAATGGGTTTTGCCTGCTCTTTTGCTCCAAACTTGGAATAGGGATCTTGATATCATTGATGGGTTGCCATGACATACTTTTTTCTTATTTTATCTAAAAATATCAATCTGTTGTTGAACCAACGCTTGAAGATCAGGCTGTGTCTTTGCATTATTTAGCTCTTTTTTCTCAATCTGCAAACGCCATTTTAAGCTTCTTTTATTGGCTGCTACCCAAAAAGTTTGATCTTCGTATTGCACTTTTAGGGGGACATAGAAAATCCTTTTGAACCAGCTTAACTTGGGCACTTTGTCTGCTACACTTGCCTTTGCACTTAAACGGCTAATCGCAATGTTGCCAATGGTGGAATCTTTTCGAGAAGGATCTACAAAAGCAGGGTCTGCAAGATTTAACCTATACTTTTTTAAACCCTTACTTATTATTCGAGTAACGTTTGTTACTGGTGTAGCAGTTTTCTTTTGCTCAGTGTAGGGATTGCTATAAACGAGAATAGGATGAATCGTCATTTAGATACCTTTAGTTATTGTTTAATTAGTTATTTATGCAGTTTAAAAATTTATTCCTTTAAAAGGAAGAGGGAGACCTGCTGCCCCCTCACCTAATACACACTTTATAGAAATTTGAAGTACTAGCCATCAATTGAATTTGATGCGGTTGATTGAGTCTTTGCAGCTATTGCTTGTGCGATATAATTCTGAATAAATTCCTGTCTTTTATCTGCTTTAGATGCTTGTTTTAATTCTTGATTAAATTCTTTTTTATCTACATTGAATCTTTTGAAGAAGCTCGACTTATTAATCAAAACCCAAACTGGGTCTTGTTCCCCCTCCGCTTGAACAAGGGCGGGTAGATAAAAATGCCTTTGAATCAAGCCAAGTTTGGGCGCTTTATCCAATTGCTGACGAACTTTTGAGCCGAGTTCTTTAATAGCAACGGCTAGATGACGACCAATATCATCCATTTTTTCTCGTGCCAACCCACTAAAAAATAGCCTTGCTTTGACGTTACCTTTTGAAATTACTTTTCCTTTTGAATTTTCTATTTCTATGGCACTATAAGCGTTCTTTTCGTAAGGATTGTCAGGATTCGGGTGATAGGGATTTATTGATAGTTTTATAGGTGTAAACATTTTATACTCCAAATTAATTTATTAAATTGTAATTATTTTAATAAATTAATTATTTATAAATCAAATTATTTTATTAATTAATAAAAAACAACAATATTCAATACTTAAATTTCTTTGCAAAAAAAGTCTTGATTTGCTAAATTTGGCCTAAAAATATGATACTCCTGTGTCACTCTTTCAAATAGCACTTACATTTTTTCTCGTGACGAACCCCATAGGCAATTCTCCTACGGTTCTAGCACTCGTTAAAAATTATGATTTTGAGAAACAAAAAAGGATTCTCCTAAGAGAAGGGATTATCTCTTTTATTATTGCGATTTTTTTCCAGTACTTAGGGGAAAAATTTCTGGGGCTTTTACACGTAAGTGACTTTGCGATGACGTTATGTGGGGGTATCCTACTCCTTGTCATTGCTCTGGGCATGATTTTTCCAAAAAGTGAAGCGACCTCCCAACACATCCCCAAACAAGAACCTTTTATTGTTCCGATCGCTATTCCCCTTCTTTCCGGCCCCGGTGTATTAACTATGATTATGCTTTTCGCCCGCCAGGAGGCAAATGATTTTAAAATCAGCACAGCTATTCTCTTAGCATGGGCGGGTGTTGTAGCTGTGATGGCAGCAGCTCCTTATATGCAAAGAATTTTAGGTCAAAGAGGATTAATTGCTCTTGAGCAACTGATGGGAATGCTCTTATCGATGATTTCCATGTCAATGATTGTAAACGGCTTAAGCCTGTTTTTAAAAACATTAGGATAGACAATGACCCTTTTTAATATTGCTTTTATGCTATTTTTAATCATGGATCCTATAGGGAATGTCTCTTCCTACTTAAATTTAGTGAACGAACTGCCCAGAAAAAGGCAAAATTGGATCGTGATTAGAGAAATGCTGATTGCTCTTGCCTTTATGCTTCTCTTCAATGCGATTGGAGAGTATATCTTTGATATTCTTCAAATTTCTCATACTGTTGTCCGTCTCTCCTCTGGCCTGATTTTGTTTTTAGTTGCCATTAAAATTTTATTTCCAAGCATTGATAGCCCAAGAGCCAATCTACCTAAAGGTGAGCCTTTTGTTATCCCTCTTGCGATTCCGCTTGTTGCAGGGCCTTCTCTTTTAGCAACCATTATGCTCTATGCACATGAAATTCCCTCTATTTCCTTGATGGTAAGTGCTATCTTTTTAGCTTGGCTGGCAGCCTCCCTCGTTCTCCTCGCCTCTCCCTATTTAAAAAGGGCTTTAGGTAACAACGGCTTAATGGCTTGCGAACGTTTAATGGGCATGATTTTAATTTTGCTGGCCATACAAAGGTTTGCAGAAGGTGTCCAATTATTTGTTAAATCAATGTGAGCAAGCAAAATTTCCATAACCTTCGTCTTCTCCTCGCTTATGATGGTTCCAACTACTTAGGTTGGCAAAGAACATCTTTAGGCCCTAGCATTGAAGAAACCTTACAAAGAGCTTTAGAACAAATTTTACAACATAAGATCAACCTGCAAGCGGCTAGCAGAACGGACGCAGGCGTACATGCAAGTGGACAAGTCGCAAATTTTTTCACTGCAAAGATGCCGCCGGATTTAAATAAATTTCACTTAAGCATCAATGCTTTACTACCATCAGATATTCGGGTGCTAGAGATCTCCTATGCCACACCCAATTTTCATCCAACGTTAGACAACATTGGTAAAACCTACCAATACGAACTTTGCCTAGGTCCCATCCAACATCCTCGCCAAAGATTTTATTCATGGCATGTTCCTCAGCCATTGGACATCTCAAAAATGAAGCTAGCTGCTGAGCCTTTAATCGGTATGCATGACTTTTCAGCTTTTTGCAATGTAAAAAAAAATGAAACCTATCTATGTAAGATAAGAAATTTGCATTCCATAACTATCACAGAATTAGAAACTAATCGTCTTGCCATCGTATTTACAGGAAATCGTTTTCTTTATAAGATGGTGCGTAATTTAGTTGGCACCCTCGTTTATGTTGGATTAGGAAAATTATCTTCATATGACATCCCCCTCATCTTAAAAAATAAAGATCGCACAAAAGCCGGGATGAGTGCACCTGCACATGGGTTAACTTTAGTATCTATTCATTATCCTTAATGATTTGAGGTTTGCAGGTATCCAAGTATTGAGATAACTTCGACCTTTCAACGAATTATTTTATGATCTAAACGCAGTGGATTGAGGGTTATCCTTTTAACAATATAATTAGCCTTTAGAGTAACCACCTTCTTCTAAAGATGGATTTTTATGCATGACAGATATTTTTTTTGCTAAATAGTCAATAACTAGGACTAAAATAAATCCAAATAAAGCAATGACTAATGCCTTCCAGAAAAGCGCAGAGCTAAGATCTGGCCAAATGGGTTTTGTTAGCAAAGGAATCTGTCCTTTTTCAGGGCGGTAAGGGTGCTGGATGAGCGACCACTCCCAAAAAGGCCAAGCCGTTCTCAAGGCTCCTACCATAAAGCCAATCAGCAAAGAGAGGGTCAAGTTATGATGCTTTTCCAAAAGCCAATTAATCACATGGGAAAACAGCAAGCCACCCAGAATGATTCCTATCATCAAATTAGCTAGGATTGAAAAAGCAATAAGATCAAAATGACCGATTTTTAAGCTAGTTGAGAAATCGGCCAGTGCCTCTAGAGCGATAGGATAAACCCCTAAAACCATCAGAAGATAGCTACCCGATATACCCGGTAATAGCATGGCGGAAATCGCCACTGCTCCAGAAAAAATAAACCATGGCTGAATTAAAGCCTGGCTGAAAGAAGATTCAAAAGTTTGAGTAAAAGGATGCCCACTAAAGAAATAGGCAAATAAGGCTCCGCCCATTAACGCTAGTACCCCTCTCCGATCCCATTGTTTAATCTTTTGAAACAAAAAAAGAAGAGAAGCAAGGATTAATCCTATAAAAAAAGAATAGAGCAACGGCCTGGTTGTTGGGTTTTTTAGCATAACCGACACCACATGAGAAAACCCAAGCAAAGAACATCCAATTCCCAAAAAAAGTGCAGTCAGGAATAGAAAAGGGATCTTTTTTTGCTTAAATGCCTTCACATTAATCGAACGAATGGCCTCGATTAAAGGTCCATAAATTCCCATAATGAAGGCAATTGTACCCCCTGAAATCCCTGGTACGAGGTCTGCGGCTCCCATGCAGAGCCCAGTAAAAAACACACGTAAGACAACGAGCCATTTACTCAAAATTATAAAACCTCAAAAGCTTTTGCCAAGTACCAGGCAAGCCCAAACAGACCAACAAAAGCAGCGATCCACAGTAAATTAGGAACCCATTTAACACCCGCACCAGGACTGTTACGCATTTCTAAAGTCCCAATTCCATACGCAAACTCTTGATTTTCTTTTTTGTTAAAAAGTTGAGGATGTTCTCTAATCATGGTATCCCCATCGATGCCTAAAAAAATGGCATATTGTTTTACAAATCCTTGTGCATAAACAGGGGAAATTAGTTTTTTTAAATCACCATCTTCAATAGCCTGTAGATAGCTCATGCGGATGGATGTCGCATTTTCAACTTCTTTAAGAGACAAGTTCATTTCTAAACGCCGTTTCTTTAAAGTTTCGCTAATCTCTCTCATGTCATCTACAATTAATTCGCTCATAAAAACCTATCCTAAAAAATCCATCAATAATGGTATCTTTATAAACTAAAAGAGAATAAAAAAATAAGAAAATCAAATGAGTAAGCCCTCTAGCTTCGTAGCGCAGATTGATACTACCCTGGCCAATAAACTATGCAAAGACCTAGAAGAACAGGGCTTTTCTCTATCCCACCCCCCCTACACCCACTTCAGCGCTAATAAAAAGGGTATTTCTTGTACGCTTTACACTTCGGGGAAACTTGTCGTACAAGGCAAGGAAATGGCTGCTTTTATTGAGTTTTACCTTGAACCAGAAATTCTTCAATCATTTACCTACTCTCACCCAACCGCTCATCTTGATGTGACAGCAAGAATAGGAGTCGATGAATCGGGAAAAGGAGATTTTTTTGGCCCGCTCTGCATCGCAGGAGTGTATGCGAATGGTCAAGACATTTTGTTATTAAAGGAACTTGGCGTTAAAGATTCAAAAGGACTCAACGATGTAACAATTACTAAAATTGCGGCTAAAATCAGAGAAAACTTCGCGTACCATGTTGTCAAAATTAATCCGCTTAAATACAACCAAATCTATGATCAATTTCATAATCTTAACCGACTACTCGCATGGGGACATGCAACGGTGATTGAAGCGATGGTCGCTAAAACGGATTGCCATAAAATTATTATTGATCAATTTGCCAATGAGTACGTTGTGCTCGACGCACTAAAAAGAAAAAAAATATCTTTAGATCTGACACAAAGACATCGAGCCGAGGAAGATCTTGTCGTAGCTGCCGCTTCAATTTTAGCAAGAGATGCTTTTATCCAAGGTTTGCAACTTTTAAGTGAGAAATTTCAGGTTAACCTTCCCAAAGGAGCATCAACTCATGTCATTGCTGCAGGTATTAAATTTGCCCAACAACATGGTAAAAATGCTTTGGAAAATGTCGCTAAAAAACATTTTAAAACCCTTGACGTGATTTTAGCAAAAGCAACAGAATAAAGGGATTTAGAGCCTTGTCTAGGAAAGGAAGTTCTCATGAAAAGCAGTACAATATTCGCCATGTCACTGGCTGCAGCAGTAGCTGCACTCATCCTTATTTTTCTTCATTTCTTTCCAGCTTCAGCCCCAGAGCAAGCTCTCTACTTTGCTCCTAGTAATGTCAAAGGATCAGCGGTTGTGTATCGCCAAAAACCCTATACGTTAAATTTTGAGCAACAAAATCAGCTCCTTGATATCTTAAACAGAGCAGTACTTGTCCAAAAAAAAGATTACTCTAATTTAAATCGTCAATTTACTTTCGATCAAATTATCATCTATCCTTTTAGCGGTAGTAATATTGAAATTACGCCTATTGATATCATTGAACGAAACATGGTATTTTCTATTCCCTTGTGGAATCAAGATTACTATTTTATGGAATTGAGTGCAGGAACACTCGAAAATCTAATTCGCAATTCTCATGATTAAATTTTTAAGAATTCAATCATTGATCCTTATTGAATCAATGGAGATTTCCTTCGTAGATGGCTTTAATGTCCTATCAGGCGAGACGGGTTCAGGAAAGTCAGCTATCCTTGAAGGAATTAAATTACTTTTTGGTAGTCGGTACGACCCTTCCCTCATCCGTCACGGTTGTGAGAAAGCCACAGTAGAGGCCATTTTAGACTTGCAAGCAAGGCAAGATATTAAGCTACTTTTAAATGATGCCGGTATTGATCATGAAGGAGATGACTCCATCACGATTAAACGAGAAATTTCCCTACAAGGGAAGAGCCGGGCTTTCATTTGCCATCAACCGGTTCAATTAGCCCTACTAAAAAAGTTAGGTCAGTTCGTTTGTAATGTCGTTGATCAACATGCCAATCATTCCCTTTTCTCAATTGATACTCACAGGCAGATTTTAGATAATTTTTGTGGCTGCCAACACTATGTTCAAGCCTTTTCTCAGTCTTGGAAAGAGGAGCTAGATCTAATCGACAAGATTAAAAATTGGGAAACCAATGAAGCCAAACGTTTAAGAGAACTAGAAGTTTGTAAGATAGAAATTGCTGAATATTTAGAAGCCAACATCAAAGAGGGTGAAGAGGAAGAGTTATTTGAAGAATATGCCTCACTGTCCTCCAGCGAAGAGCGATTAGAAAAGGCGAGGGAAATTTATCAAAGTTTTTCTAGTCTCATTCCAATTAAGAAACAAAAAACAAATCTAGATAGTCTTGTCAAATTGGATCCTCATTTGTCCGAGCTTTTACAGGGGTTCAATCAGGGCATCTGTGAACTTGAAGAAGTTGCCCACCAGTTGCGCTCTTATATGAGCCATATTGAGCCAGATCCTGCACGTTTGGAATGGATAAATGATCGCTTAGCCTTGATAACTAAAATCCGCAAAAAATATGGACCTACCTTTTCGGAGCTTGAGCATTACTTTGCCGAAAGGAAACAAGTACTCGCTCATTTGGAGAATGGTGATCTCTTCATCGATCAATTAAAGTCTCAACTTAATTCCATCCAATTGATCACTCAAGAGCTCCTGGAAAGGATTTCCGCTCAAAGGAAGCAAGCTGCTCTCGCCCTCCAAAAAAGAGTGACAGACCTCCTTGAAGAACTCAACATGGTCGAGGCCGAATTCACTGTTCACGTGGAAAAGCAAACACCTACTTCAGTAGGTCAAGATCGCATTGAATTTTTTATTAGACCTAATAAGGGTGAGAACGCCTTACCCATTCGTGACGGAGCAAGTGGAGGAGAGCTCGCCAGGATCCTACTCGCCCTCCGCACGGTTTTAGCTGGTAAAGAGGATCGTTCCCTTCTTGTTTTTGATGAAATTGATGCCAACATTGGGGGTGCGACAGCAGCCCTTATAGGTGAAAAATTAAAACAATTAGGTCAAGTCCATCAAATTATTTGTATTACCCATTTTCCTCAGGTCGCCAAGCTTGCCGATCATCACCTTAATATTAGTAAAATGGTCAATAATGATCGAACGATCTCTGTGGTTACCCCACTCAATTTAGAATCACAACAATTAGAACTTTTGCGCATGCAAGGTTGTTTAAATTAACTATTTTTTTTGAATTAATATAAATTTAATAATAAAATATTATTATTTATATTATTAACAAAGAGGTTAATTTTGCATATATCTCAAATACACTATTATCAAACTAAAATTGAAAAAGGTTTTAATATTGCTGGAACCATTCCCTTGCTCGGAATTCCAGCCGGAGCTTTAAGAATACTGACAGGCACAGTACAAGCAGTCGCTGCTAGTATCATTACTGCGATTGGAGCAGCTGGACATAAGATGGCAACTTTTTCTTCTTGCTCAGAGAAAACCATTGAGCGTTGGAAAGCCGTTAAGCTAGAAGGGGCTGAGCAGGCGATCCATGGCGTATTAAATATTTTGAATGGCTTTGGAGAAATCGCAGAACACAGCCTAGGCTTTTTGGGGATTTTTTTACAAATTAACCAAAATGTAAGGGAAAAACGTCATTTCGAACCCAAGTTTGAATATGGTTTCTTAGGCAAGAGAGATTACCAAGAAATTTAATCCGAAAGAAGGGTGGGTTTATGCATATTAAGTCATTTCATCAATTTCAAACTAACGTTGAAGAAAAATTCAACATCGCGGGGGGATTCCCTATTATTGGGATTTTTTCTGGACCACTCAGGGTAGTTGCAGGACTTGTACAAACGGTTGCAGGCAGTGTTTTTGCAGGAGTAGGGTTTCTTGGACATGAAATGAGTAAACACACCTCCTCGCCTGAGACTCAAGCCAAGTGGAAGCAAGTGAAATTCGAGGGAGCCGAGCAAACCCTTCACGGTGCACTAAATATCTTAAATGGCATAGGAGAATTCTTGGAACATACCGTCTGTGCCATTGGTTTATATGGCTTAAGTGCACCTTCTACTCTTAAAATAAGAGCAAAACGCAACTTTCAACCGGCCTTTAAATATGGAAATTTTGGGGAGGGATACTAATTTTATTTCATTAATCTTAAACTATTTAAGATAACAAGCAAGGTTACACCAACATCCGCAAATATCGCCATGGGCAGGTTTGTCAATCCCATTAGAGCCAGAATGACGATGGCAACCTTAACGGAAATGGCAAAAAAGGTATTATACTTAATAATGGAAATCGTTTTTCGAGATAGCTGAATTAATTCAGGGATAAGAAGTAAACGATTATTCAGCAACACAACTGAAGCTGCTTCAAGAGCAGTGTCACTACCCAGTTCAGCCATAGATATTCCCACCGAGGATAGTGCCAAAGCTGGCCCATCATTGATGCCATCACCAAGCATTCCCACAACGGAATGTTTTTTCAATAACTCTTTAATAATGAGCCCCTTATCCTCAGGAAGCAAATCATACTTGACATCATCGATATTTAGCTGCTCAGCAACTGCTCTAGCAGAAATTTCATGGTCCCCTGTTAACATGATAGCTTTAACACCTAACTCTTTTAAGCTTTGAATAAAGGCAGCGCTATCGGCACGAATTTCATCTTCTAATGCGATTAACCCCTCAATTTCTTGGTTTGAGCTCACCACAATCACCGATTTACCTTGAGATTGAAGGCGTTTAATCGCCTCAATCACAGTATCGGGAACAAGGTGCTCTTCCATGATAAATTGTAATTTGCCAATACAGTGATGTCTATCATAGCAAACGAGACAATCCGCCTTTGCGCCTTTGCCCATGAAACTTTCAAAATTTTCTACAGGATGTAGCTCAAGATTTTGCTTTTCTGCTGCTTCAACAATGCTTGCTGCCAAAGGATGCTCAGACAACTTTTCAATTCCAGCTGCGCAAGCGAGTAGCACTTCTTCCGACTTTTTACCTAAAGGTATAATTTCAGCAACATAGGGCTTACCAAGAGTAAGTGTTCTAGTTTTATCGATGGCTAATACGTTCATGTTACCAATCGCTTCTAGAAATTTACCTCCTTTTACTAAGATCCCTTGCTGTGACGCTTTGCCAATTGCTGAAAACACAGAAACTGGCGTAGAGATGACTAAGGCACAGGGGCAAGCAATCACAAGCAAATTAAGAGCCTGGTAGAAGCTTTCCCTAAAAGGTTTAAGGTCGAATAGGGGTAACCCCGTTGTCCATAATAGGGCTAATAGGATAATCGTCGGGGTATAGTAACTAGAAAAACTTTCGATAAACTGTTGCGTCTCTGCTTTATATTGAGAAGATTGAAAGGTCATTTCTCTAATCTTGGATAAAGCAGTATCTTCATATCGCTTAGTGACTTCAATATCTAAATAGCCCTGAGTGTTTAGGGTTCCGGCATAAACAGAATCACCTAGCCTTTTATCAAGCGGGATAGGTTCCCCGGTAATGGCTGATTCATCAACTAAGGAAGCGCCTCCGACCACATGGCCATCTAATGGGATGATTTGTCCAGGCTTGATACGTATGACATCTGCAACTTTAATTTCTTCCAAATCAACAAGTTGGTTTGCAGATTTTAGCAAAGCTTTTTTAGGTATTTGATTGAGCAGTGTGCTTAAAGCTGATTTACTTTTAGTAATGCCGCTTTCCTCCAAATGTTCCGCTAAGGAGAAAAGAACAATGACAACAGCCGCTTCTTCGAAAGCTCCTAGATAAAATGCTCCAAGGACTGCTATCAGCATTAAAAGATTAATGCTTTTAAAATTAAGCGTTAATAATGCTTTTATGCCATTGGCCAATGTTTCCCAGCCTACAACCAAGATTAACATCCCGTAAAACAAGGCTCCAATTGTTGGAGAAAGTGCAAGTTTCCAAAAAGATAGAAGTTCTAGCAGACCAACAACAATCGCAGAAAAAATTAACCATTGCATTTTAGTTTGCTGATTTTCAGGAAAGATCATATGCCATTTACCTATGGGTGGTGCTTCAGATCAATATGATGATCAATTTATAAGTTGACGAGATTTGTAGCAATGACTTAAAAACGATATTTTACTAAACGGAGGATCTTTCATGAAGAGACTTTGCCCTATATTATTTGCACTATTTTCTATCGCCTTTCCTCTTTTTTCTGAGATTACTGACGATAGCACTATTCAAAAAACATGGCTTCATGGACATGAAGACGATGATAACACCCCATTTCGTGTGAAATTTAACTTCGATTCTACAGGGAAAGCTGACTTTAAACGTAAAAGCCGAGGACGTATTCAATACGCAGAAGCTAACCTAGAAGGTAGTATGGTGTTTTACCATGACCCATGTCATTCAGAATCTGTTTACCTAATGGGTGGCTATGATTACACACGCATTAATTGGAAAAGAAATCCTTTCTTCAAACAAAATGAATTTAATACCCTTTCAGCCGGTATTGGTGCAGCCTCAAAAAGAATGTATGATTGGCTATGGTTAGCAGAGGTAAAAGCTAACTTCGATGTTAACCATTTTCAATTTTCTAAGTATGTGACCTGGGATATTTCTGCTTGGGGTCGTTATACCTATTGTCCTGGTTTTGACCTGCATTTTGGTCTCTTAGCTTTCACAGGAATGAAGTTTGATCGCGTGTACCCAATCATTGGCTTTGATTGGCATATTAATGAGCGATGGAAGCTAAATGCTGTGTTCCCTGTCGATATGTCATTGCAATATTTCTTAGATGATAACTGGTCTCTTTCACTTGCTGGTAAGGCAATTCTTTCTCGCCATCGTGTAGGACCAAATGAACATCTACCCTATGCGGTTGTCGTTTATAGTTCTGCGGGTATTGAACTTGGGATTGATTACCTTTCTTGTGACGGACGTTTTTCCGCTAATGCCCACGTTGGAGAAATGTTAGGCGGCCGTTTAAAAATAACAAATCAACATTACCATCATAAAAAACAATTGCGCTTCCGCACATCTCCTTATGTCGGTGGTGAAATCGCGTATAAATTCTAGCCTAAGAGAGGAACTAAAGTTCCTCTCTTACCACATGATCTTATTTTTGTCATAAAAGAAGCATCCAGTCGCACCATGATGCGGTAAAGTAGCCGCCCATACAATCGTCTCCACCCCCTCCTCAACATCACGCGGAGCGTTAGGCCCACCCATATCAGTTTTAACCCAACCAGGGCAAACAGAGTTAATTAAAATATCTTCTCCCCTGACCCGCGCTGCAAAAATGGCAGTGACTGCGTTAAGTGCGACTTTAGAAATTCGATAGGCTGGATATTCTGTCCCCATATGAGCTAACTGGCCCGCTTGGCTAGAGACATTTACAATTCTGCCATACTTATGCTCACACATCATCGGTAAAACCGCTTCGATGAGCAGATAGGGACCAATCACATTGGTCTCAAACGTTTTGGATAATATTTTTTTGTCTGTTTTTTCCGTAGCATCCAATAAAATAGCGGCATTATTAATGAGGATATCAATTCGACCATACTTTTTTTTAATCTCTTCGATAGCTTGTTGAATGCTTTCTTCGTCATCGGTATTTAGCTGCACATAATCAACAACAATCCCCTGCTTAGCCAATTCTTCAACTTGCTTTTTACCTTTATTCGCATCTCTGCTACTTAAAATAACATGGATCCCAAGTTTGGCTAATTCTTTACAGCTTTCTAGCCCAAGCCCGCGGTTGGCCCCTGTTACCAAAGCAATTTTTTTATCATTCATTCTCACCTCTCAAAAGATGGATTAATGCGTCTTTTAATTCGGGATATTTAAAAGAAAAATGGCTATTTTGGAGATTTAATGGACGGACTTTTGCATCCGAAAGCAATACTTCTTCAGCCATCTGACCCAGCAACCACTTAGCAATAAACGCAGGTAACGGAAAAAAAGCTGGTCGATTAAGCACTTCACTCAGCTCTTTTGTGAAAATTTCATTTGTGACTGGGTGAGGAGAAACCACATTGAAAGGCCCCTCACATTCGGGATGAGTTAAAAAATGAAAAATTGCATCTAATAAATCATCCAAAGCGATCCAACTCATCCATTGCTTTCCAGAACCCACTACTCCCCCTAATCCCCATTTAAAAGGCGTTAACATTTTAGCTAAAGCGCCTCCTTGGGGACTTAAAACCACGCCAAACCGCATGATAACCGTACGAATGCCCGCATCTTTCGCTGCCTGGGTAGCATTTTCCCATTGTTGGCAAACTTCTGCTAAAAAACCATCCCCTTTGGGAGCCGTTTCATCCACCTCTTTTTCTAAATGATAGCCATAATATCCAATAGCTGAGGCATTGAGCAAAACTTGAGGCTGCTTCTTTAACTTAGATAAGGTTTGGCAAAGAAGTTGGGTTGACTTGACTCGACTATCTAAAATTTTCTGTTTTTTTGCCTCAGACCATCTACCCGCAATATTTTCGCCGGCTAAGTTGATGATAGCATCGAAACCTTCGAGCGCATTCCCATCTAATTGCGATTCGTCAGGATTCCAGAAAATCCCCCTAGGATCGTCTCTTTTCCTAGTAAGAATGGTCACTTCGTGGCCATAGTTTTTTAAAAAAGGCACGAGGGCCGATCCAATAAAGCCTGTTGCTCCTCCAATGAGAATCTTCATAAAAATCCTTTGGTTAAACTAAATCACATGCTTCATCCGGCATCCAGTGTTTATCTTTGCCTTCCCACTTAATATTGCAGCCAATCGGATTAGTAATTGGTGTACGAGGAGGCCTGCCTGCAAGCAAATCTTCCAAAGCATTATCTAAGTCATTGACTGTCATCTTAGTTAGATCTCTTGGACTATCTACTCCTCGGCCAGTATAGATAAGATGACGATCTTTATTAAAAATAAAAAAATGGGGTGTTCTCAATGCTCCATACCGCTTGGCTACTTCTTGAGTTTCATCATGCAAATACACCCAAGGGAATTGCTCTTTTTCCATACGTTGGACCATGTGGTCAAAGTTATCTTCAGGAATGGTATTAGCGCTATTAGAATTAATCGCTACAAACATCACTCCTTTTTCTTTAAATTTTTGTGCTGTTTTCCTTGTTAGTTCATCAGACCCTATGACATAAGGACAATGGTTGCAGGTAAAAAAAATGACCAAAGCCTGGTCATTGGCGAAGTCTTTTAAAGAATATCTCTTGCCGTCAGTTGCGGGAAGATTAAAATCTGGAGCTTCAGCTCCTAGTGAAAGTGTAAATGGCATGTTTCCTCAAAAGTTAAATTGCATTTTGTTTTATTTTTTCAAACGCTTCAAGCGCTTTAATCCTTGCTTCTTGATGATCCACTATAGGATAAGGGTAATCTAACCCAAGTTTAATACCAGCATTTGCCAGAATATCAGAAGATGCTTCCCAGGGTTTATGAATCCACTTGGTGGGCAACTTAGCCAGTTCAGGCACCCACTTCCTAATATACACACCTTCAGGATCAAATTTTTCACTTTGAGAAACAGGATTAAAAATGCGGAAATAGGGAGCTGCATCAGCACCACACCCAGCAACCCATTGCCACCCTAAGCAATTATTGGCGAGATCTGCATCTACTAACGTATCCCAAAACCATTTTTCTCCCTCAAGCCAATGCAATCGTAAGTCTTTCACCAAAAAAGATCCGACAATAAGCCGCACTCGGTTATGCATCCAACCTGTTGCCCATAATTCACGCATTCCAGCATCAACAATAGGATAGCCTGTTTGCCCCTTTTGCCAAGCTTTCAGCCATTGAGCATTTTTAGTCCAGGGAAAAGCTTTAAAAGACTCTTTTAAGGGAGAATCCGGTGTAAATGGAAAATGGTAGAGCAAATAATAAGCAAACTCTCGCCATCCTAATTGCCTTATAAAACTCTGAGGTCCCTCTTCATGAATATCACAGCTTGTTTCTATGGCATGCCATAGCATGCGCGGGGAAAGTTCACCAAAATGTAGATGCGGAGATAAGTGAGACACGCCATTGACTAAATCGGGTCTATCCCTCGTTTTATGATAGTGATGAATATCGTTATCAATAAATGCCTGAGCTTTTTTTAAAGCGAAGGAACAGCCTGGCTGCCAGGCTTTTTTAAGCCCTACATCCCAGGGTATTTTAGGTAAAAGCCCCAAATCGCTAACACTCAAAGTAGTAATTGATCTTTTAAAGGGAGGTAGATAGGACGGCGCTTTAAGCGGTTGTTGAGGTTGGTGAAGAGTAAGACAAGCTTTCCAAAAAGGTGTAAAGACCTGAAAGGGTCGATTTTGTTTGTTTAAAACTTCCCAGGGTTCGAAAAGAAGATGCCCGCTGAAGCTTTTAACTTTTATTTCTTGTTCTTCTAAAAAAATTTTAATCGCTCTATCTTCTTCAAGGGCACTCGGTTCATATCTTCGATGCCAAAAAACGGCCTGAGCTCCAACCTCTTTCACCAGCTCTCTAAGAACAGCAAGAGGATTCCCTTGTCTGATGATCAAGTTAAGGCCTAATTCTCGTAAGAGTTGATCAAAACGTTCTAAGGAATGATGAAGCCACCATCGGCTTGCTCTCCCCATCATCCACGAAATTTCTTGATGTGATAAAATAAAGAGTGGGATGACCTGTTCATAATCCTGTGCTGCAGCTCGTAAAGCCTGATGATCTTCTAAGCGTAAATCTTGCCGAAACCATACGATTGCAACCCTCTCCATGCTTTCTCCGCCTTTTTGGGAAAAGTATATTCATTTTTTATATAAAAATTTATTCACTTTTTAAGTGACTAAGCTTTAACAATTTTTTTTAAAAAACTGCCTTGTTATTTTTTGCATTATAAAAAATTTAGTGTGAAAAAAAACAAAAAAAAGTGTTTACTAACGTTTGAGCACCTATAATAAGTGTTCATTTTTTTAAAAATAGTGAGGAGTGTCTCCTATGAATAAAAAGTTATTTTGCATTATTTTCTTATTGTGTGCTTGCACAAACTTCCTATCCGCTCACACCCATTCACATAACAGCGAATTTCAGTTCGAACACGAGCATTCAGGAATGGAAGAAAGCCCCGAAGCCCATTCTGAATTCCATTTTGGTCCTGGGCCTGGTTAATTTTCAAATTTGAATTCCATTTTTAAACTTTAATTACATTCTTGAAGGCTAAAGATTTAACTCTTTAGCCTTTTATTTGGAGAAAAAATATGACCTCTTCTGTCTCAACTTTTGGCCAAACTAACGGAGAATACACCTCGATTAACGGTGTAAATTCGCCTATTCCCTATTTCCATCAATTAAAAAAACTTCCAAGAGTGCTAGGAAGTGCTGCTTGTATTAGTGGGGCACTAGTTGCTCTCGGTTTACTCTCTTCTCAAATTGCCACAGGTGAAATCGAGCCGACAGTATCTGCTTTAGAAACAGCGGCTATTGGCGTAGCTTTGCGCTCTTTTCAACATATCAATTTTAATAATGAAATAGCTCTTGCCATCAATGATGTCTTGTCCCGTTGGAATTTAGCAACCTTTGAGTCTTTATGGCAAGCTTATCTCAATATTGAAAACACTCTTGGTAAAGAAGTCATTGCTCATTTTGTTTGTGGCCTTTTTGGCTACTCCTTGGCTAATGATTTTTTTAATTTTATCAGCCAAAAAAGAGGCGATCGGCCTGAACAATTAATAGACCTCTCTAACCTCGCTAAGGAAAAAGTCAATCCGGGCATTGGCTTTACCATTGATTCTCCAAAAAAACGCTTCTTTCTTCATGGTTTGATCACTGCTATTGGCGTTGCAGCGATCGCTTTTGGCTACCAGACTGACTACCTTCCTCAAGACATGGTCACAACAGCTGGCTATTTTCTCACTCTATTTGGAGTTAGCTCTAGTGGTGCTCAGATTTACTTAATGAAAAAACGTGATGAATTATCTCGCCTTTCTGAATATGGACAGTTTTATGATCATGATCAACCTGCTGTGATCCTTAGTGAAGGAGAATTTTCTCTTCCAGAGACAAGGAAACAGCGCTTCTGGCGTCATATAGCCAATGGCATACAGCTTGTAGGTCCAAGCGCCATGTTATTCTCTCTTTTTGTCAACAAGCATCTACGTCGGCCTTTAAAGTTTGATCTTTCGCCTTTTACCTTTGGCTTAGCGGGATGCATTTCAGGGGTAAAAACAACCCTCGATCAAGAGGAGCTGAGAACGTTGCCTAGAGCGGTCCATCTTTCAAGGCAAGTAAAAAACCTAAAAGAAACTAGCGATGGCCGTACTGTGCGTTCAACTGCTTTAAAAGTTGAGTCATTCATGACTGTCATTTTTGCAGGTCTCTTTATACTATGGTTTGCCTATGGTATTTTCGCGAGTTCTACAAAAGAAAGGATTGGTATCGCTCTTTTGATGGGAAGTGCCTATTTATCAGGGCTCTTAACTCTGGTAGCCGATACAATGTTTCAACCCGGCAAATCGAATCGTATTGTTAACTTTCTACGCTATATGACGGTCGAAAATTCCTTTCTACTTCCCCTAACCTCGCTTTATTTTACCAACACTACCCAAATCACAGATACGGCTCTTGAATTAAGCTCTGATGCACAGTACATTTTTGGATTAATGGGTCTTTTTATGTTTGGCATGTTTTTTGGCAATGTCACCGCTTTAAACATTAGTAAAACAAGACCATCACCTGCCTTTTCATCCGTTGCCTCTATCTTTGAAATGGGCATGGTCTTCTTCATGATGCTATTCGGCAAAAAACCCTCACAATTGGCTTAAAAATGTCTTTTCTTTCCCTTTTTTCTTCACGTACCGTCAGTGCCGAGTTCTTAAGAACTTGGCCTGGCCAGCAGCGCTTCTCCGCGCTGCCTTATTTTCTCAAAATCGTTCGAGATAAAAATAAGGCGCCTTCAGCCGTGCTCCTGACCTATTTTGGTCAGGTTCATCTTCCTAAGATTATTCACGCACTTGGAGAAGAGCTTTCGACAGATTATCAACTACGCCACAAATCTTTAACCGATGATGCAAAAATTTTATTCACAAAGAATTTGGCAGTTATCCAAACAGGACGCAAGGATTTTTCAGGAATTGAAGAATGCTCCTGGAATAGAACGCAACATGCCCTTGAATCGCGAAATGATGCGACAGATGCTTATCACGCCCTAAGCCTTTTTTTATTAACATCAGGCATTCATTCTGAGCTATTTCCTGCACTAGGTCTAAAAGAAAGCCCTCCTCTCATTACAGCGACTTTAGCTCAGGGAAAAGAAGACGAACAAGCGGTTAACAACCTGCTAAAAATTTTTGCTAGTCGCTCTCTAGAATCCTACAATTCACTCAATCTCGAGGATAAAGCTAAATTTCAATTGGCTCTCATTAGAAATATCGCATTAATTGAACACGAAGATTCATCCTTTAGTAAACCCTCAACTTGGTTGGATTTAATTCTTGAATGGCGGACAACTGAACCTGATCTAGTACAGCCACTTCTTAATCAGTTTAAGTTGATGCATGTCGTTTACACAGTAGATGTGATCTCACAGCGCACGTTATCAACGGACCTCCCAAATGCAGCTAGGGAATCATTCAAAAACTATCTGATTTACAAAACGATCCACCAATTCGACAGCTACTGCCCTTTACCAGATGATATCAAAGAAGAATTATATCAGCTATTCAACGCTTCTGATAAGGATCGGAGAATGGCATGCTTTTATTTTTTTTGGCTGTTGCAGCGCATCCCTGACCATAACCATCAACAATTACTCTCTCTTACCCTTAAATCGGAACTGCCACCTTACAAACAAGCATTGCAATTCCTCAAACGATTCTCTCCGCTCACTAAGACTTCTTCTTCGCCTCAATTAGTCGCAGCAAACGAAAATGTTCTCAGAACACAACAGATTTTAAGAAAAATGGCCTTTGTTGCTATTTTTGATTTTTTCACTAGGTATCAGTTAACACTTGAAGACAAAGCCTTCTTATTCAGATGGATTCACGAAGAACCACGATTACATCTGTGGGTAAAATACTTTGATTATCCTGATCAGAATCATCAGGTCTATATTCGAAATCTCTTCATTAATGCTTATCGGATCTTTTCACAACAACATTTTTCATTCCAAAATCAATTTAGTGCATTCGCTGATTTGATTTACATCCTCTATTTTTTAGATCTTCCAACAGAGGAAATCGAATACCTTTCATTTCGTTTAGCCCATGCTTCCACCCCAGAACGAGAAGAAGCTCTAAGGGAAGTACAGCATTATGGAATTAGCATTGGCCTTAGCTTTATGGAAAGAAAGCTACCAGATTCTCCTTACATACATAGGATGAACCATCTAAATAGCGATTTACAAGAATATCTACAGTTTAACCCCAGGCCTGTATGGCAAAAAGAAGATCAACCTTATGGCTACTCATCAACCATCATTTCTTTTTTTCAGGCATTAGAAAATCATTCCGGATGCCAAATTCCCTTGGTTAAGCTAATTAAAACATTCTGTCACCCTTTTTTCACTTTAAAAAGGGTCGAACTTATTAATCGGTTAAAACCTCAAAGCGATGAAGATCGAGAAATCTTGTTCGATTGGCTCCATGAACAACCACCTCTATGGCTAAAGCATTTTGACACCCTTCAGCATGATAATATCCAACGTCTTTTCTTTAGAGCTTACCAAATCTTTTCAAGCCATTTTACATTGCAACAACACCTGAGTGTCTTCTCTGACCTGATCTACATTCTCTATTTTTTAGATCTTCAAGATAATGAAATCAGATACCTTTCATCTCGTTTAGTCCATGCATCTTCTAAAGAACGAAAGGCGGCTCTAAAGGAAATTGAACACTATGGGATTAGCCTACATCTTCTCCTTCCAGCACACCCGCCATCTACAGAAGGAGGAGATGCTTTAGAAGTAGCCCGACAACGTAGATTTAGCATAAGTGCTCCGGTTGATCAAGAAAAGTATAAATTACCAGAGTTGCCTTATACGAAAAGAAATGAATACTTAAAAAATATTTTGGAAAAATACTTAGAAAGGTGCCCCAATTCTCCATGGCAAGAAGTATTAAAGAACTGGGACAAGCATCATTTTCCGACTTTCGATTTTATTCAAGCTTTTGAAAAGTGTTCCAAAAGAGAATTACCCCTTCATTTGATCATCAAAATGTTATGCTACCCTTTTTTTTCTAACCAAAGTATAGAAAATATAGGACACCTCGAGGAGTTGAAAACGGACATTTTAGAAAACGCAACCACGTTTTTTGTCCCTGAGATAACCAGGCAGACCGGGGAACTCATTCAAAGTTTCCTTGATTCCGATGTTGTTATACAACTCCCAGGGACGGGAAGCCATGCCTTTACTTTTATACGTGCCACTTCTGATACGAGTAACTATCTCCAACAAGCCGTTTTAGCACCCACCCCTTACGCTAAAATGATCAGATTCAGTTCTTTAAAGCTATTTTCAGAAAAGCCAGAGCTGGAATATTTGCAAAACTTGCTCAGTTTTTACCCAGGTTCATCATTCAATAATTTAGTTTATTTTATAAACTGGAAGATAGAAACTTCACCTGCTTTAGGAAAAGGACCTTTACCTGTTTTGGAGGCGACTTTTTTATTTTCTCTAGAGCAACCAAAGAGCGTTTCTATCCGTGTTCCACTCCATCTTCCCATAGACGTCCTTAGGAATGAAAAAGATTCATATCAACTTTTCTTTACTTTGTTAAAGACGTTTATTCATGAAAGAATGGATAAAGAAATCGTTTATGGGAGCCCTGAAGAAAAGGAATTTAAGTTCTATTTAGAACAATTCCCTAATTTGAAACCAATGTGGGAACATTTTTCTTCCAATCAGACACTCATGGAATATGGGTTAGCTTTTTTCAAACTCATTAAAGACTTTAAAATCCAAGCACGGGGACAGATTGCCTCGCTTTTCACTGGAAAAAATTTACCTAGGCTTGCCTCCCAAACCCATGATTATATTCCTCTTTTTGACAGTAACTTCTCATTTATGCCATCAGACTGGGAACGCTTAGCAGAAATGATGTATTCTGCAGAAAAGGACATCGAATTACCTTCAGCCTTCGCTTTTGAAAATTCTAATGGAAACATTGATGTCCTAGGCATTTCGTTTTCTTCTAAAGAAGTGGAGACGCTAGGAGAGAAAGTAGCTAAAAATTACTACGGGAACTACCTCCGTGTTATTCTATGGATACCCAATAAATACTCTTATACTTTTCACATTCAACGAGATAAGAAAAAAGACACCTCTAGAACTCCTATCCATGAGAGAGAAGATTTCATCCGAATTGTATATCATGTTCTATGTTGGCAATTGCTAATGATTAAAAATCAGCTATTCCCTGATCAAAAAATTAAGATAAGAGCGAATTGGGAGATCATTAGCGAACATTTGAAGCGCCCTTCTTCTTCAAGCGAAGGAACTGTCGACCGCATAGGATTTTAAAACTTTTGATCAACCTTAGATAAGGAGAGATTGGGATATCATAGCAGCTCGAGTGCCTCATATTGACTATCACCCTTACGTGAACGAACGATCAGTTTCTTAAGGGGTATTGATTGAGCATCCGGGTTGTTCTGCAATGATTGAAGCTCTTGATTTAAGGAACTTTCAAGCTCTTGTAACTCCTGGCTGCCATTTTTTAATTCCTCTTCAGCGTTAAGAACTTCCTCTTGCTCCTTACTTATTTTTGGGCATTCCGCACGGATGTTCCTGCCTTAGAGAAAACATTGCTTTCCCATTTTTAGCAGAAAAAAGTTTTAAAATCGTCTCGCCAACAGACAGAAACGTACTCATCTTTTTCGCACTTACTGCCGTTTGTTTTTCCGCTATCCTTTGTTCACATCATCCTATCTTCTCTTTGAGTGCTTGAATCTTTGCCTCGTAGCTTTCAGTGATTTTCTCTCTTTTTATTTCCCGATCCTCTTTTAAAGCAAGAGCGAGACGAACCCGAAATTCACCTTCCGTCTCCCCTTCGTTCGAAAGTGGTTTAAGTTCACTTGCCTCATATAATTCTAAAGTTTTCTCTTGATAAAGAAAGGCTTCAAATTCTTTTTGCCATTTACCCCAATTTTTATCATTGGCTAATACAGGCGGGGCTGCCGCGTAAAGGCCATCTTGAGGCTTCTCGTTACTTAATTGAAGAGGTAGTTTGGATAGATCTTCTGCAGAAGACCAATCGACATAAGGATCTCGGTCATTTAACGAGGAAACAAGGGTATACTCAACCCACTGATCAATACCTAATTGGCTATTAACAAAATGCAATTTAGCTTTTCCTATGATTTTAGGCATCCACACTGCTTGCTTTGTATTCAAAGAAGTGATGAGATAGGATTCTTTAATAGATGGAGCAATTAAAGGTTTTAACAAGGGAGCGTTGCTTACTTCTTTTTCTGCCACTTCTTTCGTAGAAAGTAGCTTACGATCGGCCATGAGAGCATCTATTTGCGGTAAAGTTAAGGGGCCTTTTAAATAAGAAAGGGTCCATCGAGTTTCAAAGAAAATGGGTTTTTCTTCATAAATGCTTTGTAGCATAAACAAACGGTTACGAACGAGCGATAGTTTTTCCATTGTTAGCGCTTCGATATCTGCTTGGCTTGATAAAACTTTGGCTCGATCTCGGTCTGTCTGTAACTTGCCAATAAACCAAAGGCCACAGTTTGCAAGAGCTTTATAATCAATATCCTCTGGATTTTGTATTGAAAGAATGATTCCTAATCTATAGGCACGCGCTTGCTTTAACAATGTTAACATGGCAGCTTTAGAGGGCGGAGTCGCAACAGGAGGCAAGTAACCAAAAATTTCGTCCATGTAAAGTAAAGCTCTTAGGACGGAAGTTCCTAATTGCATGCGCATCCAAGTAATGAGTCTATTTAATAAAATCGTCACGAAAAACATTCTTTCTGCATCTTGCAAGTGGGGATCGATAAAATCGCATGTCTTGGCTTGCCTTCTTTTGTATATAAAAGTTGTTGAATGTCAAGAGGTTCTCCTTCCATCCAACTCTTGGAGATGCAAGTAAATTATTCACATTGATCGCAAGGGCTTGGCGTTCTTTAGTGGAATAAAACGATTCTAAATCAATAACACCAACCTTATCGAAGGGTGGATTTTGAATAAAACTAATCAGGGAAGATAGATCTAAAGCTCAACCTTCTTTCCACTCATTTTCGAAGATTGTTGAAAGAAGAATGTGTTCCTTACTTTTTAAAGGATCAGCCTTGATACTCATTAAAGCTAATAGGCTTGATGCTGTTGAAAAAAGAACACTATCGAGAAGAATATCTTTTGGCGGAGGGTCAAAGCTACTAAGATTGGAGAGAGGAACACCTGCCTGACTCGCGGGGGTATAAATCACTGTATCAACAATATCTTTTAACTTTTAGATACGTTGACCATCTTCAGCCCATTTTTGTAGGCCTTCTTGCCATTGTCCAGCCACCTTTTCTGCCCTCTGTTCAACGGTCTGCTGATTGATTCCATGCTGCCTCAACAGCATCTATCCACGGAGTAAAATCCTTTGATTGGAGATTAGGAAATGTTAATAGAAGGTTACTAAGATCTCTCTTTGGGTCAACAATTAATGCAGGCACGCCATCAATAGCGGCTTTCTAAAAGTACAATACCTAAACCGGTCTTACCGCTTCCTGTCATACCAAGGATGACAGCATGTGTAGTTAATTGACGATCGTTGAGTAAGAAGGGAGAGTTTTGAAGGGTATTAGTGGCAAAATCATATTCTTTGCCGAGATAAAAAAGGCCTAGTTTTTCGAAGTTTTGCATAAAAAGGAGAGTAGGGTTATAAAAAGAATTTAAAAGACAGCGGCATTAGCCGCTATCTTTAGGAGAGATTAACGAGCGCCACACTGTCCGCTAGCACAGCCGCCGTTAACAGGAGCTTCAGAATTACCTCCATTAGCATTGCAAGTACGTTTCCAGTAGTAACGTGGTTTGTACTGGCATTTTTTGTCGCATACCCATTTTTTGCATGGTGTGCAAACAGTTTCAGTATAGTATTCTGGCTCTTGTCTGCAAACAGTTTCAGTATAGTACTGTGGTACATAACGGCAACGTTGTACTTCATAGTATTTAGGTACATATTTGCAACGTTTAACTTGTGAGTATTTGTTTTCTTCTACACAACGCCACTGGTTAACATAGTATGGCTCATATTTGCAATACATGCACCAGCAGTCACCTGTTGGCCGCTCTGGTTGACTAACAGGTTGCTCAACAACCGGACGATCAGCTGATGAAGCTGCAGCTACATTGCAACATCCATCTTCAGCAAAAGCTGCTTGTGAGAAAAATACCCCACAAAAAATAAGGCTCATTTGAAAAAACTTTTTCATAACTCCTCCTATAAGAACAGTTAAAAAGTTTATATTAGAAACACTACACTCTTTTTGTCTGCGGCTCTCTGGCAACGTGATGATTTTCTTAATTTGTGACTATACTTTGAATAGTAACTATTTTTAGATTTATTACAAGATGTTTTTAATAATTTAAATATAATAGTAATCTATTTCTTCATTTTTATTAGGTCCAATAGCACGCCAATTTAAATGCAACCCATATTGATCCAGTAATAGTTGGCCAAAATAGGTATCTTTCTCGCATAGATGTGCATTCACAGAAGATAGCTTAAGTGATGATATGGGGGACAAATGGATAAGAAAAATGGGATATTGCAACCCTCGTCTGAGATGTTCAATAGCAATTGTTTTTTGTTCTAAATTTAATATCCATCTAAATACATTACTAAAACTTATAGTTTGACTATGGTTACCTAACCAATTGCCTTTTTCATTAAAAATCAAACTATCATCAGACTCTTTTGTTACTACAACATCACCGATGCCCTTATGGGTTATTCCATTTTTATTTTTTGTTTTAGCAACAACATTTAATTTTTTTACTTTATTTAATTTTTGCCAAAATCTTAATAAAATAATTTCGCTCGCTTCTTGAATGTCATCTTGTATTTTAACCACAGTGTATTGGAGTTGCTCTTGAGGGGATAATAAAGTAAACGCTTTTTTAAGAAGATTTTCAATTTCTTGGATTAATGGATAGTGGGGATTAAACTGAAAAATTTTGTTCTTTCCTTCAAATTCACTCATGACAATCCCCGCTTTTTCTAAGCGTAAAAAAGCTTTTTGAATAGGAGTTAAAGGAATCTTAAACGCTCGTTGCAATTGGGACCCATAGCCTTTTCCATTCACAAACAGGAACATTAAGATGGTGAAAACATTTTTATTTCCAAATAAAATGGGTAGCATCGCAATATTTCTAACCTCTTAGTCAGTTTCATCAACTAATTTTTAGTTTGACGAACTCCCAAGACAAGGCAGCTTTTTCAAACCAAAAGCAATGTTTTATAAACTATTTTCTAGTTTAAAACAAACCAACGCTATCCATTTTTCTTTTGAATTCACTTTTTTAGGATTGCTAGTCTAATGGCAAATTAAAGGGGGCTTAGAAAAGTATCCTCATTACTTAAAAGAGGCCATCCAGATAGAGGAAAGCTTATTTCCTCTTTGGATGAATGAGATCAAGGAGCGTGTTCACAGAACAGAGAAGAGTCAACTAGTCAATTGCAAGGCTTTAATATGGCTATTCAACTTGGCTAGATGAAGCTGTTCTTTGCAATATAAACCTCCAAAAATAGCGCTTATGGCTAATGTCCCCGCCATAGCACCAGCACTTAAAAGACTCACGATCATCAAAGGAGGGAAAGGAGAAGAGAGTACAGCAAACAGGAAGGCACTGGCTCCAAAAATCAGTGAAGCTAGAAGATTAATTTTTATATAGTGCTCGTAAGAACGTATTTTTGCTTCAGAAATCTTTTTTTCTTTGTTTAGCCTTTTGATTAACAGTTTACCCGATGAATCTTTAAATGGACGCTGTGGTAAGTAGAATGCTTGCTTATATCCGACAGGGACAGTCATAGAATAACCTTGTTTTATTTCAAATTAATAACAAATTAACTTATCAAAAACGTTTCGATTTATCAATAAAAATAAAACAACAATAATAAAAACAGTAAACAACAAAGAAAATTAAAACAATTTATTTAAAAATAAAAATTTCATAAACTTTGCAGGTAATTTGACCAAACGCTGCGAGGAGCTATGTTTAAATTTATTTTATTTCTTACCATTTATTGCCCTGCTATTATTTTTGCTAAGGGTCACGGCAACACAGTTTGCCTCAATATGATTGTCAAAAATGAAAGCGCTGTTATCTGTAGATGCTTAGAATCAGTCACCCCTCTGATTGATTACTGGGTTATTGTTGACACAGGTTCGACGGATGGTACTCAAGAAATCATTAGAAATTATATGAAGGATGTTCCAGGTGAGCTTTATGAACGGCCCTGGAAAAACTTTGGACATAATCGTAATGAAGCGTTATCTCTAGCTAAAGGAAAAGCAGATTATGTGCTTTTTATCGACGCGGATGAAACTCTTAAGTTTGCTGCTGACTTTCAATGTCCCGAACTCAGCAAAGATTTTTACTACATTACAACGGAATACTCCGGTACCCATTATCATCGAATACAATTAATTAAAAACTTTTTGGATTGGCAATGGATTGGCGTTCTTCATGAAACGGTCTGCTCACCCTCTGCTAAATCATATGATGTTCTAAAAGGGGTGGTTAACTTCGTTAGATCAGATGGAGATCGCTCCAAAGACCCCGAAAAATTCCAAAAAGACGCCAAGCTATTAGAAGCAGTTCTTAAAGAAGAACCGCATAATAGCCGTTATGTGTTTTATTTGGCGCAAAGTTATAGAGATGCGGGAGACTATCCCGAAGCAATAAAAAATTACCAAAAAAGGATCACCATGGGGGGCTGGGATCAAGAAATTTTTTGGTCTCATCTACAAATAGGCATCATGAAAGAGTTGATGAAAAACTCTGAGACAGAAGTTGTTAAAAGTTATCAGGATGCTTTTTTTAAACGACCATCAAGAGCAGAACCCCTCTATCGCTTGGCTCATTTCTATCGGAAAAATAAAAATTATTTAGAAGGCTACCGAGCTGCCCTCCTTGGTTTAACGGTTCCCTATTCCCAAGATAGTTTATTCGTCGAACATTGGATTTACGATTATGGCCTTCTCATGGAATTTTCCATTTGTGCTTACTGGCTAGAAAAATATAACGAGTCCCTTTTAGCTTCCCAACTTTTACTATCTAAAACCTCTCTTCCTCAAAATTTCCGAGAATGTGTAGAAAAAAACCTCACTTGGATTCATGAGAAAATGGCGGCTATCAGCCAGGAATATAAAAATGAAATAGCTAGACAGCGGCTCCAGGCCTCAAACGAGCCTTTCAAGCTGTATCTCACCGAGTAAGGGCTTTCCAATACGCTTGATTTTGCTCAGAAAGGTGGGGCGTAAGCTTTTCATATCGCACATCCTTCCTTCCAAAAGTTTGTGTATCAACAAAAGCAATTTTTCCATCGATAGAAAAAGGCATGTTATCAGGCTTGGCTCCATCGTAAAGACCAGTTGCTTTTAAAATCGTAAAAACTCTATCTAGTATCTCGGCATTGACAAAATCACTTTTCCAGAGTGCTTTATTTTCCTTATCAGAAAATAAAGTCATATCCTCTTCCACTAGGATGGTATGTTTGATGGGATAGCTTTTAAACTTTTTAGGCGCTTTAGGTAACACGTAAATCCATTTATGAGGAACTTTAAAATGCTCCTGCCAATGATGTTCTTTAATGCATTTCCTAATTAGCTGGGCTCCTTCGATTCTTGCCGCCCAGTAATAATACTCAGGCAGGTCTTTATAATGCCTTTGCGCATCTAAATAGAGTTTAAACAAATAACCAGGAAATGAGGGATGCTTGGCAATGATGAGTTTTGTAAATTTTCGTGGTTTGCTAGCCTGGAAGCCAGCCTTTTTTAATGTTTTCAAATTTAGAATTGCTCGTGATTGCAGAAATAAGGCGTCCAAAGAGGCATGGATCGGATGGTTTTTAGGCAACACATACGGATGGCCTTGCTTTAAGACGGATAAATCAATGCCATCTATTGAAAAAGCGAATAAAACAAAGAAATTAAAAATCCAACCAAAGCTCACCAAAGACGCCTCCTCCCATTCCGCTATTTTGCCCCCAAGCATGCTTTGTGATTCCAAGCGATGCCGAAAAATAAGAATTTAACCTGGCAACGAACTCAAGCTGTATCTCTAGCAATCGATATTTAGGATGATAAATGATATGATTAAGATTGTCGTTAGAGCTTCCATTTCTTAGGCTATAATCCAATTGTATCGTCCCAATCATCTGCAGCCATGAATTAAGAAAGCAGCCGACAGCTAAGCTGGCATTCAGAAAACCGGAAGGAAAACCAGTGTAAAAGCGATAGCCAAGGTCGCAATCATACCATAGGTTTTTGCTACAGAGGGTAAAGCATCTTGAATAAAGAAAATCGACAGCTCCTCCCCATCGTCCAAAACGTACCGATGATTTCTTATTTCCAGAAGGCACGATAGCAAGAGCTTGAATGGCTACTGCAGAATTCGCATCTCTAAATAATTGTTTTTTCCAGCCCGTTTCAGAATCTTGGAAGGCTGAACTGTTGCCGTTTAAAGATTCTATCACCCTTGAATAACCCACTTTGGCAAAAATACTTTGGTCATTTGTGACGGCCCATTCTCCGTATAAAGAACATTGGTGGCTGGTAAAGTGATTGTAAGTAGGCCTCTTTTTACCGTAAGCATCCCAAAAATACTTGGTGTGGTAATAAGTGTATGAAAAAAAGCTATCCAATTTGCCCGCTTTACCAACGAAAGCGGTTAAGTAGTGAGGCCCTTCAAAATAGGCGCAAAGGCTTACCGCCCAAAATGCAATGAGAACAATTAGACAACGCATTGTAGTGCCTTTAGTAAAGGTAAATTCTTGATACTCTTGCCAATCTTTAAACAATCTCAGTATTGAGAAGCTGCCGCATCGCTCTTTGGGCGTAGAAATACAAAATTCAGTCGTTTATCGCAATAGCTTGCTAAAGATTTAAAGGCACACGATCAATGGATAACGGCCCACCTCTTCATTTTTTACTTTTCATTTGGTTCTAATCCTTTTAAAATTATTGGGATCCATTCACACTTCTAGGATAATGAAAAAAATTTTAATCTATTCTGGCCCTGGTGCTTTAAAAGCAGGCATTCAGCATCTTATAACAACATTGAATAAAACTTTAAAAAACCCTCATTCAATACAAACTATTGGCCATAAAGAACTTATCAAAGATAACTGGGAAGAGAACACTTCGCTTTTAATTTTACCGGGAGGCGCGGACCTACCTTACGTAAAATATTTAACAGGTTTAGGCAATGCTAAAATCCGAGCTTTTGTGGAACAGGGGGGATCTTTTATAGGTATCTGTGCCGGCAGCTACTATGCGGGTAACTTTGTTGAATTTGCATTAGGATCATCTGTTGAAGTAACGGGCGAGCGTGAATTAAGTTTTTTTCAAGGAACCGTCAAAGGGCCTATTTTAAAACCTTATTCCTACACCTCTCATGAAGGATCACTTGCATCACCCATTCATTGGGCTTTTCCTGAACGATTTAATCGAGATCAACCTTTTTTTCTTTTTTATAGTGGAGGGGGTTATTTTGCCCTTGCTGATACTACCCCAAATACAACGATATTAGCCACCTACTCAATCCAAGGCGCTTATCCTGCCATGATTGAATGTAAGGTTGGACGAGGAAGCGCCCTCTTAAGCGGTGTCCATTTTGAATATACCCCCAGCCTTCTTAATCCCAACGATCCCTTTTTAAGGGCTATTATTCCGATACTTAACAGCTACGAAACTGAGCGTTTGCAACTTACATCCTATCTTCTTGAAAGGCTTGGTATTAACTAGCCAATAAAAAAATTTAAATCCTATTGAAGATTATTTTTTTTATATGTTTAAATTCCCACAGTGGTGCAGAGATATTTGACACATTATTTTCTTCGCAGAACAATCAAATTTTCTTTATGAAACAGCTTGCTAGGACTACCTATCATTCTGTTAAACAGAGATTTTGTGTGTTGTGCAACTCAACGCTTTTTCAGACTGTTAAACGAAAGCACGTATTCTTTTAGCTACTCCGAATTTTACTGCAAGCATCCTCAAGTATAACATAACCCTTTATGGAGAATGTATGTTAGCGATCACAACGAGTAATCCTTTTCATAGGATGATTAGTCATGTTTTAACGACCCCCAAGCAACTATTTTTGTCTAATTGTGTTAGAAAAATCGAAAGAGTTTCAAGTTATGGAAGTTTAGCATTTAGCTCATTAGCCAGCATTTTACATATTGCCACTGTCGCTTTCGCGATCGTCGCGGTGTCAACAGGCCCCATGTTTGTGGCTGTCGTTCTCACTGGTACAGCTTTGGCTGGGACAGGTATTATTTTAGCTATCACTGCGATTGCTTTAAGACAAACCCACTTTTTCAAGAGAAATCCCCTGAACTCAAGGCAAAATCAAAAGAATAACGGTCATCTTCGTCCGTCACTTGGAATGCCTTCTAATTCAAATCAGCGGTCCTCTCTCGTCCCATCAATTAAATTATCCTCAGCCTCTGCTACCACTGATCAGGAAGTTAAAAGAAAAAAAAGCCCACGTACTTCTGATCTTAACACTGTTAGCTTGAATCAACTTTTTGCTGAACTTAAGAAGAAAGATCTCAAAAAGGATAAATTGAAAAAAGAAAATTCAGATCTAAAAAAAGAAATGCAGATTGTAAAGAAAGAACGCAGTGAGGCACAGGATGAGTGTAAACATTTAGAAAATAAGAACCAAGCATTAGAAAACCACATAAACATCGTAAGAAAATTAAACACTGAAGCTAGCATGGAGAAGGCCAAGCTGCAAAAAAAAGTGAAGCAATTAGAGGCTGAATTAGCTAAACACGAGATGGAAACAGGCTGGACGACAGTCCCAGAGTCCCCTGAAAAGACAGATCCATCATCAGCCCCAAATCCGGGAAAAGATACCAAATCTTAACCTAAAGGAGAATGGTTTGTTGTTCCAACAAATCATTCTCCTTTAGGCCTGAATTGCCACCAAAACTTTGCATAAAACCTCATTTTTAAAGTTCAGATGCGTAGGGGGTAAGGGTAATCCATTGCCAAAAATATTGTTGGAGGCAGTTTTAATTTTTTGCCTAAATCTTGCCATTTTATAGCTCGAGTAAAAATATTTCGCGCTAACAATAGCAAAAGTAATCACCTCTACAGTCGATATGAGCGATTGTGGATTGTCTTGAAGATTAAGAAGATACTGATAACATCGATCGCGGTTGCATCATTTTCACAGAATTCCCTGGTAAATAGGAATCTTTGGTAGCAATTCATTTTCTCTCTTTCGTACATAAGGGAGGTATGGCGGGATTCG
The DNA here is from genome assembly GCA_000829755.1 of Parachlamydiaceae bacterium HS-T3. Taxonomy (GTDB): domain Bacteria; phylum Chlamydiota; class Chlamydiia; order Chlamydiales; family Parachlamydiaceae; genus HS-T3. The sequence continues at coordinate 280,986 of BBPT01000013.1, forward strand.
ACGAAGCCGCAGCCCATTGAACAGCACTGGGGTATGAGTTGGGAAATGTGTAAACAGTATATGTTCCATTCGTTTTAATATAGGAAGGGCTTTTATAAAGTTTTACTTCCCCCCTATCATCCTTCACGCATACGTTTATATACATATCCTCTGGACAGGCACTGTAGAACTTAAGTAATTGTTGCCCATTGGCCCGCCGCCCTCCATCATAGGCTCGGATGCATGAAGTCCTGCTTGGCTCTAGCCAGAATGTTGCCGCACCACTATCTACTGGTAATAAAAGACTTACAAAAAAAAGAAAGATAAAAGACATAAACCACCTCAATAATTATTTGAAACAGTTTACAAGTTTTAAAATAATCTTTTTGATTAAAAAAAAGCAAATCTCGTTGACACAATTCTTATTTTTTTGATGATGCAATTTATGGATCCAATCAACCCTAATTTATTTCTTGCTCAGGCGGGAGCTACTTATCCAATTATTTGTGGCGCCATGTATCCTTGCAGTAACCCTGAGCTGATTGCTGCAGTGAGCGAAGCAGGAGGGCTAGGAGTCGTGCAGCCTCTTTCATTGACCTATGTTCATGGTTATTCATTTAGAGAGGGCCTTAAGCATATTAAATCGTTGACGAGCAAGCCGTTTGGAGTCAATATTATCGTAGAGCAATCCTCTCGCCTTTATGAGAAAAAAGCTAGGGAATGGTTGGAAATTAGTCTTGAAGAAGGATGCCGATTTTTTATTACCGCACTCGGTAATCCTGACTGGGTTGTCAAACAAGTGCATGAGGCTCAAGGATATGTTTATCATGATGTTACTGAGAAAAAATGGGCAGAAAAAGCGCTAGATAAAGGAGTCGATGGCCTCATTTGCGTTAATAATCGTGCGGGAGGGCACGCCGGCACTAAAAACCCTGCAGAACTTCTTAATGAATTAAAAGAATTTAAGGTGCCCTTAATCTGCGCTGGAGGAATTGGCAGTGAAGAAGAATTTGTAGAAGCCATGCAGATGGGCTACTCAGGAGTGCAAATGGGAACGCGTTTTATTGCCACTCTTGAATGCGCAGAGAAGGAAACCTATAAACAAGCGATTTTACGTGCAGGTGAAAAGGATATTGTTCTCACAGAAAAAGTGACAGGAATTCCTTTATCCGTGATTAAAACACCCTTCGTTGAAGCAACAGGAACAAAGGCCGGTTGGCTAGCTAAATGGTTATTACAACACCGATTTACAAAACGACTTGTCAGATTGTGGTATAGCTTAAGATCGATCAGAAAATTTAAGAGGAATACATTAGAAGGTCTCTCCTCTAAAAGCTATTGGCAGGCAGGTAAGAGCGTACAGCATATCCATTCAATTGAGCCTGCAAAAACCATTATCAAGCGGTTTGGCGATAGATGGATGCAAATGCAGAAGAACCATTAGCTCTTAACAAAACCCTTAGAAAAGGCATCTTTTTCATCACGATTGCCTTTTTATTCATGGCAATGTTTGGAGTTTTGCTGAAGACAGCACTTCATGCCACTTCAGCACTTTGGGTTAATTTTATTGCTTATGCGACGGGCCTTACTCTCATTACAACAACTCTATCTAGAAAACAACTTTCTTACTTTAAAACCCCCTACTTATCTTATCACTTTGGTCGCGCTTTTTTTGGTGTACTGGCGAGTTTTCTCTATATCTCCTCTCTTCACTATATTCCCCTTCTGAATGCAACCTTACTTTTCAATACAACCCCCTTATTTATTCCCCTTTTTATTCGTTTTTTCTTACCTGAAAAAACGCATTTGACTACCTGGCTATCGATCGTATTGGGATTTTTAGGCATTATTTTGATGCTTCAGCCAAAGGAAGAATCGTTTGGGAGATTGGGTGACATTATTGGCCTATGTGCTGGGATGTCCTTGGCCTTGGCGTATACTTATATCAAACTCCTCGCCACTCATGAGCCCAACTTCAAAATTATTTTCTACTTCTTCTTATTAGCTACTTTTTTACAGCTTCCTTTCCTTCCCCTAGCCGGCCCTCCTCCTCTTTTCCAAGAAACGCTTTTGCCCATGTTAGCTGGTTCATGTCTTTTCCTTGCCCAGTGGTTTATTGTAAAGGCCTACCGAAATGCTGAAGCCTCTAAAATTGGCGTTTTTCAGTACACTACGATTATTTGGGTAGGGGTGATTGATTGGATCGTTTGGGAAGTAAGACCCAATCAGTTGGAGTTCATTGGTGCACTAGTTGTCATCATTGCCGCTATGATGATCTTAAAATCGTCAAAAACGTAGTCTTCTTAATCTTTTATTAAAAAACATCGAGAATAATAAAGTTATGACGTATTTCAACATTCACATCAGACCTAACCATTTTTCAGCTGAGGAAAGCTCTCAAAAGCTTAAAAAACGCCACAATGCTCTGGATACCCTTCTTAAGATTGAAAGAGTATTTAAAGAAAGCCTTACGTGTGATTTAACGACAAGCCCTCTGATCTCTCAACAAGACTTACTCGATCGAGCAAAGCAAATTTGCGATCATTATGTGGGTAAGCAGAATAAGCTTCCCTGGATCTTGCGAATGATTTTCAGCAAAAAAAAGATGGTAGAGGCTACTTACGAAAGAATTGTTAGACTTAGTACGCCCCCTTTGCCTGTGTCTGAAGAAGTAGCAAGCCATGCCCTATCATTTTTGGATGGAAGTAGCTTAGGAGAGTATAGCCAGGTTAGCCATTGGGCAAACCGCCAGGCCCTAGAGGCTCAGTTTTCCCTTGTTCGCCGATATGGATACGAAGGAAATGATATCAATGAAGCCAAAAAGTATATCCATAATCTTCGTCAGGAAATGCATTTTCTATCAAAAAATGAATGGAAACTTGCTCCCGATAGCATCTTTTCTCTCAAAAACCTAATCATTTATGAAAAAAGACAGTTAAATTTTAAGCAAAGCTGGCAAAATCTAATGCAAATTAGCGTCAATGACGTTGCTAAACTTTACTCCAAAGAATCATGCCCTGAATTATGTCGAGAGCTCTTACGCATAAATCTATCCACCCCCGACCAATTCACAGATCAGACTTCAGCGGATTTTGCTCTTATGATTGCCGTTAGACGTCAAGATGCACCAGCGGTTCAGTTTTTTCTCTCGCATGGGGCTAATCCTGATTTTACCTTTAATAAAATTTCTATGATTTCTTTATCGATTAATCGGAAAGCACCGGCAATTACTAAACTCCTCTTAGAAGCTGGCGCTGATATCAGACAAATGAGTGTATCTCGGCATTCTTTATTTGAACAAATTTTAAGAACACCCGACAACGTTGAGCTACTCAAGTGTTTGATCGACTGTGGTTTCGATGTCAACCAACCTATTAGAGATGGATTAACGGCTTTGCACGTAGCAGCGGAATTAGGCAACCTACAGATGGTAGAGCTACTTCTCGAACATGGAGCGATCCTCGACGCCACAAATAGTGAAGGAGATACCCCTTTACTGCTCTCTATCGCTTCTCCTAAAATTGTAGAATTACTTCTTCAAAGCGGTGCCAATGCCAATCATGCGAATGCGAAAGGAAGAACAGCGTTACATTATGCGATGATAGTTACTCATCCCATTCTAGCAGATAAATTATCTCAAAGCGCCGAAATTTTAAAAAAATATGGCGCTGACCCGGACCTAAAGGATAATGATGGATTGACTCCTAGCGAATACAGTGCTCGAGCTTTAGGTTGAGTTCACTTCCCCATCGTTAACAGAAAAGCCATTTTGCTACCCAAGCATTCATAATCTCATAGTCCTTGAAATAAAGATCTACACAATGATTTACTATTTATTGATATTTTAATTAAAAATTAATTTTTTAATACATCAAATTAAATCAATTAATGACAAACAACTATTACTTTAATATTGTTCTCAATTCTCAAACTTTTTCAATCATCGAATCCACGATTAAACCTAAAAAACGCCATAACGCCATTGTCACGCTAGCAAAAATTGAAAAAGCTTTAAAAGAAGATCTTAAGTATTCTGCCCTTCCTACAGGGCATTCCCCCCACCAAATGACAAAAGACGAATCTTTCCGACTCCTTCAAGCGAAAGCAACTGAAATTCACGATAGATATATGCAAAAACAATCTAAATTATGCTGGCTCTGGCGAAAAGTTTTTAGTAAGGAAACACAAGTCGATGCCATTTATAAACGAATCATTAACTTAACACCACGTACTGAAAATGCGCTGCCTATCCTGCATGACGACGCCATTTACGAGGTTTTAAAATTTTTACCGATCGATGTCCTACTGAATTTTGCCCAAGTGAACAAACATGCAAACGCACATGCAGATTTAGCATTGAAGGATATCGCTCGTAAATTTGGATATAAAGGTCAAAACATCATCCGTGCAAAAAAATATTTAAAAAATCTTTATATCGAGCTTCAACATTCATTAAAACAAGCCTTGGAATACGATATTAACAACCACATCGTGCGGAATGATCAGGGAAAAATATCGATAGAAGAAAGTCTTAACCGTTTGAAGCAACTACCTATTGATGATTTAGCTAAGTTATTTGCACGCGATGCTCCTTTACACCATCTAAAAAAAGCTATTGTGATACCTCCAATATCAACAGAAAAAATATTTGGCGATCAAAGATCAGCAAATCTAGCCCTTTACATTGCCGTTAAAAATAGGGAATTTGAAGTTGTGCAATTTTTGCTGGCTCACGGAGCAAATGCCAACCTCAGCTTTTTGGATATAAGCCACTTAGTTAGCCCTGACGTTCATGAATCATTATTATCACTTTCCATTAAACAAAAAACGCCTAGGATAACCCAGCTACTTCTTCATGCCAAAGCAAGCATAGGTTCAGATTTACTTCATAAAGCTGCTGGAATACCGCATAATCAGAAAAACATTAAACTTTTATTAGAATATGGAGCCAATATCAATCAATTAGATGATGAGAATCATTCAGCTATTTTTATTGCCATTAAAAAGGAAAATTTAGCAAACGTGAAAGCATTAATTAAAGGGGGCATTGACCTTAACCACTGTAACGATTTTGGTGAATCCCCTCTTCATCAGGCAATAAAGGAAGGCATTCCTGAAACGATCAGATTATTGATTCAACATGGAGCCGATCCATATCAAAGATCGAAGATAGGAGGAGACTCCCCTTTTATTGCTGCCATCAAGAACAAAAATGTAGCTCAAGTGCAGGCTTTCATTGAAGGAGGGGTCGATCTTAACTATACCAAAGACGAATACGATCCATCAGCTCTGCATATTGCAATAGATGAGAGTACACCTGAGATCATTAAATTGTTACTTCAACATGGAGCTGATCCGCATACGTCCGGTATAGGAATAAGCCCTTTTCTCTCAGTTATTAAGAAACATGATTTAGAAAAATTACTTGCCTTCATAGAAAGTGGAGTTGACATTAACCATATTTACGATGTTTATGGAACCCCTCTTCATTATGCATTAGTTTACGGCACTCCCGAGATAATCAAGTTATTACTTCAGCATAGAGCAGATCCTCATCGATGTGATGAATGGGGAAACTCACCCCTTGTTCTTGCTATAAGAAATAAAAATTTAAAGGGTGTGTTAGCCTTTATTGAGGGAGGAGTGGATCTTAACTATCCCTATAGCCATATAAATAATCAAACAGCTTTGCATGTTGCAGCGCAATATGCCATCCCTCCTGAAATCATCAAGTTATTACTTCAGCATGGGGCTGATCCCTATCAATGTGATCAATGGGGAAACCCACCCCTTGTTCTTGCTATAAGAAATAAAAATTTAAAGAGTGTGTTAGCCTTCATTGAAGAAAAGGTAGATCTTAACTATCGCTATAGCCGTATCAATAACCAAACAGCCCTACATGTTGCAGCAGAATATGCTACACCGGAGATCATCAAACTTCTGCTTCAGCACGGAGCCGATCCCTATCAATGTGATAGCCGACAAAACACTCCTCTTGTTACTAGTATCATGAATCTAAAGGTTAAAAACGTACTCGCCTTTATTGAAGAAGGATTTAAACTCAACCATATTGATCCCTTTGGCAAAACAGCCTTATTTGCTGCAGCTAAGTATGGCAACTTCGAAATAGCACATTTATTGCTTCAGCGTGGAGCAGATCCAATGGAATGTGGTGCATTCGAACTGCTGAAACAACGCTTCGGTTTTAGCTTTGATAGCTCTGATGAAAAATCTAATACGGGATAAGGATCTGTAGACCCCCGTTAAGTTAACGCAATCGGATAATTGTTTAAAAAATTCTTTATTAGAAATTAATAAAGTCGCGCTATAGGCATCTCCTTTATTTTTTAAATGAAGCGCAAAGCCCTATGACTTACTTTAATATTACTTTTGATCAACATCATTATTCTATTCAAGAAACACGATCCAAAACAAGGAAACGTCATAATGCTATCGACATCTTAGAAAAAATTGAAAAAGCTTTAAAAGAAAACCTGAAATATTCTTCTACTTTTCCCGCAGGGCATTCCCTTCACAAAATGAAGAAAGCAAAGGCTTTCCGCCACCTTCAAGCAAAAGCCAGTGAAATTCACCGAAGCTATATTAAGAAGCAGTCTAAGCTATGCTGGCTCTGGAGGAAAATTTTTAGTAAAAAAAAGAAAGTCGATGCCATTTATAAAAGAATCACCGACTTGGCACCGCGCATTAAGAATGCACTGCCTATCCTACACAACGACGGCATTTCGATCGATGAACTAAAAAGTCTTAGGCAAGTTAACGCACGTGCCGACTTAGCGTTGAAGGATGCCGCCCGCAAGCTTGGATATAAAGGCAAAAAAATAGGCAAAGCAAGAAGATACTTAAAAATTCTTTCCAATCATCTTCGCACGCTATCACAACAAGATTGGAAATACGGAGTTAACGGCAGCAGCTTATTTAAAAATTTAATCGTCTACGATCATGGCAAAATATCGATCGAAAAGAGTATTAACCGTTTAAAGCAATTATCGATTGATGACCTAGCCAGGTTATTTGCACAGAATATCCCCTTACAGCATCTAAAAAAAGCGATTTTGACTCCCCAAATATCAACGAGACAAACCTTCGTAGGTCTAGAAGCAGCAAATCAAGCACTTTACGTTGCCGTTAAAAATCGAGAATTTGAAGTGGTGCAATTTCTTCTGCTCCATGGAGCTAATGCTAACTTCAGTGATTACGATATCTATAGCACTGATCGAAGCAGTACCCTTCTTGCACTATCTATTAAACAAAAAACATTCAGGATCACTCACTTACTTCTTCAAGCTAAAGCAGCCATAGTTCCAGGTTTACTTCATGAAGCTGCTCGAAGAGCGAATAATCATAAAAATATTAAGCTTTTATTAAAGCATGGGGAAAACGTCAATCAATTAGATAATAATGGTGATCCGGCTATTTATTGTGCCATAAACCATAAAAATCTAACAAATGTACGTACATTGATTAAAGGTGGAGCAGATCTTGGCTCTGCTAGCAAATCTGGTAGAACTGTTCTTAAGTGTGCGCTTGCGTGTAGCACTCCTAAGATCATTAAATTGTTGCTTGAACATGGAGCGGATCCTAACTATGATGGCTGCGATGGGTCACCTCTGCACTTTGCAGTCAAGCATAACTCTCCTGAAATAATAAAGTTATTGGTTCAATATGGAGCCGACCCCCATAGGTGTTATGGCTACGCATCACCTCTTCATATTGCCGTAAAAACAAAGAATGTAGCACAAATTCTAGCCTTTATTGAAGGTGGAGCGGATCTTAACTATGCCAAAACGAAAACAGCGTTGTACATAGCTGTTATAGACGGCACGCCCGGAATAACAAAATTATTGGTCCAACATGGCGCCGATCCATATCAGCAGGGTTACCACGAATCATCTCTTAATCCACATCAACGAGGTTACTATGAATCCCCTCTTAATATAGCTGTAAAAATAAAGAATGTAGTGCAAGTGCTTGCCTTTATTGCAAGTGGAGTTAACCTTAATTATGCTAATAAGAAAGGCCAAACAACGTTACATATTGCTGCAGCAGTCTTTTACAATCATGAGATCATTAAGCTACTCCTAAAACATGGCGCTGATCCATATAAGCTTGATCATCAACAGCATTCACCCATTTCTATTGCTATCGAAAAATCAGATCAAGAAAACGTGTTCGCCTTTCTTGAAGGAAGACTTTATTCTCATGAGGATGGCCAAGCAGCTCTTCGCTTTGCTGCGGAATGGGGTGCACTCAAAATAATCGAGTTATTGATTCAACAGGGAATAGATTTAAACGATGCTAACAAGGAAGGCCAAACAGCCTTGCATATTGCTGTAGCAAGAGATGGTAATTTTAAGACGATTAAGTTACTTCTCAAACATGGCGCTGATCCATATAAACTTGATCATCAAGGGCAATCCCCAATTTTTCTTGCTGTCAAACGATCAGCTCGTGAAAATGTATGTGCTTTTCTTGAAGGGAAATGTTCTTATCACGGGGATTGTCAAGAGGCTCTTCACTTTGCTGCAAAATGGGGTGCAATCAAAATAATCGAGTTATTGATCCAACATGAAGTTGATCTAAACTATGCGAACGAAGATGGTCAAACGGCTTTGCATATTGCTGCAGATAAACATTTTAATACAAGGGCAATTAAGTTACTTCTCAAACATGGTGCTGATCCATGTAAACTTGATCATCAAAAGCAATCTCCAATTTTTATTGCCATCAAGCGTTCAGCTCGTGAAAATGTATTCGCTTTTCTTGAAGAAAGATCGTATTCTCACGAGGATGGCCAAGCAGCTCTTCGCTTTGCTGCGGAATGGGGTGAACACAAAATAATCGAGTTATTGATTCAACATGGAATTGATCTAAACTATGTTAACGAGAAGGGTCAAACAGCTCTTCACCTTGCTAATTACAATTTTCTAAATGCATTAACCATCATCGAGTTATTAATCAAGCATGGAGCCAATCCATATCACCTTGATCATTCAGGAAAGACACCTCTTTTTGGAGCAATAGAAAGTTTAAAACTAAAAAACGTGCATGCCTTTATTCAAGCTGGGATTGACCTTAACTACACGGATAAGGATGGTGTAACAGCACTGCACAAGGCAGCCCAATTTGGCACAACTGAGATAATAGAACTATTGACCAAACACGGGGCAAATCCGAATCTAAAAGATAATGAGGGCCGAACGCCGCTTGATCTGCTGTTTAATAGTGACTCTTGTAAAGATTCTAGTGCAGGATTAGGATCAGCATAACCCACCGTTAGGTACTCAGCGTCAACCCCACCCGATCTTCTATTTAATAGTAATTCTAAATGACTCTAATACAGAATAAGGACCAACACAATCCCATGTAAAGTCCATGTTAAAGTGCGTAGCCAGTTAATGGACGAGAGCTTATGAATCTGTTCTAATGAATATTGAGTTTGAAGGTGGTGATGGGTAGGCAAATGCAACACCATCGTCTGCAGCCAAATGAGCGCGATAAGTGCAAAGTTCAGAACGTAAAGGCCATAAGAGACTTGCTCAATAGGCCAAAACAGTAATAGGAAGGCTGATCCCATTTCTACAATCATCAACGGAACGATCACCCACTGCGAGCGATTCACATAGCTCTTTTGATAATCAAAAAAGGTCTCTTCAGACAAATCTCTAATCAACGAATAATGCGTCACTTGCAATAGCCAAGCAATCCCCATCATCATCCAAGAACTCACCAGCTGAATAATCAAAAGGATCCAAGAAAATTCGATCATCTGTTGTTCCTAACAGGTTTTTTTAAAGGAAAACTCTTCTAGCAAACTATCATGCTCCAACTCCAAAGGCTGGGTATGCCAAATTTTGGCATTGTACTCTTTGACAGATCGATCGGAAGAAAATTTGCCCATATTAGCCGTATTGTGAATCGACATTTTTGTCCATATTTTCTGGTCGAGATAAGCGTCAGAAACACGATCCTGCGCTTCAATGTAAGAAGCATAGTCGGCAAAAAGCATGTAGGGATCATAGTTGAGCAAAGAATCAGTCAAAGGTTTAAAAATACTTAGGTCCCCATGTGAAAAATACCCTGTGCGAATCAAATCAATCACTTCTCGAAGCTCTGGGTTATTCTTTAAATACTCCATAGGCATATAAGGCTTTTGCCTTAATGTCAGTACTTCATCGGCCTTTAAACCAAACAAGAAAAAGTTCTCCGCTCCCACCTCTTCTCTGATTTGAATATTAGCCCCATCCAAGGTACCGATGGTTAATGCCCCATTTAAAGCCAACTTCATGTTACCCGTTCCTGACGCCTCCATTCCTGCCAAGGAAATTTGTTCAGAAATATCAGCTGCAGGAAAAATCTCCTGAGCATTTTTAACATTGTAATTGGGGAAAAAGACAACTTTAATGCGATCTTTAATCCTTGAGTCATGATTAATCACCTCTGCGACGGAATTAATCAACTTAATGATTAGCTTAGCAAAGAAATAACCAGGAGCTGCCTTTCCTCCAAAAATAAACGTTCTTGGAACAATCTTAAGATCGGGGTTCTTAATCAATCGGTTATATAAGGTGATGATATACAGCACGTTAAGATGTTGTCTTTTGTATTCATGGATACGCTTAACCTGCACATCAAATAAGGATTGAGGCTGAACGATGACACCGGTGCGCTCACGAATCATTTGCGCTAGATTTTCTTTGTTTTCAAATTTGATCTGACGCCATTCATTCTGAAAATCCACATCCTCTTCAAATGCTTCTAATCGCCTTAGCTGCTCAGGCGTATTGATCCAACCCGTACCAATATTTTTGGAAATTAAATTGGCTAATTTAACATTTGAAGAAAGTAAAAAACGGCGATGAGAAACGCCATTAGTGATGTTAATGAATTTATTTGGCCAAAAATCCACAAAATCAGGCATCACCTGTTTCTTAAGCAATTCCGTATGCAAAGGGGCTACACCATTGACCATATGGGAACCCACACAGGCTAAATTGGCCATCCGTACATAACGCTCGCCTGATTCATCAATAATCGACATTCTTCGAATTTTAGCTAAATCATCTGGAAAATGAATCTTCACCTCATCTAAAAATCGGCGATTAATTTCTAAAATAATTTCAAAATGTCGTGGTAATACTTCTTGAAATAACTTAACTGGCCATTTTTCCAAAGCTTCAGGTAAAAGGGTATGATTGGTATAAGCAAACGTTTTTTGCGTGATATCCCAAGCCTCTTCCCACTCCATATGATATTCATCAATAAAGAGTCGCATTAACTCCGGAATCGCTAGCGAAGGATGCGTATCATTTAGCTGAGCAGCAAAATGCTTGTGAAAATCTTTTAAATCTCCTTTCTTTAGCAGGCAAATACGGATCATATCTTGTAAAGAGCATGACACTAAAAAATACTGCTGCTCAAGGCGTAACTGCTTGCCTTGCAAAGGTTCATCATTGGGGTAGAGAACCTTTGTAATGTTTTCTGAAAACATTTTTTGCTCAACAGAACGGTAATAATCGCCGCTATTAAAAGCTGAAAAATCAAAAGATTCTATCGCTTCAGCTTTCCACAGACGTAAGGTATTACAAACGCAGCCCCCATAGCCAACGACCTGCGTATCATAAGCGACTCCCTTGACGACACGAGCAGCATTCCAGCGAATGCGATACTTTCCTTCGTCATCATAATAGCTTTCAGTATTGCCACCCAAACGAACTATCGCTGTAATTTCTGTTCGAGGAACTTCCCAAGGGTATCCTAGGCTTAACCATTTATCCGTTTTTTCGATCTGCCAACCATCAATAATTTCTTGATTGAACAATCCAAATTCATAGCGAATGCCATATCCTAAGGCTGGCAACTGCAAGCTAGCCAATGAATCGATATAGCAGGCAGCAAGACGGCCTAATCCGCCATTACCAAGGCCAGGCTCTCTTTCAATATCGAAAAGAGACTGTAACTTTAAATGGTAGCTCTCTAGCGCTTGATCGGCTGCCTGTAGCATTTCAAGATTCACTAGATTTTTTTTCAATTGAGGACCGAGTAAGTACTCAGCTGAAAAATAGCAAACCATTTTAACGTCTTTTTCTTTATTAAGAACAGTATCCAAGGTGTGCAAACTGCGGTGCAGTAAACGATCTCGAACCGCATAAGACATCGCCATAAAGCAGTCGTTACAGGAAGCTAATATGGGATGCTTTCCTTGGATATAGAAAAGATCATCGATAAAAGATTGTTTCAGAGAAGCTACACTTGACCCCATATGCACTTCATTCGCATCTAATTTTTCTTCCATATTTCCCTCAAAACCCTTTTAGTAAGGCCATTTCCAATCTCGTACCATTGGCATATCTTCGCCATGTTCCTGAATATACTCTTTATGATCGATCAAATAATCGCGCATTTTTTGCTTAGCATAAGCTGCATGGTAACCTAATTTAGGCACACGATCGATGACGTCTCCAACAAGGTGGAAGCGATCAATTTCATTCTTGACAACCATGTCAAAAGGGGTAGTCGTCGTTCCTTCTTCTTTATAACCCCTAACGTGAAGATTATGATGGTTCAGTCTTCTATAGGTCAGACGATGAATCAACCATGGGTAACCATGATAGGCGAAAATAATTGGTTTATCTGTGGTAAAAAGATCATCAAAATCCTTTTGAGGAAGCCCATGAGGATGCATTTCAGGTGTCTGCAAAGACATTAAATCGACTACATTGATTACCCGAATTTTAAGATCGGGAAAATGCTGTCTTAGGATATCAACAGCGGCTAAGGTCTCTAGTGTTGGGATATCGCCAGCACAAGCCATCACCACATCAGGATCGCCATCACTGTCATTGCTAGCCCACTTCCAAATACCAATACCTGCGGAGCAATGCTTAATCGCTTCTTCCATACTTAGATACTGAAGGGCGCTTTGTTTCCCAGCCACGATCACATTCACATAATTTAAGCTGCGTAAACAGTGGTTGGTTACAGACAATAAGGTATTCGCATCGGGTGGGAGATAGACTCGCACAACATCTGCTTTTTTATTTAAAACGACATCAATAAACCCTGGATCTTGATGCGAAAAACCATTGTGATCTTGCCTCCAGACATGAGAGCTTAATAAAATGTTGATAGATGAAATGGCAGCTCGCCAAGGGATACTTTCGGTTGTCGTTTGCAGCCATTTAGCATGCTGGTTAAACATGGAATCGACAATATGGGCAAAAGCTTCATAAGTTGAAAAGAAGCCATGTCTTCCAGTCAAAACATAGCCCTCTAACCAACCTAAACAGGTATGTTCACTAAGAATTTCCATCACTCGGCCATCAGGAGCCAGATTTCCCCCATCTTGATCTTCTGGTAGATAATCACCAAGCCAAGTGCGATCAGTCACTTCAAAAAGAGCATTCAAACGGTTCGAACTCGTTTCATCAGGGCCCATCACTCTAAAGTTATGCATATTCTTTTTCATGATATCGCGCAAAAACTTGCCCATGATGCGCGTCGATTCCACTTCGACGATTCCTGGTTTTTTGACTTCAACGGCGTATTCACGAAAATCAGGCATTTTTAGCTCTTTGCGTAAAACCCCTCCATTAGCGTGTGGGTTTGACCCCATGCGGCGTTTTCCTTTAGGTGCCAGTTGAGCTAAATCAGCTCTAAATCTTCCCTCCTTATCAAACAGCTCCTCCGGATGATAGCTTTTTAGCCAATGCTCAAGCATAATTAAATGTTCAGGAAGAGTGGATAATTCAGCTAGAGGAACCTGATGAGAACGCCAAGAACCTTCTGTTTTTTTGCCATCAACTTCCTTTGGCCCCGTCCACCCCTTAGGCGTTTTCAAAATAATCATCGGCCAATAAGGGCGTTCTACATCGCCTGTTTTGCGGGCATACTCTTGGATAGCCTTAATTTCCTGAATCGCTAAATCTAGTGTTTCAGCCATTAACTCATGCATTAATTCCGGGTCTTCCCCTTCGACAAAATAAGGCTTATAACCATAGCCTACGAATAGGTCTTCCAACTCTTCTTGACTGATCCGTGCTAAAATGGTGGGATTAGCAATTTTATAGCCATTGAGGTGTAGGATGGGAAGGACAGCTCCATCAATTACAGGATTTAAAAATTTATTCGAATGCCAAGAGGCAGCAAGCGGTCCTGTTTCGGCTTCACCATCACCAACAACACAAGCGACAATTAAATCTGGATTATCAAAAGCGGCTCCATAAGCATGAGATAGGGAATAACCAAGCTCGCCTCCTTCATGGATCGATCCTGGGATTTCAGGTGCTACGTGGCTTGGGATGCCTCCAGGAAATGAAAATTGTTTAAAAAGCTTTTTCATCCCTTCAATATCTTGAGAAATGTTGGGATAAATTTCACTGTACGTTCCTTCCAAGTAAGTGTTCGCTACAATTCCTGGGCCTCCATGACCGGGCCCAATAATATAAATCATATCTAGATCATAGAGCTTAATGACACGGTTTAGATGGACATAAATAAAGTTTAAGCCAGGCGTTGTCCCCCAATGTCCGAGCAGCCGAGGTTTGACATCTTTTAATGTCAAAGGCCTTTGTAGCAAAGGATTATCCATTAAATAGATCTGTCCAACGGATAGGTAGTTAGCCGCACGCCAATAGGCATTCATACGTTGAAGTTCTAAATCTGATAATACCTGCTTTTTTTTCCTTGCCCTTGCCATAAGCCAACCCCTTGCTCTTTGATTCTTATTTGCCTTTTCTTTTCAATTTATTCAAGGAAGGAATAAAATTTTTTATTAATTCAGCTTAATGGCATAAATCGCACTTTGTCTTAACTCATAATCAACTCATTTATTGTTTCTAAAAAACAACATCATCGAATTTTTTCAACTATAAAAGGTTTAAAAAAAGAGATTATTCCTTATCTTAGTGACTATTTTTTTTAATTCCTTCACTAAAGGTCGATTGATGGTAAATTCAACTTCAAGCTCAATGCCTCCTCTTGTAACTTCATACTTACAGCTGGAAGAAGCTATTTTCGCAGAGTTAAATATCCTCAAGATTTCAGATGATCATTCGAACTTTTTAAAAGCTAAAGTTTACCAAATTGAAGAAGCGACCCATCGTTTAGGCCAAGCAGTCATATTAAAATGTCAATTAAAGAAAGAAGATCATCCTATTGCCAAACGTTTTTATGCTAAAAAAATTGATCCCCTTGAAGCTGAATCCACCACTCTTTTAAATGATGATGATATGCTTGATGCTTCATTTAGCGTCGATATAAACTCAAACACTATTCGATCTACAGAATTGCCTGCCGAATTTGTCAAATGTATTTCTATCCGGCAAGCATTGAATATTGCTCGCTACAATCCTATTAACGTATTTAACGCAGGGTATTAGGGTTATATATAGAAGAACATAGTAAAACAGACTCGATTTGCTGAGTTTGAATAAAAAAGCAAAAACCACTCTGTTATATAGAGTGAAGTGATTTTAATTTCTTATGCTTCTCCGAGGCCAAAATATTTTGCATATTTAACATAAAAATATATTATTCATCTTATTGAGAATTAGGCGTTAAAATAACTATCAAAAAAAGCCTTAATTATCTATTCTCGAAATCTGCTTTTTTAATCCTTTTTTAAAGGTAGGTTCTTCATGACAAGTTCAATTTCTTCTTCGTCTCACCCTCTTGTTATCTCATATGAAAGACTGGAACATGAAGTTCAAGAAGAGATAAAAATCCTTCGAGGAAAGAAAGATTATTTCAATTGCACAGACAGAAAGATATACAAGATTCAAGATGCTATCAGACGTTTAGGCCAAGTAGTCAGGTATCAATGTGAGCTGATAAAAGAAGACCATCCGATTGCTAGACGACGGTATTTTGACGACATTGATCCCGATCAAGCTACATCGCAGGATCTTTCCACATATGATGCAATGCTTGATGCTGCATTCAGGGTTTGGGAAACTGAGACTCCTTCCTATTGGCAGGGGGGCGAGAGGCATAGAGGCCAGCCAGCCGGATACTACAGACAACTTTCACTTCGCCAAGCATTAAATCTTTCCCGTAACAATTTTTTGAATTTTTCCGGTGGTTTGGTAGTGTGGGGGCCTCTCTGGGGAAAAACAGATACGTTGAAAGCGATCGAAGGCCGAGTAAAAAGGTTACCTGTAGAGTGAAGCAGCTTCATTTTCATAGCATCGTTCTGTCCTTGCTATGCTATGACTAAATAGCCTAAATTTTTTCGAACGAAGGCTGGGTTTTGCTATAACGATCTTTATTTGGTTTTTTCATTTCTCGGCATTCAAACATGTAAGCAATCTAGCATAAGATATTTCGAAAATATTGTTATCAAAAAAGCATTAGTTACTTATGCTCGAAATCTGCTTTTTTAACCATTTTTCAAAGGAAGGTTTTTCATGACAAGCCAAGTTTCTTCTTCGTCTCACCCTCTTGTTATCTCATATGAAAGATTGGAACATGAAGTTCAAGAAGAAATAAAAATCCTTCGAGGAAAGAAAGATTATTTCAATTGCACAGAAAGTAAGATACACCAGATTCAAGATGCTATCAAACGGTTAGCCCAAGCAATCATCTATCAATGTGATTTAAAAGAAGATCATCCTATTGCTAGACAATGGTATTTTGAGGAAATCAATCGGGATCAAGCTGTGTCAACAGACCTTTCCACGTATGATGCGATGTTGGACGCTGCATTCAGCGTTTGGGAAACTGAGATTGCTCCCTGGAGACAAGGAGGTCAAGAATTTAGCGGCCAATCAGCCGGATACTGCAGGCGCCTCTCACTTCGCCAATCATTAAATCTTTCCCGTAACCACCTTGTTAATATCATTTCAACATTTAAAATAGAGTGGGGTCCCCTATGGGGGAAAACGGATACATTGAAAGCTATCGAAGGCCGAATAAAAAGGTTACCTATAGAGCAAATGCTCTCATTGTCATAGCATAGCTATTCTTGCTATGCTTTCTACATAGATTAGCACCAATTAAAATTGTAGATAGATTACAAAAGGCATCGACCTATTTATTTTGTCACCATCCAAAATAAAAACCTTTTTTAAAAAAGCCCTATGTTTTTAACATGAAAAACAAGCTTTAATCACTATTTTAAAGGTAGGTGCTTTATGACAAGCCTAATTTCATCTTCCTCCTCTTCATCATCTTCTTCTGAAGATCCTCGTGTCATTTTATTTGGCATTCTGGACTATGCAGTTCAAAAGGAATTAGATAAACTTAGAAAAAAGAACGATCTATTTGATTGTTCAGAAGAAAAAATTAATAAGGTTGAAAATGCAATCATACGTTTAGCCCAAGCAATCACTCATCAGTGTCAATTAAATAAAGATCATCCGATTGCCAAACGTGTGCGTATTGAAAAAATCAGTCTAATGGAAGCCGAATCTATAGATCTATCTACATTGGATGCCATGCTTGATGCACAATTCACCCACTGGGAAGAAGATGAAGAAAGAGAACAAGAGTTTAGAGGTCTTCCAGAAGGATACACACTACGTCCTTCTCTTCGCCAAGCATTAAATATAGCACGTAACAATATTTTTAATATCTTTGCTCCTCACTCAAAACGAGACCGAGGTCCCTTATGGGGAAAAGCCGATGCATTAAAATCTGTTGAAGATCAAATCAACAAACTGACTAGACAACAGGGATAGCTTTCTTTCGCATCGCATAGCCGCTTGCTATGCGATGAATGATTCACTGTTCGGGAGCCCTTGACCTTCTTAGCTTTGTATAATAAGGGATAATCGTTTTTTGCAACTTGGCTGAAAGATCATTAAGGATTCTTTCAACATGGATATGTGTATTCTCAATGAAAGCTCGATAAACTTTTTGATTGCCCCCAGTTACGGTTCCTAAAACATACACCTGGGGAATATTTGTTTCCATTGTAGACGGACTAAAGAAAGGTATTCGTTGCTTCCCTTTTAAAGAAACCCCTATCTTTTCCAACAGAGAGAGATTAGCTTCAAAACCAATAGCCTTAATCACAAAGTCGGCTTCTATTTCTTGTTTAACTCCTTGGTTTTGAAAAACAACCTGATTAGGTCGGATTTCAATGAGGTGGCTAGCATAATAACATGTCATTTCCTTCCGTTTGATGCGACCTAGCAATTCTGGAAGTAACCAGTATTTAACTTCATTTTCTTTAAAGTGCTCTTTCCTAGTAATGAGCGTAACTTCTGCCTTTGCTTGATAACATCTTAGGGCATCTTCAACAGCAGAATTTTTGCCTCCAATAATCGCTACTTTTTTTCTAAAATAATAATGAGGATCTTTTAATTTTTCATGCACATGGTCAAGCCCTTCACCTGGAACGTTCAGTTTTTTTGATTTTGAAGTGCTACCAGTTGCAATGATCAAAAACTCAGCTTGATACTCCTTAGTACCCTGGTTCGATCGTGTTTTGATAAAAAAAATGTCGCTTTCTTTTCTAACAGCAATGACTTCTTCATAAGTAGAGATGCTCAAATCAAAGCAGGAAACAATCGATCTAACATAGGCTAGATACTCCTCTCTCGAGCATTTTTGCTGATTAGCCGTTTGAATAGGAATACTGGCAAGGCTAATACATTCGGGATAACTATAAAAGTGCGTCCCAATAGGGAAGTTATAAATAGCTTGAGCTACTTGCCCTTTATCAAAATGCAAGTAAGAAATACCGGACCTCTTAAGAGAAATGGCAATTTCTAAACCTAAAGGTCCGGCTCCAATAATCGCAACCTGAGCTTTACCATCCACCGCTGACACACTCTGTATCATCCGGAACAAGGTAAGAACATTCTTGACAGCTACTGTTTTTAAAATACCTTTTCACATAACGACATTTTGGAACGGAAAAATAGCGCGGACACTCATACCGCTTAACTGAATAATAGTATTCTGGAACGTATGCACAACGTGTGACATAGTAGTATTGGGGAACATAAACGCAACATTTTTTCTGATAGTATTGAGGAACATAACGGCAGTGCCTTTTGTAGCAATACCTTGGTTCATATTCGCATTTCGATTCATTATAATATTCAAGCTCATAGCGGTAGCTATAGCCGGGATAATTAGGGTCCTGATACTCCTGAGAAGGATCAACCCCCTCCTCACCTTTAGGCATCTCAGCCATACACTGCCCCTTTTCCCAGCTTTCTTGCCCATAAAGCAGTGGGCCACTCTCTACTCGGTCATCATCTGTATTCTGGCCGTAATCAGACTGGTAGTGCTCTGCTCCATAATATGCCGGCTGCAACGAGGAAGTCTCCTGTTCATGATAAGGGGCCTCATTCACACTATCCCAACGAGAAACATAAGCTTGATGATCCTGAGAGGACTTTTCACCGGCTAAAACGTAATTACCTTCGGCATTTTGCACATAATTTTGTGGAATTGACCTATTGCTTCGTGCTTCATCTTGATGGCGATCTTGCCCATCTTGCACAGAGTAAGCTTGATTTTGATAGGTTGAAGCCCTATAAGTACCCTGTTGTATGTCATAATTAGGTCGGTTGATTTCTAAATTGCTAGATCCATTTGCTGCTGGTACATATTGACTGAAATTAGCTTCTGAGCCATTTTCTTGATTAAAGTTTTCATAATTGTATTGTCCTGAGCCAAATTTTGACACCGAGGTTTGATTATTTGGACTACTTTGCTCATAACCACTCATCCATGTAGTACCATCTTCTAAAGAAGGGTTTCCTTCGTGGAATTGATTGTAAAGGTTACTTTGATAATCTTCTGCTGTTGCCAATAGGCACCAGCAACTTAATGTACACGTCGATAGGAAGCTTAATGTTTTCATCGATAATGCTTTCATAGACATCTCTAGCTTAAGAAATTTTAATCATGCCCCAAAACGTGAAATTGATTTTTTTAATCATTTTTGACAAATATTTTTTTCAATATCTACAAAATTAGATATGGCCATTCACTTTTCTTGCTAAATAGCAAAAAACTTTTTTGCTATCAGTTGCAAAATATAAGCACTCGGCCTATAGGTAGGTTAACCTTTAAAATTTCTCTGCTATCGCTCGATAACGTTTTATGAGCTATATGCAGTCTTTTGCTTTAAGACGATGTTTAGGCTTAAAAGATTACTCGACCAAAAAATTTTTGAGAGGGAATTATGTCCTTGCGCAATATTTTATTGACTGCAGCTCGTTCACCAGTAACTTTGGAAATCGCTAGGTTGCTACATAGTGCTGGCCATCGCGTATTTGTTGCTGATACGACTAAATTAAATACAAGTCGCTTTTCTAACTCTGTTGAAAAAACTTTTTTAATCCCTAGCCCTCGATTTTACCCACAAGAATTTCTTAATTCTTTAATTAAAATTGCCAAAGACGAAGATATCCATTTAGTTATTCCCATTTATGAAGAAATCCTTGTATTAGCAAAAAATAGCCACCTATTTCCCAAGGGATGTTCTGTCTTTGCTTCTTCCTTCGATCTGCTTTTAGAGTTACACAATAAATGGCTGTTTCAAAAAAAATTAGAAAGTTTTGGCATTGAAACTCCAAAAACATTTCTCATCGAGAAACAAGAAGATCTGAAAAAAATTGATTTTGCTCACGACTACGCTCTTAAAGCATGCTATTCAAGAGCTTCTCTAAGCTTGAAAAAGGTTCGCGCTCAACACGAAATTCCCCAATTGGAGATCGAAGAACACAATCCTTGGATCGCACAAGAGTGGTTAGAGGGTCATAAGTTTTGTACATATAGTATTTGCCAACATGGCAAGATTAAAGCTCATGCCACCTACCCTGTAAAATATGCGATCGATGGTAATTCATGTTTAATTTTTGAATCATTAAATCACCCTCAGATCCTAAGTTGGATTGAAAATTTTATTAATAAAATTAACTTTACAGGACAAATTGCTTTTGATTTTATTCAATTGCCCAATGAGAAATTATATGCGATTGAATGTAATCCCAGGGCGACAAGTGGAGTTCACTTATTTAGAGAAAAAGATCGTCTAGATCAAGCATTTTTTAATGTAAATGCCTCTCCCATTTTAGCTCAAGAAGGTAACCAAAAGCAAATTTTGCACGGCATGCTGATGTATGGATGGAGAAAAAGCTCATTTCCTAGCAACAATGCCACTAATTTTATTAAGCATCTGTTTTCTATTCGCGATGTCGTTTACTCGTTAAAAGATCCTCTTCCCTTTCTCGCCTCTCCTCTTATCTTCAAAGAAATTTGGAACACGAGCAAAAAATATAATATTACTATACCAGCAGCTTTTACTTTTGACTATGAGTGGAATGGGAAGTAAAGAAGCGAGCTGGCATCCTTAATGATCCATCCAGAGCATTATCAGATCAGCATCGAATTATTCATACGACTGCTAGGTCTGATTTATTTTTTTGCCTTTGGAGCTTTCATTTTTCAAATTCAAGGTTTGCTCGGTGAAAAAGGAGTTCTTCCCATAAAAGATTTTTTGGCTCATATCTACCACAATTTGGGAAGGTCTGCATGGCACCAAGTCCCTTCTATTTTTTGGTTTAACAGTCATGATCACATGCTTAAAGGTGTTGTTTTTTTGGGAACTGCCATTTCTCTATTCTTATTTTTAAATCTCCTACCCGCTCCTCTCCTCCTTTTTCTCCTTTATTTTCTTTATCTTTCTATTGTGTCCACGGGTCAGGATTTTCTTAGCTTCGGTTGGGAGCTATTTTTATTAGAACTGACGGCACAAACTTTTTTTTTAAGTCTTTCTCCAACCAACCCTTTTATTTGGCTTAGCTTAAATTTCTTATTATTTCGTTTTTACTTTCAAGGCGGGATTGTCAAACTTCTAAGCAAGGATCCTAATTGGCGTAACCTAACAGCAATCGCTTATCATTATCAAAGCCAACCGATCCCAAATACCCAAGCTTGGTTCGCCTATAAGCTCCCCCTTTGGTTTCATAAGTTGTCTACTTTTACCATGTTTATCATTGAGCTTGCCATTCCCTTCTTGTTATTTATTGACGATGATAGGGTAAGATTAATTGTTTTTATTTGCTTTTTTGGCCTTCAATGGATGATCTGGTTCACAGGTAATTTTTCTTTTTTAAATCATTTAACGGCTGTATTTTCACTTTTGTTAATCAGTGATACCTACTTATCGCCTTTTTTCAAAACACCTTTAACGAAAGAACCTGTCTTTTTTCTTGATTTCACTGTCTCTATGGCAGGTTTAACATTTATTGCGTTGCAGGGGATGAATTTTTGGAATCACCTGATTTCATTCAATTCTTTCTTGTACAAAATTCTCAATAAGTTGCAACCCTGGCATATCGCTAATCGCTACGGCATTTTTGCCATCATGACGACAACACGCTATGAAGTGGTGATTGAAGGCAGCCATGATGGCTTTACTTGGAAAGAATATGCTTTTTATTTTAAGCCATCAGAAATCAATCGTCGCCCTAGACGTAATTCCCCTTATCAACCAAGAATTGATTGGCAAGCATGGTTTTTGCCATTTACTTCTTTTTATCAAGCAACGTGGTTTCAAAATTTCCTCTTTAAGCTGCTACACGGTGAAAAGGTAGTGACAGAATTATTACGTATCAATCCCTTTTCAGAAGCCCCTCCACGTTACGTGAGAGCCATTTTATATGAGTATGAATATAGCTCATTTCAAGAAAAAGCGACCATGGGCATTTGGTGGCGCAGGACTTGGATTCAGCAATATTCTCCAACTTTATCTCTCAATAATGAACCAAAAAATCATTGCAAACACACGTTCACGTCTGACCCATCCGTCTGAACGATGATCGAGCGCTTCTAAAAATCGTTGGTTGGTAGCATACTTCATGAGTTGACAAAGAAAGGATTCTCTTGGCTTCCTCGTCTGAAAGCCCCTGCTTTTCGCTGATGATCATTTTATACTGTAGTTTGCCACTTTCTCATCCATTAAGATCGAGATTTTTTGGAATGTAGAGAAAGCCGGCGATTGAATCTTACGTCTTTCAAGAGTACAAGCATAGAAAAAATGGATTTTCGGCTCATGGCAAGTTGCTTTTCCTCGAGAAAGTGAATCCTCATCAGAACATGTTTTTCATGTGTAAACATTTTCCAATGAGAGCTATCTGGAACGATCTGTTCCTTTTTGATTAAACACGTTTAATATTCAACACTCTCGCGAGCTCTTAAAGCTTCTATTTCAGTTCGCATAGATTGAGCTTTGTGAGGACGGATTAAAATATTCAATGTTTGACAGGCTAGCAAAATAGGAGAAACAGCAAATAGTATGAGAAGGGATACAGGGGAAGTCACCACTTTTACCAGACAGATCCCCATATCTTTCAAACTAAGCTTCTCGCTAAAGCAACAACACCCTATTGCATTGATTGGAACTAGAGCGATGTTTTCAATAATCTCTAAAGGAAGCGATCCTATAAGCATACTTGTTTCTAGTAATGCTACAGGAAGTGCCGCAAACCTTCCGATCTGAGAGTGTTTATTTAAACCATCATATAAAAAACCACTCACAGTCTCTCTAGCGTCACTAATGAATGTTGCTTTCATTATTTACATCTATTCAACGAATGGGAAAAACTTTAAAACAAAAACCAAATAAAGACAACAATATTATTTAAACATAGATAAAATTTGTTAACTAATAGCAAAGCCACAGATCAGACAATCCAATCGGTTATTATTAACTCATTGTTATCTAGAATACAGTTTCCAAATCAAACCGTTTGGATGAGAAAAACTCAATATTATTTTCAGATAAGGGGACTAGGAGCCTTTGGCTTTGCAAATGCAATCCACCCGCTTGTAACACGAGGGCAAAGGTATTCTTCTCCAAGAAATGCTGGGAGGCAGAAGAGATAGAGCTATTTTAGAGATCCAATCGTTTCGAACCCCTTATGCTACATCAAAGACGCCTTTTTGATGGCCAGCTGCCTCGGCATCCTATTATTCAAAAATATCTCAAGCATTTACATGAAGATTTAAGAAAAAAATTAATTTTAAATTCTCTCGTTTTTCCCTTACTAAAATAATGCCATTTGATTATTTTGACATTTTTAAACAAAACCAGAGAAAAATCGCCTATGAGTAACCTACAAGCCATTTATCATTCGGAAAGAGTCCAATCGAAGCTAAGAACGATCATTCCTCTTTTCCTGATAACAGTCTGTCCTCCGGCCGCTATTCTCTTTTGGTTCGTTAATGTTTATTTACAGGGCTCTTTCGAAAAACTATGGCTGCTCTTTGCTTGGAAAGGTATATTTAGCACGATTTATGAAGTGTGGTCTCCTATCTTCTTTGGAACAAAAGAAGCTTGGCTGATCATTGGCATTTTCGCCTCCATCCAACTTTTTTTAATGAAAGTGGTTCCAGGACAAACTTTTTATGGCCCTATCACTCCAAAAGGCAATATACCTATTTACAAAGCCAATGGAGTCTCCTGCTTTTTTATTACGTTAGCTCTTTTCTATCTCGGCGGTTACCAGCTCAATTGGTTTTCACCAACAATTATCTATGATCATTTTGGCGAGCTACTAGGTGCATTGAATGTCTTCAGTCTCTTTTTCTGCCTTTTCTTATATATGAAAGGTCGCATGGCTCCTTCTTCATCCGATGCAGGAACATCAGGAAATCCTATTTTTGATTATTACTGGGGAACAGAGCTTTACCCTCGTATACTTGGATGGGATATCAAAATGTTTACGAACTGTCGCTTTGGGATGATGAGTTGGCCTTTAATCATCCTCTCATTTGCTGCCAAACAGCATGAACTTTATGGTATTAGCGATTCTATGATTGTTTCAGTGGCCTTGCAAATGATTTATATCACCAAATTTTTCTTTTGGGAAACAGGTTATTTGCGATCACTTGACATCATGCATGATCGTGCAGGATATTACATTTGCTGGGGATGTTTAGTATGGGTTCCTGGTATTTATACTTCTCCAACGCTTTATTTGGTCAACCATCCAAATCACCTAGGTACTCCTTTAGCAATTGCCATTTTTGCCATTGGAACATTTAGCATCCTTGCTAACTACTTCGCTGATCGCCAAAGACAAAAAGTCCGCTCTTCAGGGGGAAATTGCCAAGTTTGGGGATCAAAGCCACTTCTCATTAAGGCACGCTATAAAACTGAATCTGGAGAAAATAAGGAAAACATTTTACTTGCTTCTGGATGGTGGGGTATAGCAAGACATTTTCACTACATCCCAGAAATTGCTGCTGCATTTTGCTGGAGTGCTCCTGCCCTCTTCGGTCATTTTATGCCTTATTTCTATGTGATTTTTCTCACCGTATTACTCGCCGAGCGAGCATTTAGAGATGATCGTCGCTGTGCCAAAAAATATGGTGATGATTGGGGTAATTACTGCTCTGTTGTCCCCTATAAGATTATTCCCTATGTGATCTAATAGCTGTTGAGGGATTGAGAAGTCCAATTAACTTGCCTTCTCAATCTCATCAAGAAACTGAGTTCTCGATAGGGCTTAGTTTCGAAAGACATGAGGGTTATGTTTTTCAAGAATGTTATCATCAAAGTCAACATCTGTATCCTTGAAATCAATATCAAAACAATCTACTGAGTCAATGAATGTCTTTTTAAGATTAAGAGACCTTAAAGCCATACCAGTTAATGCCGTCAAACATTGCCAAGTGATATTGGTTCTTGAAAGATTTAGGTCGCGAATCGGTAACAGTGCTAGATATTGGATGATACCGTTATCACTTAACCTCGTTTTTGAAAGATCTAGTTGGTCTAATTTTAATGTTTTTAGTAGAGCAAGATCAGACATTTCAAATATCGACTTAGACAGAATGAGGTTTTTAAGAGGTAAACAACTCATCAACTTAAAATGATCACTCGACAGTTTCCATCTTGCCATAGATAAAGTGGTCACGGGAAGATCCTTTAAAGAACTTAAATCCTCCGTGCTAAGATCCGAATCAAGAAAAAGCTCAACAGTTTCTAGTTTATTTAAGCTTTTCAAAGCGTTCAGAACTTTATCACTATTCGTCCAAAGGCGAATTTCTCGAAGATTTGGACATAAACGTAAATAGTTTATAAAAGACTTTGCGTTTCCATTTGAGATTAAAGATTTTACAATAAGCTTCTCAATCCTTGGCAGCCAAGACCGCAACATTTTTCTTTCTCTGGATGAAAGAGCTTTAATTGGGTTTAAGCATATGCCTGCCTTTTTGCTAAAAACTTTTTCTACCAAAGCTTCCTTAATAGGCTCAAAACGATACAAATCTGCTAATTCAAATAACTGTTTAGGATCGAAGCTATCGAGATGATCCCAAATCCATTGCTCAAGGTCCTTTTTAAGGTTTTCAAAGCCATACTTCTCAGCCACGCTTAAATAGTTTTGGAAATTCTTTTTTGTGACCTCAATCTTTTTTCCAAGGATAGTCGAATAATAAGCTCGGTAAAATCCTTTGAAGTCTTCTTCTGGTAAATCGACCGACGTGAGGCCTTGATGTGAAATAAATCCTTTTAGAGCAGTAAAATAAGGACCATCAAATTGTTTCAATATGAGTTGATGTGTACAGATGACCTTATCTCCGAATGTAAAAGAAAAATTGCCCACCCTCTCCATCGCTGAACTAAGTTTAGAAGGAGTAGACCCTTTTAAGAGTAAAGGAAGTGCTTCTTGACCTGGGCTATTTTTGATTATTTTCCTGAATAGACTATTGAAATGATAGGTGTGACAAATAAACTTTTTTAAAAAGTGAACCCATTTTTTTTCATCATCATCAGGAGGAATCAAAGATTGCAGATGAGCATCATGTCTAGCCAGATGAAGAAGAAGATGCCTCCTTAAAATCGAAAAGCCTCCTTGAGGAAGCGTCGCATCAAATGAAACATTTGCCTGAGTCTCGTGATTAACGAATCGAGAGTTTATCTTAAGGCTTTTCTGCTGATCGAGCAATCGTAACTCTCGGTAGCGCTTTTTCATAAGATACACATCTACAATAGTAACGACCAAGTCAGCAACCATGAGAACAGGAGGCAAAAGAGCTAAGGTAGCACGTCCCAATAGGATAATCCTAACACGCGTGCTATCAACAACTATAGCGTTCCCGACAAACATCACCGTTCCGAGGATGGGAATGTAGCCTAATGCCTTTGCAATTTGAATACACGATTCCCGGGGGCAAACTTTTGGCCGAGAAGTATAGGGCTCTTTCTCGATGAGGGGCCCGTAACTAAATATTGTTTTTAAATCTGAGATCATAAAAAGAAGCTGGTATTAACTTACTTAGTGTGTTTTTAATGAATTTTTAGTGAAACAAAATAGCTGGCAATCAATCAACTTGTCTTCATAAAAATCTAATCTATGATACTCTGGGTTCAGATACCTGTTCTTCTGAATCAATGATCGAAATTTCTGAATCACTTCTTGAAATATCTGAATCGGTGGTTGACCTATAAGGATCAAAATTGTTAGGGATGGATTTACTTCGTAAGAATGAACTCATTAAACCTCACCTTTGTGGTCTTAAAGAGGCTTTTTGAACAATCGTATTGAGAAATTGTTGTTTTCCGAAGATCGAGTTCTTCTAATGGCATCGTATTTAATAAGTCCAAACACCCGTGTGTTATTTCTGTACCAGATAAATCAAGACATCTCACTGATAGGCCCCTTATATATTCTTCTACGTCCCTATTGCTTATTTTTACTTTAGAAAGTTTTAATTGATTAAAGGTGATCTTATTTAAATGGCTTAAATTTGTTCTTTTAAACTTAGAACGAGAAAGATTTAGATTTTTTAGAGGCAAATCACCAATCACATCGAAATGTTCTTGTGATAACTCCCATCTTATTAATGATAGCGTCCGGACCGGAAGACCTGTTAAACAAGAAAGATCCTCGGAATCAAAACTTGGATCAAGAATAAGCTCTACCTTTTCTAGCTTGTCTAAACTCTTCATTGCTAAAAGAACATCTTTGCTATTGGTCCAAAGGCGAATTTTTTTAATGTTTGGACATAACTTTAAATAATCCTTAAAAGCTTTGGCATCGCTAGTAGAAATAAATGACTTTACAATCAGTTTTTCTACCCTCGGTAACCAAGACCTTAATAACTTCTTATCATATCCTGAGATGCTTTTGATTTGGTTGATGCATAAACCTGCTCTTTTGCTAAAAACTTGCTCGACTAGTGCTTCTTTAATAGGTTCTAAGCCGTATAAATCTGCTAATTCAAATAACTGCTTCGGATCAAAGCTATCTAAATGATCCAGAATCCATTGTCCAACTTGTTCCTTGAGAAGTTCAAAGCCATATTTATCTGCCACTCTTAGATAATCTTGAAAATTCTTTTTTGACAGGTGAACTTTTTTTCCCAGGAGAGTTGAGTTGTACGCTTGATAAAAGCCTTCATAGTCATCTTCTGGTAAATCCATCGAGAAGACTTTTTGATAAGACAGGTAACTATTAAAAGCAGTAAAATAATTGCCGCCTAATTGCTTTAATATGGCTTCATGGGCATAAATATTTTTTTTA
Source organism: Parachlamydiaceae bacterium HS-T3 (assembly GCA_000829755.1). Classification (GTDB taxonomy): domain Bacteria; phylum Chlamydiota; class Chlamydiia; order Chlamydiales; family Parachlamydiaceae; genus HS-T3. The sequence continues at coordinate 309,479 of BBPT01000013.1, forward strand.
CCAAATTTAAAGTGAAAATTTCCCAATTTTCTCATTAATAAACTAAATTCGTCCGGTGTTACAGCCTTTAAAATGAGATCCAAAAGTTCTTGGCTTTGATCATCTTGAATAACAGCATTAAACAAAGCATCAAAAGAGTGATGATTACAAACATGTCTTCTTAAAAAATAAAGCCATTTTTTCTCATCGTCGTCTGTAGGAATGTTCCTTCGGCAATACATGTTGTACATCAAATCTTGCATATGTTTTCTGAGCGCACCAATCACATTTTGACACCCAGATGTTGCCATTTGCTTATTTTTTCCAAGCAACTTTTTAGGAAATTGTTCCTGACTTCTTAAACTTTTTTGTTGTGTTGCAAGCGATTTTCTCTTCCATGTCTTTTTGAAAAGATGAAAGTCCACTAGAGTAACGACCAAATCTACAGCCATTAGCAGTGGAGGTGCCAGGCTTAAGGTCGTTCGGCCAGCTAATGCCAAAAGGAGACTATAATCTTCTTTTAAGCGACGCGTTGCAATAATAGCTACACAACAGAGAGCACATGTAACAGTGCCCAGGATGGGTATGTATCCTACAGCTTTAATATATTGAAGTTCAATTTCTTGCGAAAAAGGCTTGAATCGTAAATTTTTTTTATCAGGACGGGGAGTACAATAACTATAGAGTGTTTTTACTGAAAGATCATCCATAAGTATTAACTCAGAAAAATTTGTGATTTTTAATTTTATTCTATTTTAATTTAAAATAAAAAAGAAAAATTAAGAACACTTTTTAAGCAAAGTGTATAAGTTGGAAAGGCAAGCTGGCAATGATTGCACGTTTGCTAGGACAAAGTTGCATTTTTCTTATATCTAAGATGTTGATAGGCAGACCTTTAATCTGTTTAAAGGCTTCTAATGACGTTTCTCTCTCTAAGATTAGATTAAGGGATTTGAGCTTTGGCAAATGATGGAGGACTTCAAGGAGACCTCCATCATTTACCCAAAGAGTGAGGGTTTCTAAACTTCGACATTGCTTTAACAAGGTAATCATTTCTTTAGCATCATTTCTCGTAATTAAAAAACGCAAATTGAGATGTTTTACAGTAGCTAACCAATCACGTAATCTTTTCTTTTCAAATACCGACAACTTTTTGATAGGCTGTTGCGTTTTACCTACGTATTTATAAAAAACTTGTTCAATCAAACGCTGTTTGATTCTTTCTAAATGATAATAACGGGCTAAAGTAAACAGCTTTTTGGCATCAAAATAAGAAATATGTTTGAGAATCCATTGCTCACAAGCATCTTTGACAGTTGGTAAATCATATTTATGCGATAAAACGAGGTAATCTTGATAGTTTTGACGTGTTAGCGGCAGATCGATATTCAACAGTTGTGTTTCATATGCTCTAACAAAACAATGATATTCCTTCTCAGGTAGATGGATTTCTCGGGCGGTCACTTCCTTCATTTTTGATTTCATCATACCCGCAAAATAAGATCCAAGGCAATCCTTCAACAAAATCCGGTGTGTGCACAGAATATTTTCACCAAAAATAATTCTAAAATCATTCATGTGTTGTAAACAACGGCGCAATTGCTGAGACGTTAGATGCTTTAGCAAGAGAGAAGTCTGCTTACGATCTTTCTGAATCAACGCTTGTTTAAGCAAATGACCGGATGAAGGGGTTGGATTAAGTGGGGGCGGCGCTAGAGAAGATTGGATCTTAGAACTATGCGCATGTAAAAAGGAGTCATAATACGATAATCGTTTAGTCTGGTGTTGATTGAATTGGATTAATTGATTTTTCTTAATCAGGCGATTTTGTGCAATAGTAACCACGAGATCGGCAATCGCTAATAAAGGAGGACTCAAAGCTAATAAGGTTCGGCCTGTTAGAAATGTCCACTCTTTTTTTGTAAGATCAATATTTGCACAAGAAAAAGCGCTCAAAAATACAATATGAGCGCCAAAGCCAAGAACCGGGATATAACCTATAGCCTTGAATATTTTAAGCCCCCTAAGCTGTCCTTCTACATCTCCCTTTTTGGAAAGGCAAAAAGGAGCATAACCAAATGCTAATGCGACTTCCTGCGCTAACATGAGGTTTCCTTCTAGGAAGCAAGCTGCCTATAATAATTATGTCTTTTAATATGCTGATGCTGAAGATATGTGGCAGCTACATCCACCACTAAAAGAGCAATCGGTAAAAGAGTAAGCGAGGCTCTGATAAGCAAGGCACGTTTCGCTTCATTATTATCACTTTTGCAACAAACAAGAAGAGCAAATGCTAAAGAAGAAATCGTACCAATGATTGGAATGTAACCAGCCAGCTTAAATGCAATATTGAAAAGATCCAATTCATACTTTTGAGGACAGGTGTTTGCTACAGGGATAGGGGCAAAACCAAAAATAATGGGGGCTATATCACGCATGTTTAACCTAAATAATTCAGTGATTATAAATAATACTTCATATTATTAATAATCGCATGGATTAAATCAATCGTTCGTGACTAATAAATTGATGAAATAACTCCACCATCAACTCGGATCGATGCTCCAGTAATTGCAGACGAAAGTGGGCTTGCTAAAAAAGTAACGACATCCGCCACCTCTTTTGTCTCCGCAAATCTTTTAATAATTGAAGTACCCCGCATCGTCTGAAAAAATTCTTTTTCCACTTCTTTAATGTCTTGTTTTTTTTCTTTGGCTATTTGTTCTAGAAAATCCGTAACCCCTTCTGAATGAGTAGGGCCTGGTAACACAGCATTGACGGTTACACCGGTACCTGAACAAATTTGTGCAAGGCCCCTACTAAGAGACAATTGAGCTGTTTTCGTCAGACCATAATGAATCATTTCTGAAGGAATATTGATCGCTGACTCACTTGAAATAAATAAAATGCGGCCCCAATTGTTGCGTTGCATTTTAGGCATATATAGCCTACTCAGGCGAATGCCGCTTAGCACATTCACGTCAAACATTTTTAACCAAGTCGCGTCCGAGATATCCTCAAAAGCACTTGTTTCATAAATACCTAAATTATTGATCAGAATATCAACATGCGGGTAAGCTTGAAAAACCTTCTCTGCTCCCTCATTTGTACTGAGATCTGCGTCAATTCCACTTGCATCTCCATCGATCTGCTTTAGGGCTTCTTCAACGCGTTCTTTTGTGCGCCCATTGATAATTACAGAGGCCCCTTCCTTAGCAAGACACTGCGCAATCGAGAGTCCTATCCCAGCCGTAGAGCCACTAATAAGGGCTGTTTTATTTTGTAATTGTAAATCCATTTTTACTCCTCACATGGCCCAAAGCCACATAAAATAAGACTAGTTACCACATTACACAATATAATTATGAAGGCAAGCCCGAATGCAAATCGGTGCCAGTGATTTAATTCTAACTCCTCCCATTCATCTACTTTATAAGGGTTAAACAAGAGTAGCAGCAATGCAACGGCCACAACGCAGCAAACAAAAATGATGAAAGACCATGTATACAAGCTTAACCCTAAAATGGGAGTACCAAAAGGCAAAGATCCAGGACAAACATGAAGAGCAATGTGTCTTAAGGCGATAAAGCCTCCCAGTACAGAGCTTAAAATCATTAAGGAATAGTGGGACATTTTAATGCCAAAACGCACATTTAACAAGGCGGCAATTGAGACAGAGATCATACAGACTCTTTGTAACAAACATAATGAACACGGTTGTTCGTTGAGGAAAGCTTGAACTCCAAATGCGCTTAAAATGATTAAGTTTAAGATTACAGAAATCGCAGCATTTAAATTCCGTTCCATAAGTCTCACGAGTTAATTTTTAAAGCATCTGTCATGTGATAAATGAATAAAATCATCGCTAATAAAAATCCAACACATAATAAAGTGATCGCCAATTTACGTTTTCGATGAAAAACAGCTGATAAAGATAACCCAAGGATCACAAATAATCCTGCCATAAAACCCATTGATCTGCGTTTGCTCATTCAAAACCCACTCTATTTAAAATTATTTTTAAACAAAACAAAATTGGATAAAAAAAGCTTCCTCAATGGAATAATTGTTCACAATTTACGCTAAGATCTTTATAATCAGCTAAAATTTGTTTATATTTTTTTTTAAAATGACATTAATCGGTATTCATTCTTTATTCAAAGCCTTTGGTACTCAAGTACTTTTTGAAAATCTTTCCTTTACAATTGAGTCGGGAGATCGTATCGGCTTAATAGGCCCTAATGGTTCTGGAAAATCGACCCTTTTAAAAATTCTTGTAGGTCAAGAAAAAGAGGACAGCGGTTTTCTTTCCAAAAAACAACATTTGAAAATCGGTTATGCTAGCCAAAGCCCGGAATTTGAAGAAGGTCTAACCGTAGAGCAAGTATTAAGTCCAACGAATGATATCGAGGCACTCGCTCGAGCACGTATTTTGCTTAGCAAAGCTCAGTTTGCTGATTTTTCTCAACAAGCCGCTCGCCTATCCGGGGGATGGAAAAAAAGGTTAGACATTATCAGAGCATTGCTCAACGATCCGGACTTACTCCTTTTAGATGAGCCGACCAACCACTTAGACCTTGAAGGAATCCTTTGGTTAGAAAAGTTTCTAGAAAGAGAAAAACGGGGCTTTGTCATCGTAAGCCATGATCGCTATTTCCTAGAGAATGTATGCACTAAAATGATCGAGATCAACCGATGTTACCCCCAAGGACTTTTTAGTAGCGTTGGATCCCTGGAGCTCTTTAATGAAAGAAAAGCCGCTTTTTTAGAAGTCCAACGACAAGAAGAGATTGGTTTAAAGTCTTTGGTTCGTGATGAACTTGAATGGCTAAGACGCTCTCCAAAAGCGCGAACAACCAAATCGCGCTCAAGAATCCAGCGAGCCCATCAGCTGATGGAAGATTTATCTGAGGTACAACAGAGAAATAAAGTTGTGAAAGCCGACATTCATTTCAACGCCTCAGAAAGAGAGACAAGGAAGCTGCTTGCAGCTAAGGGCCTAACCAAATCATTAGGTGGAAAACCCTTGTTTAAAGGAATTAACCTTACTTTAAGTCCTGGCAGCCGAATAGGAATAGTGGGAGAAAATGGTACAGGGAAAACCACCTTACTAAAAATTCTTGCTGGGATGATCACTCAAGATTGTGGAACCATCAAATATGCCGATGATTTGAATCTTGTTTATTTTGATCAGCATCGAGAGCAATTACCGGATCATGTTACCTTGAAAGAAGCTCTCTCACCCACAAGTGATACGGTCAACTACCGCGGACAAACTATTCATGTGAATGGCTGGGCAAAGAAGTTCCTTTTTTCGCCTGATCGTTTGCGGCTCCCTGTGGGCTGTTTATCAGGTGGGGAAAAAGCACGCATTCTTATTGCTAGACTCATGCTAAAACCTGCTGACATCTTATTTTTAGATGAACCCACTAATGATCTTGATATTCCCACTTTAGAAGTCATTGAAGAAAGCTTATCAACATTCGCAGGAGCTATCGTTCTTATTTCCCACGATCGATGCCTAATGGACCAAGTATGCACACAAATTGTAGGTCTTGGCAAGCATAACGAAGAACAAATTTTTTCTGACATTAGTCAATGGGAACAAGCATTACAAAAAACTAAAACCAAACATGTAGAATTAGAAAAAACCAAAGCTCCCTCCCCTCCAGTTGTACAAAAAGTATCTAAAAGGCTTAGCTTTAATGAGCAAAGAGAGCTCGATGGAATGGAAGCTGCTATTCTAAAAGTGGAACAAGAAGTTGCTCGGATCCAAGAAAATTTAAATGCTAACGCTTCTGATGCCCAAAAATCTCTTGAATATTACAAGCTCCTTGCCCTTGAACAAGAAAAATTGGATTCTTTATTTAACCGTTGGCAATTTTTAATCGACAAAGCTTCGCAATGATAAAATTAAACACTTATATCGATCACACCTTATTACGCCCCGATTGCACAGCAGGAGATGTAAAAAAATTATGCCAAGAAGCCATTCGTTACGAATTTGCTAGTGTTTGTTTGCTTCCTACCTGGGTGCCCTTTGCTAAGTTGCTTCTACAAGACTATTCGACAAAAATCGTTTCAGTTGTTGCTTTCCCCTTCGGAGCCATTACCTCAGAGGCAAAGGTATTAGAATCTCAAAAGCTCATCGAACAAGGGGCTAAAGAGCTAGATGTTGTGATGAACATTTCTCTTTTTAAATCTAAGAAATATCAAGAAGTGCTTAAAGATCTTTCACAAATCGTTCAGGCAGTTCCACAAGCAACAATCAAGATAATCGTTGAAACCTGTTTACTTTCTCCAGATGAAAAAAAAATTGCTGCTAAGATTTGTTTAGATTCTGGAGCTCACTTTATTAAAACATCCACAGGGTTTGCTAAAAGCGGAGCCTGTATTGATGATATTCAGCTTTTTCATCAACTTATCGGCCACTATTGCGGCATAAAGGCTTCTGGAGGCATTCATTCCGCCCTGCATGCTCTTGCCTTAATCGAAGCAGGCGCTACTCGTATTGGAACGAGTAAAGGGCCTACTATTATGGGGCAATTTTTAAATACTTAATATTTTTGATGATTAGTAAGATCCATATAATAGTTTCTTAAAAGGAGCTTGTTCATGTACCTCATTGTCGTTGTTTAAAAGGCAGCATTAGAAAAATTTAACCTGTCTAAAAACTTTAAGAAATGAGATTTATGAATAAATTTTATACACCTTCTCTTTGGCTGCTCACACTAATTGTTGGCCTGCCTCAATTTTCAGAAACTATTTATACCCCGGCTCTTCCTGATATCGCCCAGTCCTTGTCAACAACCCCAGAATTAGTTGAACTCACACTGACCATTTACTTAGCTGGGTTTGCTATAGGTACTTTCTTTTGGGGGGTACTGTCTGATTTCCTCGGAAGAAAGCCAGCTTTACTCATGGGGTTGCTCCTCTACTTACTAGGTTGCGCGGGCTGTTATTACTCCCACGGTATTGAAATGCTTTTATTTTATCGTTTTCTACAAGCCCTTGGTGGAAGTACAGGTAGTGTACTAGGGCAGGCCATTTGCCGAGATACCTTTCAAGGAAAACGCCTTGGAGAGGTCTATGCTGCTGTAGGAAGTGCTCTTGCATTATCTCCTGCTATTGGGCCTGTTTTAGGAGGAGTTATCGATCAATGGTTTGGATGGAGTGCCAACTTTCTATTGCTCATTTTGCTAGGATCTTTCGTTGCTCTAACGACATTCTGGAAATTAGCAGAAACCAAGCAAGGCCCTTCTACATCCCTTCTTACTTTGAAAGAGATTGGTAAAAAAATGGCCGGTGACCCTAGGCTGATTTCTTTTGGTGTATTGGTAGCAGCTTGTAATGGAATATTATTTAGCTATTATGCAGAAGGATCTTTTTATTTAATCGATCTTTTGGGGTTAAGTCCTTCCTTTTATGGGACTAGCTTTATTGCTTTAGCCTGTGCTGGCATCTTCGCTGGGATAACAACGAGAAAATTATATCATTCTTTGAGTGTAGAGAAAATACTCACTGTGGGGGCAAGGATTCTGCTAACTGGATGCTGCTTATTCGCTCTTTTAGCGGCCAGCTTCCACTATATTCCTTCCAAGGAATACGCTATTCTATGCACCATTATCAGTATGACCATTGTCCAATTTGGCAGCGGGATAGTGTTAACCGTCAGCCTTTCGAAGGCTTTAGAAAATTATAGAGATGCCATCGGATCGGCATCCTCTATTTTCGGACTTTTTTATTATATTTTGATCGCGTTGGTTACATTTGGGATGGCGATTTTGCATTCGACAAACTCCGTCGTCATGCCTCTTTACTTTTTAACCATTGGCTTGGTCATTCGATGGACTGTAGCTTACGTAACCAAACCCGTTCCATTGATTTTAAAATAACAATATCACCAGCCCTCAGTTAAGGGGCTGGTACATTTTTATATCTGGATCTTTTTTTAATTCTTCATCAATGTATTCGTAAGCTTTGGGATTATTCTTTAGGGCTTTTAAAGCGACATCTTTATCCCTCCTTAGTCGAGGGCTTGCAAATTGGATCGCTTCTCCCGTCTTACTAACGGCTTCTAGAACAACCGACTTTTTGTTTTGTATACGCTTACTTGCATACTGAAGAGCCAGACCATTGTTTCTTACTGCAACCGTCACGAGTTTAGTACTATCTTTCACATATTGAGGAGCTATCCTTAAAGCGCACCCATCTATTCCTAACTGACGATATTCATGCCCATCAGAGTATTTCTTGATATATATATTTTTAGATAGATCTTTTAGCGCAATAAAAAGATTACCTATTACAGGAACCAATAGTTTGATACTGCGAGAGAGATCTTTTTCTTGCAAATGGACAAAGTAACGCTGTTTTTCAATCCTTTCTTGTTTAACGTGAGGAAGAATTACCGATTTAATAAACAGATCCGTGAGATTCGATAAGGTGCTGATGACAGGAATGTAATCCGCGACTTTATCTAAGGAGGTAAACCCTTTATTGATAATTTTATTAATTTCCATCATTATAATAATAATTATTATTTTTATAATACATATAAAAATAAAAATAAACAATCAACAGATTGACAATAATAAACAATCATTTTAAAAAATAATTATTATTGAATGTAGGAGCTTCATATGCAAAAAGAGAAAAAAATTCTTATTTTTGTTGCCAATGAATATGAGGACCTTGAAGTACAATACCCTAAATATCGCCTGCTAGAAGCAGGTTTTAAAGTTATCGTTGCAGGGCAAAAAGAAAAAGAAACCTATATAGGAAAACACGGCTATCCTTGCCAAGCCGATGCTGCCTTCGATTCTATTCAAGTTGCTGATTTTGATGCTCTTGTGATTCCTGGTGGATATGCTCCTGATAAATTACGCATGGTTCCGAAAGTAATAGACATAACAAAGCAATTTCATCAAGAAAAGAAACTGATTGCTTTTATCTGCCATGCAGGCTGGATTCCTATTTCAGCACAAATTCTCAAAGGAATCAAAAGCACCTCCTATCAAGCCATTAAAGATGACATGATTAATGCAGGGGCTAACTGGGTAGATGAAGCGGTCGTAAGAGATCAACATTTTATATCAAGCCGAAGCCCAGCGGATCTTCCAGCTTTTTGCCCAGCGATCATCGATTATTTAAAAAATCATTCCCCTTCTTAAAGAGAGTAAGATGCAACAGGATATCACTGCAATGAACGCATTAAAATTAGTAAGGCAATGGGGAGGTTCCAACTCAGAAGCAGTACTGGATGCCCAGTGCTTGTCGTTTACTCATCCTGGCATCGAAGGTTTTATTAGCTACAAGTTAATCGGCAAAGCAGCCATTGTTTTTGGTGACCCTATTGCTTCCCCTGGTGACAAGCAAAAAATCGCTAGTTATTTTCATAGCTATTGCGATCAAAAAGGCTATTCGATCATTTATATTGCCACTTCTAAGACATTCTCTGATGAGATGATTCGCCAACATTTAGTCAAAGCCTCTGTAGAATTTGGTCCAGAATTTTATTTTGACCCACATCAAAATCCCAAAGAGCTAACTGGAAATTACGCGAGCTTGGTACGCAGAAAAATCCGTCACGCAGAAAAGGAAAATACCAAAATCCATGAATATATCCCTTTGAATGAACAAATAGAAGGGCAGCTGCGAAAAGTAGGAGAAAGATGGCTACAATCTCGTGAAGGCCCTCAAATGCATATTTCTCAAGTCAATCTTTTTGCCAACCGTTTCGGCAAACGGTGGTTTTACGCTAAGAAAGACAAAGAAATCGTGGGTGTCGTCACCATCAATAGGTTGGAGGAATACCAAGGGTATTTACTTAATCATTTAATGGTTGTGCCTGAAGCTTCCAATGGAACCTCTGAGCTTTTATTCACGCATGTCCTTGAAACCCTTAAGGAAGAAAATTGCTCGTACGTCACTGTGGGAGCAGTGCCAGCAGAACATTTAAAGGCCATTCATGGATTTAATCCTCTCATGAGTCTCCTAGCTCAATTTGGTTTTAAAGCCATAAAAAAAATATTCAAGCTTGGAGGGAGGAGTAAATTTTGGGAAAAATTCCACCCTCAAAGTCATCCTTGCTACGTTCTTTTTAGCGCCTATACTTTGGCTCCGAGGACGATCTTGAGTCTAATCAAGGCCTTAAGCAGTCGTTAGTTTTTCTTATAAGAAGGATGCCTAAAATGTAAAGCCGTCCACTTTTTTGAATTACCCCCTTTTAAAGGGGTTTAAAACGCCAGCAACGATGAATTTTCTTATCCTTAAAGTCTAAAGGCAAGGTTTTGTGCGTGATTTCCTCAACAACAAACGTTGGAAATTGAGAAGGCTCAAACTTAAACTTCCTAGCATTCGTGCTAAAAAAAAGAACACCATCTTTAGTTAAAAGATTTAATGCTCGAGTAAGCAAGGGGACATAGTCTTCCTGAACATCAAACATTTTTTCCATTTTTTTTGAACGAGAGATTGTAGGAGGATCGACAACGATGATCTGATATTTCCTTGTTTCCATATTTAAAAATTTAAGACAGTCTTCTCGGACAACCTCATGGTTTTTTAATGCGATGTCATTAAGAAGAAAATTTTGCTTTCCCCAGTTCGTGTAAGTATTCGATAGATCAACGCTTTTTGTATAAGAGGCTCCATGAGCTGCTGCTTGAACGCTAAAAGAACAAGTGTAGGCAAAAAGATTTAACAAACTTTTATCTTTAGCCTGGGAAGCAACTAGCCTTCTTGTTTCGCGGTGATCTAAGAATAGTCCAGTGTCGAGATAGTCTGTCAGATTGACTAAAAATTTCACCCCATACTCTTCCACATCAAAAAACTCCTCCACCCCATCTAGTTTTTCATATTGCCTTGTTTCTTTTTGACGCGAGCGAGTCCTCCAGTAAATATCCTTGGTTTCTTGTTCAAATAAGGTTTTTATAGCTAAAGCCACTTCTTCATAAAGCTCATAAGGAGGCTCTTCGGTTTTACGGCTTTTAGAAAAATAATGGACACAAAATCGACCTGCATAAAAATCAATCGCTAAGGGATAATTGGCAAGATCGCGGTCATAGATACGAAAACAATTCGTTTGCGTCCGTTTAGCCCATTTACGCAGGTGTTTATATTGGTTTCTAATACAGTTGATAAACGGAGAACTCTTGTTTTCTCCATCTTTAATGATCGGTAAATCTATCATGCTAATCTTTTGTCATTAGTGATTCGCCTTTCAGGATCGTCAATATCCACTTCTCGCACATCAACCAACTCGCTTGTCAACCGGTTTTGAAATGATCGTTGGGTACTGAATCCGATCTAGGCAAGCAAGTTTTTTATCGTAAAACACTACAGTTTTATCAAAATGAGTCACCTGCTCGGTTTTCACAAACATTATAACTTGCAAAAAGCTTTACAGAAAGAAAAATAGAGTGCTCGTAGGTTACCCTGATCTTTTGACAGCATAGCCATAAGGTAGCGGCCATGCGGGAGAATGGTTGAGAACTTGCTCAGCTTTAATTGCCCAGTAAGGCTCTCGCAAAGCTTCTCTTCCAATCAAAACCAAATCTGCTTGTCCAGAAGTGATAATTTCATTGGCTTGATTCGGTTCGGTAATCAAGCCTACGGCGGCCGTCAACATGTTCGCTTCCCTTTTAATGGCCTCAGCAAAGGGTACCTGATAATTTTTTCCAACAGGAATTTTAGCGAATTTAACGATTCCTCCACTAGATACGTCGATTAAATCAACACCATACGTTTTTAATTGCTTGGCTAGCTCAATCGATTGCTCAAGATCCCAACCTCCTTCCACCCAATCTGTCGCTGATATACGTACAAATAAAGGCATGTCTTGAGGTATATTAGCTCTCACTTCCCTCACCACCTCGATCAAAAGTCGCATCCTATTTTCTAAAGTTCCGCCATAACGATCCGTTCTTTGATTACTAATAGGAGAAAGAAATTCATGCAAAAGGTAGCCATGAGCAGCGTGAATTTCGATGATTTTGAATCCACAGTTGACGGCCCTTTTAGCTGCCCGAACGAAAGCAATGAGAATTCCCTCTATTCCTTTCTCGTCAAGGGGGATTGGCATTTTATCATAAAAAGGAATCGCGCTTGGAGCAACCACTTCCCAACCCCCATTATCGGTCGTTAAGCTTGCTCCTCCCTTCCATGGAGAATCACAGCTAGCTTTACGACCGGCGTGGGCCAGCTGAATCATTGGAATAGCTCCCATCTGATAAAGGAACTGAGCAATACGAGCTAATGACTCTTGATGTTCGTCATCCCATAAACCAAGATCACCAGGAGAAATTCTACCTTGTGGTGTTACCGCTGTTGCTTCTAAACTGACAAGACCTGCGCCACCTACTGCCCTGCTTCCCAGATGAACAAGATGCCAATCATTCGCAAAACCGTCGATAGCGGAATATTGGCACATAGGAGATACACCTATACGGTTCCGAAATTGACATCCCCTAATTGACAATGGACTTAAGAGATCAAAATCAGCTGAGCTTCTATCATGCTCTATACGAGCAATACAGCCTGAATGCCTATGTTCATGATCCAGCATTAAACCCTAACGCTAACAAGCTATTTTGTGCAGCTGGCTTCTCATGGTTAAACCAAATTCCCCATAACGCCTTAGCAAATTTTTCATCAAAAATAGCACCTATAAACTCTCCATTGATATATGTCTCGATAATTCCCCCCGGTAACCATCGAATCACGTGCTCATCCCCTTTGTTTACATCACTTATCAATGATAAATAATGGGCAATTGAACCAGATAGTGCAGCATATTCATCTTTGGAAAGGTCACTTAAAAATGACTCTTGGTATCCTTTAGTAATGCGCTTCTTACTAGCATCATAGGTCCATTTAACCACCAACTGCTTGGCATTGCGATCATTCATGATTTCTTCAAGCAACTTTTTTTCACCAGCCCTAACATCAAGATAACTAGCGACATCGTAAATATGAATAAATAATTTTTTTCTCTTCGCAATACCGGTGAGCTTTAAATGAAAGATTTGATCGTCTTTAGCCACAGCAATCGTTGAAGGAAAATAATCTTCTCCATGTACTACAGAGCAGAAGAAAGGTAAAAATATAAAAACAGCAGAGTAAATAAAAAAACGAACCATTGCGTTTTGAGTGGTGGGTTGCGGTCAGTTTAAGAAAATCGAACTGTATGTAATTTCTAATTTTTTCGCAAAATTTTTTTTCACAAAGGGCCACTGAATTTTTTTTATTATATCTAATTTTTATTTACATTTAATAAAAATTAATACATTATAAGATGACTGTTTTAATTATTTAAAATAAATTTAGTGAAAGATAAGGATTAGGATAATTGTTAGAGAATCTACATCGAGCTAGCAAATAATAAGCGTTTCCTATACACTAGCTGGGTTTAGGTAGGTATACCTCAAATCTTAATCATGTCAAGAATCTTTAAAACTCTTTCTCTAAACAATCTTTCTTTCGAAGAGAGTATTAGGTTCATTTGAACTCCTTAACTATTATAAAAGGATATTTTGTGTCGAATTTCGCCCATTTTAATTTAGAAGAAAAAATTTTAAAGGTTTTAAAAGATATCAATTATGAAACTCCTACGGCTATCCAATCAGCCGCCATTCCTAAGGTTTTGAGCGGACAGGATTTAATCGCATGTGCTCAAACCGGGACCGGTAAGACAGGCGCTTTTATGCTGCCTATTCTTAATATTTTAGCCAAAAGTCCTTTAGAAAAAGACAACAAACCTAAAGCGTTAATTTTAGTTCCTACCAGAGAGCTAGCACTGCAGGTGGCTGAGGAAACTAAAAAATATAGCAAATATCTTTCCTATATTCGTGCTGTTTGTATCTATGGAGGCGTCCCCTACCCTATCCAGAAAAGATCCCTGTCCTCACATTACGATATTTTGATTGCAACACCAGGAAGACTAATTGATCATATCGAGCAAAAAAGAATCAATCTTTCGGAGATTAAGGTGCTAGTTCTGGATGAAGCAGATCGCATGTTAGACATGGGCTTTATTGAAGCTGTTGAACAAATTACTCAATACATTCCTAAAGAAAGGCAAACCCTCCTCTTCTCAGCGACAATCGATAATAAAATTTTACCCATTTCAAAAAAGCTTCAAAAGAATCCTTTTGAAATACGTGTTAAACAAGATCTTTCGTTAAAAGAAAATATCGATGCAAGTCTTTATTATGTCGATGATATTCAGCATAAGACGCGCTTATTAGATCACTTTCTCGAGACCCTCCAAATGACTCAGATGATTGTTTTCACATCCACAATCAACCAGACTAAGGCGCTCGCCAGCTATCTACAAGAAAAAGATTATCTAGCTGGAGCTCTCCATGGGGATATGGATCAAAGACAGAGAACGAAAACCATCAACCGCCTTCGAAAAGGTGTTATCCAAATCCTTGTTGCTACCGATGTGGCAGCTCGAGGAATTGATATTGCATCACTAAGTCATGTGATTAACTTTGATCTCCCCTTTCAATCCGAAGATTTTGTCCATCGCATTGGAAGAACTGGACGTGCGGGGGCAAAAGGAGCTGCTATTACCTTCGCTACCTACAAAGAAGATCATCTTTTGGAGAAAATTTATCGCCTGATTGGAAAACCTCTTCCCTCCTTAACGATTGAAGGGTTAGAACCTAAACCCCGTGATCGTTACAATACTCAGCCAAGACAAAGACGCAAACCGAGAACTGAACGAAATCGATTCACGGGCAAAGGCTCCTTCCAAAAGGATAAGCCAAGAGAGAAATGGGCTTCATTTAAGGGAGAGCGAGAAAAATTAAGCCCTAAAAAAGAGAACTACTCTACTCAGGAATCGGCTTCTAAACGTACTTCTTTCTTTAAGGATGATGAAAACTCATCTTTTTCTAAAGCTAGAAATAGAAATTATCCAGAGAAGAAACCCTTTTCTTTTAGTAAAAAGAAAAATGATGACTTTCGAAACTCTGAGAAAAAGGCACCCTCTTTCTTTAAGAAAGAGACAAAGGGCACAGGGTTTAGAGAAAGAGAAACATTTAAAGGAACTCAAAAGAACTTTGCCAAAAAAGAGCCAACCAAAAGCTTTTCCTCGCAACGAAACCATTTGGGAAAAACTCACAGAGATTTTAAAGTTAAAGCTTAGTTCTTCAGCCCTTGCTATTACGTAACAAGGGCTTACTCTTTTGTGAATCAATGGAAGCAGAGCTCGATTGAGCTCTACCTAGGATAAAATTAAGCTATTGCTTAATTTACCATTTGATTTTCTGATACTTATCTTTAGCTCGGTTAGAAGCCTTATCATAAGTATCTTTTGTTTTATCCTTAGCTTCCTGATACTTATCTTTAGTCGTTTCTTTGACCTTGTCATAAGTATTGTTAGCTTTGTCTTTAGCCTCTTGATACTTATCCTTGGTCTTCTCAGCTACCTTGTCATAAGTATCTTTAGCTTTATCTTTAGCATCTTGATACATGTCTTTGGTTTTATCAACAACCTTGTCATATGTATCTTTTGCTTTGTCTTTAGCATCTTGATACACATCTTTGGTTTTATCAACTACCTTGTCATATGTATCTTTTGCTTTGTCTTTAGAATCCTCGTAGTATTCCTTCGTTTGATTCTTGGAATCTTCGTAGTATTCTTTAGTTTTATCTATTGCGTTATCCAACTTCTCACCAACTGAAGCATTAGCAGCTGCGGTCAGATTCAATGAAGAAAGAATTACAACTGTGATAAAAATATTTTTTAAATTCATCATTTAAACCTCATATTTTTATTTTTGTTGAATAGCAACATGATTCATGTTAGTAAATATGAAAGGTTTTTGCAAGACTTTTATCCCCTTTTATTTTTTTTATGGCTAATGAAGAACATAAAAATTTAAATAAAAATTCACTTAAATTGAATCAATTATTACGTTCCTTCCCCCCTTTCAAAAGAGTTCGTCAACGCAATTTTGCTAATCGCTCCCCAATTTGATCTAAGCCTAAATAAAAAAATCTCAAATTTTATGGGAAAATGAACAAAATGCGGCCTGTTGGGGTACATATTGAGCTCTCAAGCCATTCTTTGAAATTCTTTCGAAACCTAAAAAAATTCTCGAAATAGGACCATATGCCTTGGACGATCCCTCGTCTTTTTTACTAAAAAGTTGGGATGGCAAGGAAGCAGAATCGATGCCTTTGAAGGAGAGGGGTGCGTTACTAAATATACTCTTATGGTTCCTCGATCGGATGATTCCGACTGGGAGAACCTTTCACTTTTACGTTCTATTTCAACTGTAATCAAATCAACCATGTTTATCTTTTTGATGCTTCGCTCATCAAACTGCCATGATTTAATTGATCACTTCAACATTTCCTCTTTGATATTTTCATCTATCGTTTGAGTAAAAATATTTCGCTCTGACAATAGCAAAAGCAATCACCTCTGCATGAAGTTTTGGTAGCAATGTGGGTCTTAGTAAAAGGTTCTCTGCCAAAATTTAAAAAGATTTATAACCTTTTAGTTTTATTTTTCATATTCAATTCTTATAGTACTAAAATGACATGGCATGCTCTGAAGAGAGGAGAATTTATGAGTCCCACATTAACTAATAAACAAGTGATTTTAACTTCTTATCCTGAAGGGCTTCCTACGGCATGCACCTTTGCCATTAGAGAAGTTCCTGTCCCCTCATTAAAAGATGAAGAAGTTCTCATTCAAACACTATTTTTATCCGTCGATCCTTACATGCGTCTACGTATGTACCATTCCCCTATTTACAGGGAGCCCTTTAACCTGAACGATCCCTTAACCGGTGGGATTGTAGGCAGGGTGATTGATTCTAAACACCCGAACTTTCGAGTGGGCGATATCATCCTTGGGCACCTTGATTGGGCTTTATACAATGTGGCTAAGGGAGAACACATTGAGAAGATCGATCCAAGCCGTGCACCAATTTCAACCGCTTTAGGCGTTCTTGGCATGACAGGAATGACAGCTTATTTTGGGATGTTAGAAATAGGCCAACCCCAAGCAGGAGAAACCGTAGTTGTCTCTGGTGCTGCAGGCGCTGTAGGCATGGTCGCTGGTCAAATTGCCAAAATAAGAGGATGTCGAGTGATTGGTATCGCAGGCAGTCAAGAAAAAATTGATTATCTTACCAAGTACTTAGGCTTTGATGTTGGCATTAATTACAAGCAACCCAATCTTTTTGAAGAACTTAGCCGCGCTTGCCCAAAAGGCGTCGATATTTATTACGACAATGTGGGAGGTAACGTGACTGATCAAGTGATGAAACTCATCAACTGGCATGCTAGAATTGTTTTATCAGGGCAAATTTCCATGTATAATTTACATGAACCTGACACTGGCCCTCGACATTTCCGAACATTGATCACTAAAAGCGCTCTTGCTAGAGGCTTTATTGTATGGGAAGATTATAAACGCCGCTACCCTGAAGGGATTCAACAAATGAGCGAATGGCTGATGCAGGGAAAGATTAAATATGCTGAAAATATCGTGGAAGGCTTAGAAAATGCTCCAAAGGCATTCCTTGGCTTGTTTTCTGGAGAAAACCTTGGCAAGCAGATTGTGAAGATTTCTGACTAGAGGGAGCTTACGCCCCCTCTAAGATCACTAATCTGGGAATGCGGTCGGCTCTTTTACGTGCTGCCATCCCTCACCGCTTAAAGCTTTTAAAAAGCTCACTAACGCTTGCTTATCTTCTTGCGAAAGATTTAATGGTTTGATGAGCGGATGAAGGTTTTTGTTTTTAATCCCTCCTCGATCATAGTAATCAATAACGTCTTCTAACGTCAGTAAACTTCCATCGTGCATATAAGGAGCAGTATGCTCAACTTCACGTAATGTTGGTACTTTGAAACTTCCCCAATCTTTTTCTTCATGGGTTATTTCAAAACGCCCTAGATCTGGATTGGGTTTATCCATTCCGACACCAATATTTAAAAAACGATCATCGCCAAAATTGAAGTTAGTATGGCAATTGGAACATTTCACTTTTTTAAATACCTCTAACCCACGCACTTGTTTGGCTGTCATAGCTGATTGATCTCCCGCCCGGTAGCGATCATAAGGAGAGTTACCAGAAAGAATTGTTCTTTCAAAAGTAGCAATGGCTTTAGCTATTTCATCAATGGTAATTACTTCTGTACCAAACACTTTTTTGAATAGTTCGCGATAACCTTTAGATTTTTGTATTCTCTCTACACATTGACGATGAGCTTCATCCATATCTTTTGCAGCTGACATTTCCTTTGGATTAGCAATGGGACCCTTACTTTGTTCTTCCAACGAAGAGGCACGCCCATCCCAAAAAAGATACTTAGCATAGGCCGTGTTAACAACTGTTGGACTATTCCTTGTTCCTTGATAGTTGCTAATGCCAACAGCTATGGCTCGGCAATCGCTATAAGTACATTGAATACTATGGCAAGTAGCACAAGAAATCGTTTGATCGGAAGAAAGCCTTTTATCAAAGTAAAGTAACCTTCCAAGCTCCGCTTTTTCTTTAGAATAGGGATTATCCTCAGGCCAGGGAATTGGCGGCAATCCCAGAGGAGGTCCAATCTCTTCATCCGACTTTAACTCTTCCTTTTCGACAACAGGGGAAGAGCCATGCAAAAATTGATAGCCAAAAAACAGTAAAATAATTGCTATGGCTAAAAATAAAATATTACGATACAACATAAAACAATCCTCTATAAATTTATTTATTTGCACGGCAAAAAAATATCTACAAAATTTCAAAAAGAAGAGGCAAAAAAAATGAAAAAACTTCTCTTATTAGCATTTATCGCTTCAGGTATCCAACTAGCCTACTTGCAAGCGGCCACTCCTGAACTTACCAATAAATCAAAGCAAGATAATGTAAAATACCAAATTAAAAATTTTGATTATTTACTCGGTAAAATACCTGGGCTTAGTGATGAGCTTTTAAAAATGCACTTTAAGCTCTATGAAGGTTATGTGAATAACACCAATACTTTGTTACAAAAACTTCAATCCATAGATTTGAATGATAAAAATCGCACCCAGGAGTTCGCGGGTTTAAAACGCATGCTCGGTTGGGAATTTAATGGTATGCTTCTTCATGAGTACTATTTTGAAAACCTAGGAAAGACTCCCTTTCTCAAAGAAAGTAGTGCTTTTCTTGCCAAGGTAAACCAAGACTTTGGGAGTTATGAAAACTGGAAAAAAGATTTTATTGCTACAGGTTTAATGAGAGGAATTGGTTGGGTAGTCGCTTACGTAGATCCTAAAAGTCATCGACTTGTTAATGAGTGGATTAACGAGCATGATGTAGGTCATCTATCTGGCGGTAAGCCTCTACTCATTATGGATGTTTTTGAACATGCCTATATTACTCAATTTGGTTTAGAGCGCAATAAATACATCGATATCTTTTTTGATAATATTAACTGGGAAATCGTAGAAAAACGCTCACAGGAACAGAAAGAGGATAAGAAGGCGTAGAGCCTTCTTATTTACACACCATTATGCTCAACAACAAAGCTTACCTTTGCATGAATGCGATACTTGGTTACCTTGTTATCATTTATAATTCCTTCGATATGCTCCACATTAATTTGACGAACATTTTTTACCGTTTTCGTCACTTCAGTAACAGCCGCTTGTATTGCTGCTTCTAAATTATTTCCTTCACTGATGACTTCTATTACTTTAACGATTGACATCTATCGTCTCCTAGATAAATCAAGTTATTAACTATTTTTTAAAGAAGTGCTTTTTAAAGCACAATCTTTTATGCAAAATAATCGACCAAACTGCTCATAAATGTGCGAAGACTTAAGACAAGGATTAAACAACCGACGATGAACATTAAATACTTATGCGGCATTTTTTTGCATAACCATGCCCCTATCGGAGCTGCGATCGCGCCACCTATTGCAAGCCCAAGGACAACATTCCAGCCAACGTAAGAACCGCTCAAAAAGAAAGCAAGGGAAGCAGTAATAACCACAAAAAATTCGCAAGCATTTACACTGCCAATCGTTGTGCGAGCATCATGCCCTCTCGCTAAAAGGGTTGATGAAACGATGGGTCCCCATCCACCTCCACCAAGAACGTCAATCAACCCTCCAAAAAATCCTAAAGGAATAAGATGATGCAAAAAAGAACGAGGAGGAAATTCCTTGAAGGCCTTGGCAATGATAATCAATCCCATAACCATCAAATACAGAGCAATAAAAGGCTTGATCTTATCTCCATTCAAATTCGAAAGTAAGAAAGCACCAATTGCAGCTCCTACCATTCCTGGAATGAGTAAGCGAACCAATAGTTGCCGATTCACATTGCCAAATTGATGATGAGCCAGCCCTGAAAAGGCAGTTGTAAAGCATTCCGCAGCATGAGTTGTAGTGCTTGCGGTGAGTGGAGTAAAACCAAAACTGAGTAGCAAGGTTGTGCTGATTAAGCCATAAGCCATACCTAAGGCTCCATCCACTATTTGAGCGATGAATCCAACGATGACATAATAGAGAAAAGATTCCATGAAAGGTGTCTTTTAGTTAAAAAGACGACCTTATAAATCTTTGACATTTCTTGCAATGGCTACTTGCAAGCATGTTTTTTTCTAAATGCATAACCCACTTTAAACTTAGCTGATGGTGTGGTAGCAGAATGCTGTTGACGTGGAGTACGGTCTCCATGATTGCTGCTTTGCCGCCTACCATTAATTAATGGCTCAGGTTTAATGGAAGGGTCTGGCTCAAAACCAGGCAAAATCACCTGTTCGATCTTACGTTTTAGCATTTTTTCAATATTGTGCAACAAGCCATGTTCATCGATACAGACGAGCGAAACAGCCTCCCCCTTATTCCCGGCACGTCCTGTTCGACCAATGCGATGCACGTAATCTTCAGGCACGTTAGGTAAATCAAAATTGACAACATGTGGGAGCTGATCAATATCTAAGCCTCGTGCGGCAATGTCTGTTGCCACTAAAACACGGATCCTACCCTTTTTAAAATCCTCTAAAGCTTTTGTTCTAGCGGCCTGGCTCTTATTACCGTGAATGGCAGCTGCAGTAATTCCCTCCTCAGTTAATTGGGCACTGAGGCGATTTGCACCATGTTTTGTACGCGCAAAAACGAGGACTTGTTGCCATTGCTGAGAAGAAATTAAGAATGCGAGAAGCTCTTTTTTTCGTTTGCTATCTACTGGATGAATGATTTGCGAGATACTCTCTGCCGTCGTGTTGACAGGTGTTACTTCAATCAATTTAGGATTGCGAAGTAAATCTTGAGCAAGCTTCTTTATCTCATTTGAAAAGGTAGCAGAGAAAAGTAGACTTTGTCTTTTTGGAGGAAGCATATTTAAAATTTTACGGATATCGTGAATGAAACCCATATCCAACATGCGATCTGCCTCGTCAAGAACGAGCATTTCTACTTTTTGCAAAGAAATCATCTTTTGTCCTAGCAAATCTAAAAGACGGCCAGGGGTTGCAACAAGAATATCTATTCCTTTACTGAGAGTGGCAAATTGGGTCTTAATATTAACTCCGCCAAAAACAGCCGTTGACCTAATATTAAGGTACTTGCCTAAGGCGCGTATATTCTCTCCTACCTGGATTGCAAGTTCTCTTGTGGGGGTTAAAATGAGAGCTCGAATGCCCTTGTTTTGCAGGTTTTTCTCTTTTGTTAGGCTATGGAGTAAGGGTAGTGAAAATCCCGCTGTTTTACCTGTCCCTGTTTGAGCGCCGGCAAGAAGATCATTACCTTCGAGAATACATGGGATCGCTTGGGCTTGAATAGGTGTTGGATTCTTATAATCTAGCTCAGTGATAGCGCGAAGAAGTTCTGATGATAAGCCAAAGTCTCTAAATGACATATAAGTAAGCTCCAAGAGGGTAAAATGAAATAAAAAGACTATTATTATAAGGGAAATTTTTCTTATAGTAAAGGTCTAATCAAGAATTGTGAGTGTTCTAAAAAAGTGACTTTAAAAAAACTTTTCAAAGGTTAGTTAAAAGTTTTTAGATAACAAATCGCTTCTTAACCGCTTCAATCCACATTATTAAGCTCTTTACCCCATTTTTTAGAGCCGTACACATCATAAAAAGTAACAAACTTCCGATCGGCTTGCAAAGCCGCTATTAATGATCCATTACTTTTAATTGATGTTAACTCTTATCTTTCTACAAGAGTCTCAACCTTATTACTACGATAAATTTCTACAGAGGGTTCTTGCATGCTATGAAGAGGAACTGATTTCCATTAAGTGAATGTGAAGCTAAGACCTGAATGGCTACCAAAACTTTGCACAAAAATCATTTTTAGATTCATCTGCTAAGTCTTGATGTTCGGCAAGAGAAATAACCCTTACCTTCATCGCTTCCGTTGTATCTGACCTATTCAAATTAGTCTTAAATGAGGTTTTGGTAGCCATTCAGGTCTTAAGACTAATTCGAAATCTTCATGGCCTTGGAGGATAAGTCACCTGAAGGGAGGCTTATCCTCCAAGGTCCTTCATCCTTAAAAGGTTATTTAAATTAAAAAACAAACTATTTAAAAAATAACTTTTTTGTTTTATTTTGAATTAAAAGGAGTGTGATTATGAAAAAATTATTATTATTTTTCTTCGCCATCTCCCCACTATTCTTATTTTCTTATCAAGAAGATACCCTTTCTTATTCTTACGAAGATCGCCGCGCTGATTTAAGACGAGACGCCCTGAGGAGAGAAAATTTACGCTATGATTTAAGAAAATATTACCAAAAACAGGACAATACCCGATGGGATATTAAAAGAGAGCAAACAGAAGAGGATCGTCTTCGCGATCAACAACTTAAAGAAGAATTAGAGAGAGAACCCGCCTTGCGCTCTTAGAATGACAGTAATTCCCTAGTCTGCTAATTTGGTGCTCAAAAGTTGACCAATGACGACATCCATTTACCACCATTTAGCTGACATTTCCTCTCCCTTTTCTTCTATCCTGCTTGATGCTTATGGAGTTTTTTGGGGAGGAAATGAGGTAGGAGTTTTACCTGGGTGTAGCCAGGTCATGCAAAACTTAGTAGAAAGTGGCAAAACTGTTGGTATCCTATCAAATTCTACTCAGTTGGCGGCCAAGGAAGAAGCTAAATTCTTAAGGCATGGGTTGATTCGCGGTAAGCACTATCACTTTATCATTACTTCGGGTGAGGTAGCAAAACGAATTTTTTCTTCTAACTCCCTTCCTTTTCAAACCCCGCAGCAGCGATATGTCCTTTCATCCCCTCCGCATCCTTCTTATGCCTCGCATCTTACTCTTTTTGAGGGATCTCCTTTCTTGGAAACGAACCAACTTGATCAAGCTGACTTTGTCTATCCATCGATCCCCCATCTTAATGGGCAAGACCAAGTAGACGCAGAGGTATTTAAAAATTCCTTACAAGCTTTTTATGACGCTAACCTTCCTATGGTCTGTGCAAATCCCGATCATTTTGCACACGAAGGAAAGCCCCCTAAACTAGTAGTTAGGCAAGGAGCTGTTGCTTCTATTTATGAAAGTTTGGGTGGCCAGGTTTTCTATATCGGAAAGCCTTCTCCCACTATGTTTCAAGTAGCTACTGAAGAATTTAAACATCAAGAACTGGCAAAAATTTTAATGGTGGGAGACACACCTGAAACTGACATTAAGGGGGCAAAAATGTTTGGTATTCGTTCAGCCCTTATTTTAAAAACAGGGATGATGGCCGAACGTATTCGTAAGTTTGGGCTAGAGCCAAGTTTGACGAAATTAGAAACCGACCATATCCCTACTTTTTTTATTCAGCAACTGGCCTAATTTTCAAGGACATCTTTCCTTATGATAAGATATTTATGGACATAATGATCTATTTCATTAGCTAAAATTATAGCATTTGCATCCTTCATTTCCCGACATCCATTAGCGATTCGCTTTAATAGTTTTTCAACACTGTTTCCATCATTTAAGCGCGTGATAGCAATATGATAAGCTTGCCTATGAGAGGATAGCCTTGGAAATGCCAAATATTTAGAGATAATACCCCAGAAATAGCGAATTTGTTGAAAAGGGTCCTTGACAGCTACAGCCATTTTAAAAATTTGATCGACATCTTCTTCGGATACTTGATCGTCCGCTAATATTTCTTCTATAGATTGATATAAAGAGTCCTCTTTTTTCCATGCTGGCATACTTAAGCTTGTCGACATTCTATCCTCTTTGTTAAAAAACATGACATTTTTAAAATAGTTTACTAGAGATGATTTTTAATACAGTTCAAGTAAAAACGATTGACGCTTATAATAACGTCTATTCTTAATGAGGTCCCATGCCTTTCCTGCTACATAAAAACTTAGCTTGTAAAGATTTTATTACAGACCTACCCCTATGCAGAATCCTTTTAGAAAATGAGGCTCACTACCCCTGGATTTTGCTTATCCCACGTCGTCCTCAAATTTTACGTATAATAGATTTGTCCTTAGAAGACCAATGGCAACTTACCATTGAGTCTAATCTTGCGCAGCAAGTCATGTGGACAATTTTTAATCCAACTCAGCTGAACGTAGCAGCAATAGGCAATAAAACTCCGCAATTGCATCTTCACATTATTGCAAGATTTGACGATGATCCTGCTTGGCCATCTACCGTTTGGGATCATCCAATACGTTCAGCCTACCCGCTTGAAAAAAAAGAATTCGTTGTTAGCCAGCTTAAAGAACATTTCAATACAATGATTAAAAATAATTCTATAGAATGTTAATCGATTCGCTGCTATAAACGTTGCATACAGACTGTTCCTTTTTTGACTACACACAACGGATTTCTTGCATTCATGAGAAAAGTCATGTTCTTTTTCTCGCTTCTCTATTCAATCTGCCAAGCTACCGAGCCTCTCCCAGAACCTCCAAAAATTGGTAATTTCGCATTACCAGCCTCTCAACAACCCGCTGCATTAGTGGGATTTGGAGGAAATATTATTGATGCTGGGGAAGTCCAGGTTTACTTTTTTGCTGATGACTTCGAAGGGCACTCCAAAAGAACGATCGATTTAATTCCTGGGGTTTTATTTGGCATCACAGATACATGTTCGCTTTTTTTTAATTTTCCTTACACACCAGCTATTCAGGATGGTCGTGGTCATTCAAGAGGCCCGGAAGATTTTTACGTTCAAGGAGAGTATGCTTTTTACAATAAAAAGACGGCCTTTTATGCTGACCAAGCGACTTTCGTAGCCAATGTCACTGTACCGACTGGATCTGCCTTTCGAAAGCCACCTACCGGTTTTGGCTCACCCAGTTTTTTTATCGGCGGCACTTATTATCGCACCCTAGTCGATTGGTTGTTCTTTACTTCACATGGTGCCATCCTTACTACTTCGGATCAAGGGACAAAGATGGGTGATCAATTCTTTTATCAATGTGGTGTAGGACGAAATATTTCAAGCCCTGAAGGATGGATTTACGCTTGGATCATTGAGCTTGATGGACAGTATAATAGAAAAAATCGCATCAAAGGTTTTACTGATCCTTTTTCTGGAGGCAACAGCGTTTACCTCACTCCCTCTCTTTGGGTTTCTTCGAAGGAATTTTTGCTGCAATTAGGATTAAGTTTGCCATTATCACAAAATCTTTTTGGCAGGCAGAGAAAGTTCCATTACGCTATCAACTTAAATGTAGCATGGTCATTTTATTAAAAAAAATTTGCTTTTCTTGACCATATTGATTAAATATTAATGATAATAAGATGACATGAACTTGATCATTTATCTATGGCAGTATCACCAACAAGAATAGCTTTTGAGCGAGTTTTTAGCCTTGAATTTAATAGGTATAAGAAGTGGCACGCTTGCTTGCAACTCACTTCTACAATCCCGGTGATCGGGGGTATTGCTAGGCTAGCTTTATGGGCCTATTATTATCAGGCTAATAATGGCAGTCAATTTTATAAGCTAACTAGTGCCAAACATATTCTTGACCATCAAAATTCCCATCATAAACAAGCAAAAAAGGTGGTAGAGATTTCTAAAAGAGTCAATCATCTTTTTTTAGCTACAACCCTTATGGCGTTTACTCCCTTTAGTGTTTGCTTGGTTCCTCTTCAACTCATCGCCACTCTTCTACATTGTCATCGACATCGTAGCCCTTACACTCATTTCTAGGTCTCCTGGATGATAGCATCTAAATGAAACTTGCCTTCTTCTTCTTTTAAGCAAAGAATATTCATAGGGCCTAGTAAGTAATGCCAATCCCGTTCTTCTCTTTTCAATTTATCAATTGTAAATCGTGCTAAGGTTAGAGTTTTTTGAATGTTCTCTTTAGATTGTAATGATAAAATAGTGATGGGGCTATGGTCTACACCGCGGAAAGCAAGTTCATCTTCGATAGAAAGATCAATGTAGGAAACATCTGCCAATTCTTCTCTTGGTTTTAAAATGTGAGCTCCCTCGCATAGCACACGCCATTCTTCATCATTGTGAGTATGAAGGTTCTCTTGACGCATATGATAGGCATAGAGAGCTTCTATCAATCTAAAAAAGCCAGGCGCGCTCTTGCCTTGCGTGGTTATATGCTGGAAGGATTCTAGCAAACACTCTTTAAAAACATTGAGGCCATTTAAAATTTTGGGATTTTTAGATACATGTTCGAATAAAATGGCCAGATGAATGCAAACCCTATCCCAAGCTAAATACAAGGTGAGATCATGAAGGGCTTGATACGTTTGCTCTTTGAGCATTCTCTCATATTCATTTAATGAGGCAGCTAAAAACTCTTCTGCGCCAGGATGCTCCCTTCTTTGCTGATGAAGATGATGAAGTAAAAAACTTTGATCTAAAAAGGGTAGAGCTTTTACCTCAGTAAGACATTCAACAAAAATTTGATCATACATTTCTATGAGAAGATCTTTAGGGGCATCAATGGCTAATGCAGAGATACCCAGCTTGAAAAGTTCACTTTTCTCTTTAAAATTAGGAAAATTTTGAAAAACTTTTCCTTGATCAATATATTCGATGAGCGAAGGCCATTTAAGCTTAATTTCAACTTTCTTGTTGGCGACCTGCAATCCTGCTTTTGCCAAAGCATCGGTTAGAGATAATGGAATCTTAGCTTCAAGGATTTTTCTTATTAAATGATTGTCTGAAAAGAATTTCATCTTACTGTCTATATTGGTTCATGCTAATTTGATTATCCATCAAATACTTGTAAGCATCAAGGATAAAGACAGCTATTCAAGATGATAACCTTCTAATACTTTGGCTAAATAAGTCACTTGTTCAAGGCGTGTTAAGTTGAGGGGAATGGATGTGAGCCAATCCGAGCTATCCTTATCATATTTCAATTCCAAGTTGACCTTAACGTTTCTCAAAGCCCGATCATACATAGCAACGATTAATTTTTCTGGCTCCCAAATTAAATCAGGGTTTCCTTTTTTATAGGAAGAAACAAAGTCATCGATAGCATTATTGATCTGCTCTTGCTGGTAATGTCCTTGGGCAATGGCGGTGGACACTAATCGATGTAAGGCAAATCCTATGTCTGTATAAATGTTGCCAAGTTTAATTTCGTCAAAGTCCATAATAGTTATCCGTCCATCTACTGAAAGAAAATTGCTACTGTTAAGATCAAAATGAATATTTTGCCAATCATCTGAATCTGTTTTAAAATGGTCTTCGACACAAGAAACCATTTTTTGTATCATGTCATGCGCATGATAAAATTGCTGATCATAGCTATCGGCTGTACCCTCATCGATTTTTTCTTTGATCTTGACTAGGTAATTTTCCCACTGCTTTGTTGTTAAGAAAGGTTCGGTTGCAATGGCTTGCACTCGGTTATCTTGATATAAAACTTCTTGTCCAAATTCTTTTTTTAAGACAGCGTGCATCTTACCGATTTGATAGGCTGCCTCTTTGAGTTCATGGGAGGATCCTGAAAAGTAGGATTGGCATTGAAGGTATTTAAAAAATACCCAGCCTACTTTCTCTTCTGTCCCCATTTCTAGATAAGGAAAATCCCCGTTAGGTAAGAAATAAAGCTCTGGCACATGAACATCGTGCACTTTTAAAACGGTTAATACCTTATTTAGCACCTCGTAATTCGATTTTCCCTGTAGCCTTTTACACCTTCTGAGTAGCACTTGCTTATCTGAAGCTAATCCAAGAATAAAATTCTGAGAGTTTAGCTCTGCTGATCCTTCCGGTTGAAAAATGGAGATTGGACAAGCAAGCCCAACATGATCACAGATCGCATGCACTTGCTTTTGGTCTTCTTCTAAAACCTCTTTATAGCTAATTTGCAAAGATACTGGTGAACCGAATAGCTGAACACTCATTATTCCTCCTAAAAGATTTAAGATAAGTCTATAGTATCAAATATTAAATTAAAATAGATGCCAAATAAAAGGCCCTGAGTCAGGTTGTCTGGCTCAGGGCCTAGCTAAGTGACGAAAATCAGGGAGGCCTTAATCATCTTGCTTTAGCAAGCTCTCCGTAATAGGCCATGACTCGTTGATGGTATTACCTGGATGTTGTTCTTTTAATCGATCCATTACCCCACCAAGGGTTGTGGCTTGCTTAGGTTGATTTTCAGAAAGGTACCGACGAGCAGCCGTAATACTTAATAATTGTTGTTGAATGGCCTCTAGTTTTTTAAAGGAATTTTTCATTTGCTCGTTAAGCTTTTTATTAGACGCATAGTTTGGTTGTTTAGGATTAGAAATGACTTCGCTCATGCCTCGTTCGTATAAGGGTCTTTTTCTCTGGTAATCGGCCATTAGCTCAATACATCGATCTACATCACGAAGGGCATTCATCACTTGTTCGTATAACAGTGCAGTCCTAGGGTCATTTTTGTCACTGTTAAAGTATTCTTCATATAACTGTTTAAAGTTTTTAAATGCCTCAGTAGTTCTTTTTGTAAAATCAATGATTTCGCGAGCTGAAGCGATAGGATTCCCGCCATCACTGTTTGCTGGATTCGTATCTTTTCGATCTAGTCCAGCAAAAAAATCGACGCTATCTCCCAAGCCCTGGCTCGTTCCTTTTATGCTTGCCTGCATTGCTTGCCTTCTTCTTAGCAGTTCGTTATCAAGGTGTTTTTGAATGTCGCCATCTTCCTGCGTAGTTGGCACGGGTGGAGAAGAAGGTGCAGGCTCCTCCTCTTGTTCTAGTGATGGATTATTTTCAGAAGGCAGTGGAGGTGGTGGGATTTCTTCTGGCTCACGATAAGGGGGTGGGGGTGGCGGACCATGGTCAACGAGATCATCTCGAGAGGGGACTGGGGGTGGGTTGTCAGAAGGCTCCTCATCTCTCAATCCCGACTGATCATTCCCGCTATTTAGACCATCATCAGATGGGCTCCCTGAATCCTGGCCTTCTTCTTCCCCTCCTACACTACCAGTGTTCCTGTCTGCAAAAGTATTAGTAGGTACAAAAGTTTGCCCACTCGGCACTTCTGGGACGTTAGTGTTGTCTGAGGATTGATGTTTTTTTCGTTTCCTGTCTATTAGAGGTGTTTCGTCATCCACGCCAGCTTTTTGTTGAGGTATTTCGTCATCTGAGTCGGCATCCTGATAACTAGGAAGTGAACTATCATCTCCCCTCAATGGATCTGAGCTATCGTCAGAGCGACTGCTTAGGGTAGAGCTCCTGCTACGTTGGCCAACGCTAGCATCCTTATCATAACCATGTATCCATTGATGCTTCTCTTCAAAAGGTTTGTACTCGGCCTGATGATCATCGTAGAATTTTTCAATGACATCATCGACTTGCGAATTTTGGTCATGTAATTTTTGCAAATTGTCAATATCTTTCTCTTCCGTAATACCTGCTCTTTTTGCTAAACCGCTAATCTTAGATAGGTTATTTTGATCGTTCAGGTTCAGTAGCTTTTCTTTGATTCCATACGCAATAAAATGCATCACTCGCAGCCTTGCCAGTCTCTTTACGCTTTTCTTTCTAAATTGATTGAAGAAAGTTTTGATAAAACCTACTTCTTTAAGCCGACCGTCTTTTTGTACAACAAGGCTTCTCCCCCATCGGTTTTTTGATAATTTTTCTAAGTCCTGATAGTAGTAATCACTATTCTTATAATCAAATTTAAAACTATCATATCGAATCGGCATACTTAAACCTTATTAAATTTTATTTAATAGTTTTATTATACCATATAAAATAAAAAAATCAAATTTCAAAAATTAAACTATTATTTAAATAAAAACAAAAAAATTCTTTCTTTCCAAATGAGAATACTTATTTTATTTGATTAAGATTAAGGCGGATCTAATTGAGAGCTCGGACTTCTTCACGAGCATGAGTGTCTACAGCAATGACATCATCAAGACTTTTAAGAGAGATCACTTGATGCTTAGACATCAGTTTTTCTAATCGAATTGCAATCTCTTTCCAGGAAATTTCTTTATTCAAAAAATTCTGGACTAGAACTTCATTGGCTGCATTCATAAAGCAAGGTAAACTCCCTCCTTTACGGGCTGCTTCGTAAGCAAGCCTTAGACAGGGAAATTTGTCCATATCTGGTAGAGAAAACTGCAGGGTACTGTGCTTAATGAAATCATAGGGAGGTAAGCTTCCCTTGTAACGCTTAGGGTAGGTAATCGCATACTGGATTGGAATTATCATATCCTTATCGCTCATCTGTGCAAGAAGAGAGTTATCCGTAAATTCGACCATTCCATGAATCATTTGCTGAGGGTGGATAACGACATCAATTTTATCCACGGGCAACTGAAACAACCAATGGGCTTCAATCATTTCAATCCCTTTATTCATCAGTGTGGAAGAGTCAACGGTGACTTTGGGACCCATGCGATAGTTAGGATGGTTTAAAGCACTCTCAACAGTCACCTCTTCAAGTTGCTCGTTAGTAAAGGTGCGAAAAGGGCCTCCAGAGGCTGTCAACAAAATCCGGTGGATTGTTTTTGCTGATTCCCCTTTAATACATTGAAAAATGGCCGTTAGCTCGCTATCGATGGGAATAAGGTTAATTTGATGCTCATTGACTAATGACATGACAATCTCTCCGCCAGCCACCAGCACTTCCTTATTAGCAAATCCCACATCTTTTTTTTCTTTAATGGCGGAAATGGTTGGCAAAAGACCAATGGATCCACTCATCGCAGAAATCACAAGATTAGCTTTTTCAAAAGTCGCAACGGCAATTAACCCATCCATTCCTCCGACAACAGGGATATGGGGAATACGTCTTTGTAATTCTCTTGCTTGATTAAAGTCATAAACAGCAATTAACTTAGGTTGAAATTCCCTAGCTTGTTGCTCTAGTAGATCGACATTGCTATGAGCAGCTAACGCCAACACCTGCGCTTTCTCTTCTCCTAAATGCCGAACTGCTGCCAAACAATTTTTTCCAATAGACCCAGTGCTTCCTAGAATGGCTAAAGATCTCATCACAAACCTAAATTTAAAGAAGAAAGCATAATACAAAGCACAGTAAACAAGCAAACATTATAGGATAGCTAACAATGAAGGGTTTATAAAATTATCATTTAATATCCACGATCTAGCATAAGAACTTTTGGAGCTTTTGATCAAATCTTCGCAAGAGATCTCTGTTGTGATTGACAAAGAAATAAATGCTTTGCATTTAGAAAAACTAATATATGGATCAACTTTGCATTCCTATGTTGAAAGATACAAAATTTTAAGTGAAGGGAGGGAGCTCTAATGGTTAAAATTGCTTACCACTGCTCTCATGAGCAATTCACACCCCAAGAACTTTTAAACTATGCTGTCAAAGCTGAACGGGCCGGCTTTAAACATTTATCATGCTCCGATCATTTTGCACCTTGGAGTGACTCACAGGGTAACAGTGGCAATGCATGGTGCTGGATGGGCTCTGTTCTATCCTCTACCCATATGACTTGTGGGACGGTCTCATCTCCTGGTTACCGTTACCATCCTGTTATTCTTGCTCAAATGGCTGCTACGCTTGGGCAAATGTACCCTTCTAGATTCTGGTTGGCTCTCGGTAGTGGAGAATATCTCAATGAACAGTCCTTAGGTCTGCCTTGGCCTCTTAAAGAAAAACGTAATGAAAATCTAAAAGAAAGTATTAAAGTCATTTACCAATTGTTGGATGGGAAAGAGGTCACCCATCATGGACATGTAGCCGTAGAGACGGCAAAACTCTACACGCTTCCCACTCAAAGAGTTCAGCTGCTATCCGCCGCGCTTTCCCCAGAAAGTGCCCAAGCGTTAGGCCCTTATAGTGATGGATTAATTACAGTGTCCGGTCCTTTTGAGCAAGTCAAAAATATAGTTGAGGAATACCGCCGTAAAGCCGGCAACGAAAAAAAGCTTATGTTAAAACTGGATGTATCTCATGCGCATCAAAAAGATATTGCCATTCGCAGTGGGTGGGAACAATGGCGCTACATGTTAATTGGTAACTCTCTACTTGCTGACTTAAGGTATCCCCAGCAGTTTGAAGAGGCTGCACAACTTGTAACCAAGGAAGATTTTGTAAAAAAAACCATCATTTCCACTAGCAGCGATGACCTTGCTTCTACAATTCACCAATTTGCGAGTTTAGGTTTTGATCAAATTAACGTTCATAACGTAAATAAATTTCAGGAAGCATTTATTGAAGATATGGGAAAAATTCTAAAAGATTTTGAGTAATAAACGATTAAAACATCAATGAGTCAAAAATAAGATATTATGTTATTTCAACAATAAACATCATTCAATGAATTGAAGGTATGGCATGAGTATTATTTGGACAATTTTTATCGGTTTTATTGTCGGGCTTTTTGCAAGAGCGATGATGCCAGGCAAAGACTCCTTCGGTTTTATTATTACAACGCTTCTCGGCATAGGTGGGGCGGTTGTAGGTAAGTACCTTGGGCATGCTATGGGCATTTATAAAGAAAATGATCCAGCAGGCTTCTTTATGTCATTACTAGGAGCGATCATTTTATTGTTTCTTTATAACTTATTCATTAAAAATAGAGTGGAAACAAAGTAATTCACTGAAAAAAGGGCGATGATGCAAGAAGAAAACCATTTTAAAGTACACTACAGAGGATCATTATTTTGGTTGATTTTTTGGATCATCTTCTTTTTTCCTATCGCCCTTGTTTTATTCTTTACGGCAAGCTCTTTTGATATTGGTCAAAAAACCTATCTTTTATCCTACAACGGTTCTCGTTTTTGGCTTGGTTTTTGGACCCTTGTCTTCTTTCCGATTGCTTTTATCCTTTTATTTTTAAATGGTTTTTCCATCAAAATCAGCGATAAAAGTCTATAAAGTTACCCTATCCTGAGATAGGCAAGAGACAAGTCATCATGGAGTCCCACGTTTTTAGGGTCATGCTCTTTACAAAGAGAAGGAGACTTCATCCCCGGTCTTTGTGCTATCCTTATTCTTTCTGCGGATGCATCAAACTGTTTTTCGATAATCGCTGTTTTGCAAGCTCCTAAGACATTCTCTGGCGAGTGACTTTTAATAATCTGAATAAACTCGTCTTTAGTCAAAAATTCGCCAATTCCATCAGAAAAAAGATAAATTTCTGCATGTTTTTTTATCGCAAAAGAACCGATCGTAGGTAGACGACGCCGTCCAGAAAAGTCAGGATCGGCAAGACCGACATCATCTGCTTCGGCAATAAAGCGCACTTCCCCACCTGATTTATAACAGAGGCTGCAGTCGGCAACCTGGGCATAGACGAAATGAGTTTGCCTTCCGATACTCACAGGAAAACCACACATAAGAGCAGGCCCTGCATATTTCTTGCCAGCATGGATACCAGTAAGGTGCTCCTCTTGGATTTGTGCAAAAGTTTCAGACAATTGGACAAATTCTTTTCTTAAAAATTCTTCAGCCTGGGCTAGGGTCTTAAACTTTTGATGGGAAAGATTCATTGCGGTAGTCTTACAAAATTCTTCAAAAGATGGGACTTGCTCATCATGAACAAATTTATCATTATGCCCCGCGGCATCAAAAACCGCGATAAATCTACTTTTGGGATCATTAAAAGCGAAATCACAACAACGTTCTTGGGAAAAATCAGGGTATGTTGCATCAATTTTAGAAAAAGTTGCTACTCCTTTGGATTTACTTTTGTTTGCCATAACCGTGGGCATCAAGATTTTTCTGCCGACACCTTTAATGTCATCAGTTGAATGAGATAATTGTTTTACCAATCTACTCTTGAAGTAGCCTGAAATGGCATAAAAAGCCAAAAAACCAGGAATAATTAGAAATGGAGCTAGAGATAAACCGACACCGATAGCAACGGCTTTTTGCCAATTTTTTATTTTAAAACCTTCTACTGAGAAAGGATCACAAATGTGCTTCCAACTGATATTCATATTCATACCCTATCCTAGCCTTAGGGCTATCAATAGCCCACTAAGTCATTTATTTTAGCAAACCCATTTTTAAATTTATTACACAAATTAAACATGCTGTTCAATTAACTAGTCTATCTCATTTTAATTAAATTAACAAATAGAGAAGGCATCATGGTTACGGATCACCTCCACTGGCCTTACCAATCAAGCGCTCCATAAATGCTTACCTTACAATCTTGGTTTATGCAAGTAAACAAAGAACCAATAATACACACTCTCGCAAAAGCTCAGGTTCCTATGCACTTTCCCCCCATCCGTATTTACAATCGCTGTCATTGTAGGTATCATGGTCGTTCCTTCAACCCTCATTTCGACTATTTATCTTGGTTTCGCGCTTCTCCTCTCACAAGCTAAATAGTCCGGAAGTGAAATGAGACCAACTGTTAATCTATAAGGATGTGTGTGTTAGAACGCTATCAAAAGATTTTAGATCTAGATCCTACTAGCTTTTCCTTAATTTCACATCAGGATGCGATGGTTGCAATGGTCTATCGCGTTAAACGTAAGCATCAGAATTTCGTTTTAAAAATTTGCCCTCGAGCAGCTGATTATCATCGAGAAGTTTATTTTTTAAATTATTTTGCTGATCGTTTACCTACACCACGAATAATAGCAACAGTCGATCCTAGAGAAAATCTTTTCGGTGCTATATTGATGACTGCCCTAACTGGCAACCTTCTCAATCAATCTCCTATTAGCAAAAAGATGGCCTATAAGATAGGCTCTGTTCTTGCAAAAATTCATCAACAACGAACAGAGGGTTATGGAGACATCGCTCTTCAGCCTACCTTAACTCAAAGCGCAATCCCGGCTTTTACTGAAAAGTTCTTAGAAGGGCTCGATGAATGCAGATCTCACTTATCAGAACCGATCATTGACCTGTGTTTGAATTGCTTTAACAACCATGTGTACCTTCTTGAGTCGGTAGATGGCCCTTGCTTAACCCATCGTGATTTTCGCCCCGGCAACCTCATCGCTAATCATCATTGCTTTCAAGGCGTCATTGACTGGTCATCAGCGCGAGCAAGCTTTGCTGAAGAGGATTTTATTATGCTGGAATATGGTGAATGGCAAGATTTTTCATATATTAAAAAAAACTTTCTAGAAGGTTATGCCTCGATACGCCCTGTACCTCCTTATCAAAGGCTTCTCCCCTTACTGGCTTTAAACAAAGCAATTGGAGCCATAGGCTTTATGGTTAAAAGGGGGACTTGGAATACAACTCACAATCATTTTTACCGAGCTTCTTACAAGCTCTTACATCAGGCATTAAATCTTCTAGTATCTAAACATCTATGATTGAGTCGTTAAAAGTCGATCTTGCCAATAATCTTCACATAATAAAATGGCGGAAGTAGAGCCACTTTGTGTATTTAAATAATCTGTTCGAGACACCTGAAGTTTTTTCATGATACTGTATACAAGTGCTAATTCAGATAGCGCGTACGTAGGAGTCGGGTGAAGAGGTTGTAATTCAATATCCGATTTATTGATACGCTGCTCTAAGAGATTAAGAATGTCATCTACGCCATAAGAATTCAGGATTCGCAATTTTTCGGGGTGAGCAGCAAGGCCAATAAGACGAGTTTCCTGCCTTTTTAGCTTTGCCAATAATTCCATGGAAGGAGGTGGAAGTTCTGCTACAAAAAAAGCCAAGGCCCTCTCCCACTCTTCACCATTCAAGGGATTAGGTGACAACACTTCTAAAGGATCTTCTTCTTTGACAAATTTAATAATCGCGTTTTTTGCTGTTACTCTTCCAAAAGGAGCCATATAAATTTTAAGGTTTTTAGCATCATCAAGATAGGTAATCTGAAAACTTGCTCCCCCCATATCCCATGCCACAATCATGTTAGGATCAATGTTGCTTTCTGCGACCACAGACCAAAAACCCAATCTTCCCTCTTCTTCTTGCGAAATGATTTTGGATGGAATTCCTATTTCTGCCATGTACCGATCTAAAAGATGCTGGCCATTAGGAGCTTTACGATAAGCTTCCGTCGCTACCCCTGCAAATTCAACTGCGCCTAAAGCGATAGCCTTCTCTTTAAGCAAGCGAACCGCATTCAAGGCTTTATCTTGGATCTCAGTGCTATAGCATCCTGAAGGATGCCTTAAAGCATCTTCCGCCAAAGTAACTTTGATGGCATGACTATAGATAGAACGGACAATTTTTCCATTGGTTAGATCAACCTCTGCCACTTGCATTTTTGTCTGCCCGGACCCAAAATCAAAAGCAGCACGGATCGTATTTTCACTATATAAAGCATTTGATGCGACTAATAATAACTGGATAAGGAGAAAAGCTTTTTTACGCATGCTAACCATCTAAAAATAAAACTGATTGATCCTATCCTATTCGTGATTTGTGAAAAAGAACAATGATAACACTTTTAAAAATAGGGGCTTCACAGCTATCTTCCTTTCTTTTAGCTAATCTAATGCTATCTCGTTTACCCTGTTCATCCTCATGACGTATGCTGATATTTGCAAACCTAAAGTCGTTGTTATAGGAGCTGGCCTTGCGGGGCTAACAATAGCCTATCGACTAAACAAAGCTGGCATCGATGTAGAGGTCTACGAGGCTCGTCCTCGCATTGGTGGAAGAATCTTCACCGTGGATCTCACTGAAAGTCATGTCGAGCTTGGAGGACAAACTTTTAGAAATAATGGCCAGCATGTCCATCTTTTAAATCTTATCAATGAGCTAGGGTTAAAGATCGCTTCCCACTCGATAAGCTCTCAGGAAGCCTATTTTACCCATGGAACCTTAGTCCCCTTAAAACATTTGGCAAAAATAGAAATCGATACTGCTTTACTTCGAGAGCACTCACGCGAGCTGATTGAAAAGAAATTAAGTTTAAAAATCTTATTAGATTCTTTTATCAAAGAAACGGATCCTATTTACAAAGCTATCGCTATGAAGCTAGCTATTTACGAAGGAAATCTACCCGAATATCTATCTCCCCTTTACGTTGATACCTTCCTATCCATGGTTAGCAAAATATACACCCCTCAATCCGATGATGGTCTAGAACGCTTAAGTATTAAAGGAGGTAATCGACTCATCCCCGAAGCACTGGCTAAAGAGATAAGCCACCGCATTCATTTAGGTATGCCATTAACAAAAGTGACTAGAAATGTTGAGGGCTCCTTGCAACTTACCTTCGACAATGGTGAGACCAAAAAAGCGGATATTCTTGTATTGGCCATCCCCTGTTCTGTCTATGAAAAGATATCTTTCCAAAACGACCTTATTCCATTCGATCGCCTTAAAGCTATCCAAATGATTCCATATGGAGCCCATGGAAAAATGGTGTTTCCTTTCTCCTGTTCTCCAGGACGTGTTTTAGGTTTGATAAGCGACGAATTCTACTGTTCGCTCGATGCAGGTTGTCGACTCTTAACAATGCATTATTTCGATGATGGCTCTTTATCTGCCAAGGCCCTTTACAACCGGGCACGATCAATGATGGAGTTAGGGTATCTAACCGTCTGCCCTACTTTTGAAGCCCCACAAGAGGTCGCTGATCAATCCTTCTGCCATCATGGCTCCCCCTTATCTTATAGCTGGAGTCAAAACCGTTTTTCTAAAGGCACCTATGCCTATATAGCTCCTGGGCAAGAAAATTTATGGCATCAAACAATAGAAGAAGATGGTGAGTGTTTTAAAATTCTATTTAAGCCTATTGAAAATAAAATCTATTTTACGGGTGAGCATGCGACTTTACCCCATATTCTGCCTGGCACAATGGAAGGGGCCTGCGAATCAGGTGAACGTATTGCCCGTGCAATTATCAAAAGGCATCTTTAGCACGATAAAAGATCATATTTTAGAGTCTACTCATCATGATTTTATGACAAGTAGACCCTGTTAGAACATACATTGCCAACATTTACTTAGATGTAACTGTTTTGGTATCTGTTAAAAAATGATTCCAAAATTCTAATGCTTTTTTACTAGGTTTATTTCCATTGCCAAACTCTTGAGTTCTAGGATAAGCAAAAGTAAACATGAAGCCATTTTTTTCATTATCTTCCAGACTTGCATAGGCAATGTAGCAATGATCTTGCCCAATCATAAAGCTAATCGCTAATACGGGATAATCGCCCCATTTTAAAAATTTTGCGTCAAAACCCGCCGGTAATTGTTTTTTCATTTCTGGAATCATTTGCTCCATGTCCTGAACAAAGGAGTTAGGAAATTGCATTTTAATCCCAAAAATCATCGGTTCAGAAATCCCTGCTTCGCTATCAAGCTCTTGGAGATTTAGACCTTTAGGAGTCAGAAAGATAGCTTCATTTCCATCTTGCTCTTTTTCTACCACGACATAATTTTCTGGTAAGGAAAAATCCCAAGGTAAATTTTGTGTTTCCGCCATTATTGGGGAAAACAAGAAAGTAAGACATATTGTGAATAAGTGAATCATAGCTGTACCTATAGATAACATTTAAATAAAAGACTCTACAAATGATTGAATTGACATTGTGCTATCTTGAGCTTTTTTAAGCTAGTTTTTGCATCCTATCTCAAGAAAATAACTAAATTGAAAGTCTCTGGAATTCAGGGCATCACGGATCAACTATAGAGCAGAAAAAAAATGAGAGTATGTAAGAAATTTAAAATGAGTCTATAGGTTATTCTGATTGACTATCGACTCCCTGTCGAAGAGTGCTTGAAGGGCAGTCTGTTTGCGCGTAAACTCAGAGGTATACAAATAAAATGCCAACTGCAGAGAGAGTAGCCACTGTCTTTTTCTGTCTTAATTTTTCCTTTAGCAGTAGTGTCGATCGCTACCCTCATCGCAAAATTAGCTACGTTTCCGTGTGTGTGGAAAGGAGAAAGGTAAAAGCTCAATCTCGATAAGTATTGAGTATTATCCTGGCTGTCCAAAATTTAGATGCGCTTCATCTTGTGAACCAGCTGAACAGTTTATTTATCTAAGGATCTATTAACGTCATCGATAACCTAAAATTCATCCACAAGGTACCTAAAGGAACAGCAATCTAAGTGTATGAATTTATTTCCCTTTAATGTTTAGCCACCATATATTTTTAACGAGTACCAATCGGTCAATGTAACGATTGGAGTTGCCCCTTTAAAACCGGACCACTAGCTTGCCATTTTTAATTTTCTTAAATACTCTCTTGGAGAGAGCATATTTAAAGCCTTATGAGGGGCTTTATTGTTGTAATCGCTCATCCAAATCGGCAATTGCTTTAAAATAGCCTCAGCATTTTGTAGATTGCCAAAACACACGTAATCCCTCTTAAACG
>BBPT01000012.1 GCA_000829755.1 Parachlamydiaceae bacterium HS-T3
CGTTTAAGAGGGATTACGTGTGTTTTGGCAATCTACAAAATGCTGAGGCTATTTTAAAGCAATTGCCGATTTGGATGAGCGATTACAACAATAAGGCCCCTCATAAGGCTTTAAATATGCTCTCCCCAAGAGAGTATTTAAGAAAATTAAAAATGGCAAGCTAGTGGTCCGGTTTTAAAGGGGCAACTCCA
>BBPT01000011.1 GCA_000829755.1 Parachlamydiaceae bacterium HS-T3
CTATTCTCGAAGCGGATAAAGGCTATGATGCGGAATCTCTTAGAGATAAGTTGCTTAGACGTAGAGTTTTTCCTTGGATTTGTAGGCGTAAAAACCCGGAAAAGATCCAGAGAAGGTTGAAGCGGTTTTGAAACGAATGCGGTGGAAGGTTGAACGAGCTATATCCTGGCTGCAAAGGAAGTTTAGACGATTAGCTGTAAGATGGGAAAGAAAGGTTTGTTTTTGGAAAGGGTTTTTGGCTCTAAGTTTGATAGTTTTTTGTATAGATAGATTAGTGGGATAGGTTCTTCTATCGGAATTAAGATTAATATTTTATTAAGATGGCATGGAAAAAATTCTGGCAATCAACGCCTTCAAAAGCTTTACGAACGTGAGATTAGGATGCATGCTTTGAGGATAACGATGATACCGTGAAGGAACTTTCTTCCCTTTGTTGAACGATAGACAGCAATTATATTAAGTTTACTATTCAAAAACGATCGATATGTTGTTAATCGATCGTTTATATACTAAAAACCTTATTGAGGTTGGTCTGACTGATGCTTTGCCGCCTCTTCTGCCGATATCATTTTCTGTAGTTCACCAATATGCTGCATCACGCGTTTTTGACCTATTTGCATTGCGCGTTGCATAAGTTCTGGCAGTTTTTTCAGAGCTTTTTGACCGGTATTTGTTTTGTAGAAAGCTGTCATTTCTTTTAATTCTTGGGTAGAGAAAAATTCCGCATACAGATCAACCATTTCATTGTGGAGGCTTTCTGCACTCGTATACTTTTTATAAAATTCTCTTAAGGTAGCTTCATGATTAGCCATTGCCGGGTTCATTTGTTGTAGCATTTGCATTGAAGCATTGGTGGAGTCTTCTAGCATTTTTGCAAATTGGACCGTCTCTAACAGTTCATTAGCAGCAGCTTTATGTTCTGCTTCTTCTGCCGTTAGCATGAATGGAGATGTCAATAATGCGATCATTAAAATGCTTTTAACTAGATTTTTGTACATACTTTTTACCTCTTTAATAAGTCGTTGAATTGCAAACAAAAAACAATAGGAACAACAAGGAATAAAGTAAAGATTTAACTGGAGGTAAATAAAAATTAGAAAAGACAGCCTTATCACCGTCAAAACAGTCCATGACTTAGTAGGCGAATCAAGCGATCGACGAACTTAAAAGGGAAAGTGATCATAACACTGCTTGAGCTGTTTGATAGGCTGATAGCAGTGTCTGACCAAGTGTCGGAGGAGGTGGGATTCGAACCCACGGTACGGGGTTAGCGTACACACGCTTTCCAAGCGTGCTCCTTAAGCCACTCGGACACTCCTCCATACAAAGAGACCCCTTGTCGGAACAAGGGATCTTTTAGCGTAAAAAAGACTTAAATAGAAAATAGGTCAAGGTTTCAGCGGCCTCGTACATGTTTCTACTCAAATGTTTGGAAAGAAGCATAAGTGAAAAAAGCATTATCTTGCAATGGAAGAATCAGTCCAAATACGAATCAGGCTGTTGGCTCGATCCAAATCTTCTTTAAAATCAACTTCACAGCTATGCTCGAAGGGAATCATTACGCTTTTTACTTGTACGCCATCTCGGATGGCGAATTCGATGCCTTTTTCAAAATAATCCGTTTTCTCGCATTGGTCTAGACCATTTTTTAATTTAGAAAGATCTGCTTTACGAAAAAAATTAATGCCGATCGCTTCACCCTGAGGACCGCGAACCGTTTTAGAAACTTCTAAAATGTTTTTTTTATCATCCATGCGATATTTAACCTCTTCATCGCCAACTTGAGCTTGGTTAACGACCATACAGGTTTGATTCTCTGAGAGAATGGCCTCAAAAACACTAGGATGAAAAATAACATCGCCATTGAGCCAGAGAAGGTCATCATCAATACCTTGTAAAGCTCTTCTTAGGCTGCCAGCTGTATTTTCTTCAGCATAGTGCTTGTTATAATAATAAGGCAGTTGGGGGAAGGCCTGTAAAATCGCTTCGTAATGAAAACCAACGACGATAAGCACATCTTTCAGATGAAGGTGCTTTAAAAGGATCTTTAGTTGCCATCCGAGCAGGGAATCTCCATTTTCAAGCATTGTAAGGGCTTTGGGGCAATGGCTTTGGCTATCTAATCGGCTCCCCAATCCAGCAGCAAGGATGATAACTTTCATTGCAATTCAATTTTTAGGTTCATTAACAGCAACAACAGGTAGAATCACCCTTGAAGGATGCTCTTTACCTACATAAACAGTATTAAGCGCTTTAAAAGGATTTTTTTCGTATTTAGGGTAGTTGGCACTTGCTACAGAAATACGGATAGAATGGCCCTTTGCAAAAACCATACTCGTGGCCCATAAGTCAACTTCAATTTCTTTTACATTATTAGGGACGGCCTCATCAATCTTCTGGCGCTTGAAGAAGTTTTTAAGATTAGTGATGCCTTCTGCTATCAATATGCTCTTTCCATCTGGATAGACGTCACAAAGTCTTACAACCACATCATGATCTTGTTGATCCGTGCTAAAGTAAATCTTAGCTAGGATAGGGCCTGTCACTTCTAGATCATCTTTTAAAGATTCGCTCGTAAAAAGAACAATATCCTCGCGTGCTTCAATAGGGCTTTGATCCACAGGTCCTGACGTAAGAAATAAATTGCGTCCTCCTAGAGTATGAGAGGGGTTTTCAGGGTTATATTTAAAGCTGAAAGCCCTTTTTTCTCCTGGTTCAGAATTTAATGTTTGCGAGGCCGATAAATAAAACGGTGTTGCATTGGCGGCAGGGGGCCAAGCAGGCGCTGATTTCCACTTGTTTCCAGAAGATGTACTTCCGTCAAAAGGCCCCATGACGAAGTAGGTGACAGGGGGTAGATTCTCTACGCCATTTTGTTCATTTTTCAGATAGTGCGCAAACCAGTCTTCCGGTTTAAAAGAATAAGGGGGCGCAAAGGCTGATGCAGGGTAAGAAAAGTCGCCAAACTGATTGACGAAAGGCCATAAATGAATCCAGGGACCCACAATGAGCTTTTGCTTACCGTTAGCCCCATCCCCTCCTTGGCTTTGCAAGGTCGCGTAAGCATCTAAGGTTCCTTGTAAAAAAGTGTCATACCAGCCGCCGAAGTGGATGGCCGGCACGTTCACGCGGTGGGCTAGAGGCTTGGCATT
The DNA here is from genome assembly GCA_000829755.1 of Parachlamydiaceae bacterium HS-T3. Taxonomy (GTDB): domain Bacteria; phylum Chlamydiota; class Chlamydiia; order Chlamydiales; family Parachlamydiaceae; genus HS-T3. Next base: position 3,153 of record BBPT01000011.1, read on the forward strand.
AAATTTTTCCCAGAAGGCATTGTATTCGGGCTGAGATAGGATCGTTTCCAAGCTGGATGGGTCTTTAGCGTAGATTTTTGCCCAAAGTTTGACTTGCTGCTCGGCTAGTTTTCCTGCATGGCTAATGCTGTGATTAAATAGATCTGGTACCGCAAAACAAATGTATTGACATTTTAATCCCTCTGGAGCTGTTGGAGCGAGCAACAGTTGTGTAATTCCCATGCTTGATGTGCCAAGCGTTCCAATGGATCCATTGCAATAAGGTGATGTGCGTAACCATTGAATAGTATCATAGCCATCCTGAATTTCTCCTGCTCCATCGGTATAGAAAGGTAAGGTTTTACCCTCTTTATCCACAATGCTGCGAGAATCTTGAATGACGACACTATAGCCAAAATTTTTTAAATAGCAAAACATCATTGCATAGGGCGTTTTCCTTCCTGAAGGGCTTCTAATAAGGATAGTAGGGGGCTTGTCTTCAATATGAGGGGGCAAATAAATGTCCGTAGGTAGCTCTGTCCCATCGCGCATTTTGACAGCAATGGTTAAATCAGGTTCTTCGGCTAGGAGAGCAAGAGATGTGAAAAAGCAAAAAACGAAAAAATAAGAAATAGTCCGCATTTTTTTTGTCCTTAAGGAAAATCCAATGCGGATCTTAAAGGAGAAACTAATAAAATGAAAAGAGTCTTTTACTCTTTATTTCACTTTTGCTGTTAGACGAGACTTGGTGCGGCTTGCTTTGTTCAGCTTATATACACCTTTCTTAACAGCCTTGTCTAATACGCTATAAGCAAGATTGAGTTTTTCCTTAACAAGAGTATCATCACCCTTCGGTAAAGCTTCTTCAAAAGAGCGGAGAGCTGTTTTAACACGTGATTTTAGCTCGCGATTTTGAAGTCTTTTTTTATTGTTTTGAATATCGCGCTTTAAAGGAGTTGGGCGCTTCACTTTTTTAGTTTTTTTGTCGGCAGAATCCTTAGCCATCTTTCCTCTACTTGAAATTTAACATTAATAAGAGGATTATATATGTATTTACAAATTATTATCAATGAAAACAAAAGTATCAGAAAAACAGAATTTATTAGAAATACTGGCTGTCCTTGCCCCTGACAGCACTAAAACCACCCTGCGCTCATGGATTAAGCAGGGTCGCGTTACAATCAATGGAAAAACATGCCGCCGTTCAGATATAGAAGTGTTACCAGGGCAGGAAGTGTCTGTCGAGCCTAAACAATGGGTACTCGGTGGAAACATTAAAATTCTTTATCAGGATAGCCATCTTATCGTGATTGACAAACCGGAGGGAATCCTAAGTGTTTCGAGCAATTTCGAAAAGCAGGAGACAGCTCATGGCTTTCTTAAGCAACATTTTGCCCCTTCTCGGATTCATGTGGTTCATCGCCTCGATCAAGATACCTCTGGGGTCATGATGTTTGCTTTCAGTGAGAAGGCAAGGGATCGATTGAAAGCGATGTTTGAAAAACATGACTTAGAACGTTCCTATATTGCTTTAGTTGAGGGGGCGTTCGAGCAAGAAAAGGGGACTTGGCAATCTTATCTGTATGAAGATGGGAATTATTACGTACGCACCACCCATGATCCAGAGAAAGGAAAGTTAGCGGTTACCCATTTTGAAGTTTTAAATGTGAAAAAAAATCTTTCAAGTTTAAGATTAACTTTGGAAACAGGACGTAAGAACCAAATCCGCGTTCATTGTAAAGAAGCCGGTCATCCAGTTGTTGGTGATAAGAAATATGGTGCTGAAACGAACCCCTTAAAAAGGCTCGGTTTGCATGCTCACTATCTTTCCTTCAAGCATCCAATAACGGATAAGGTAATGACGTTTAATTCTCCTGTGCCAAAAGAATTTAATCGTTATTTATAGATGCTTTGCCTTGAAGTTGCTTTAGGTGGCAAAGCTTGGAGCAGCTATGAGCAAAACGACCGTACGCATTTTAGTAGCGCTTATTTTCATTATTACAGCCATTGTGCTTTTTTATGTGGGTAGCGCTTTTTACAAAGTCTATCAATACAATCGTCTTAAAGAAACAACGGCAATTAGTGATATCTCTTGGTCTGTAAAACCGGAATCTGATCAACGGTACTATTTAGAGGCAACTTACTCCTATTTAGTAGAGGGAAAAACTTATAAAGGAAAAACCATATTAGCAGGACCTCCTTACAGGAATGCATGGGCAGCTAATCAGGCGTTAAAAGAAGTTTCACCGCAGTATCATGTTGTTTGGTACGACCCAGATACTCCTTCTTTTTCTAACCTGGAAAAAAACTTTCCCTCTAAAGCAGTTATCTATGCAGCCATTATGTTTGTGATTTTAAATTACTTCGCATGGGGAGGGTATTTTTATACAACAAGTTGGCTAAAGGCACATGGTTTAGATAAAAATGATCGTACTGAAAAATAAAACAGTTAGCGGTGAATCACTTGAAGCCACCTTTCTTCCTGAAAAAGGAATGAATATGGTGAGTTATAAAAAAGCCGGAGTTGAAGTCATCGATCAATCCACTAGAGATCTTTTCGAAGAAAGGTTTTCTGGATTAGGCCCATTGATTGGTCCTCATTTTCATCGCCGACAGCCCACATCACTACCTATCATTAAAGATGAGAATTTATTCCCCCACATAGCCAGAATCAAAGCAAAGGGGATTAAAGATCCTTTTTCCCATGGAATCGCACGCTATGCGCCTTGGCGGGCAGAAGCCACGGAGAATTCTTTAAAAGGAGAGCTGTCAGGGAAAGACCTTTGGAACGGGGTCCCTCTTGCTGAATTAGAAGGCCAAAATTTTAAGATGACCTTTCAAGCAGATTTATTACCGGAGGGGTTGCGATTACAGCTAGCGATTGTCAGCGATACCAATTCTTTAGTGGGTTTGCATTATTTTTATAGGTTGCCAAATGGCAAGGGAGAAGTGAGCTCGACTATAAAAGACACCTACCTTGACCAAAATGAACAAATGGCTGTCCCTATCGATTGGCTAGTAGGTGCAAACAAGCTGAACTTCTCGCTAGAGCAAGCTGCAGATTTTACCTTTCATCCTCGCCCGAATCCACTCAAGGGAGAAATCCTGCTAAAAACGAGTGAATATTGCTTAAAAACGGTTTATGAATGTCCCTGCCAAGAAAATGCATGGCAGCTCTATCACCCATTGGACGCGAGTTTTGTATGCATAGAACCTGTTAGCGCACAAGTTCCTAAGCATCCTATTCTGACGGTTAGCTCATTAAACATTCAACTTACCATTGAGAACCCATGAGCCAAGTTTTTGCTAAAAACTTTCCATTAACTTTCTCTCAAATCGACCGCTTTAGGAAAGGGCAACCTCATGATAAGTATTCCCTCAAAGGATCTAAGTCTGGGAAAAAAGTTTGTAGAATATTGTTTATAAGAAAATTATTTCTTAGCCCCATTACTGCTCCCTCTTATTCTATTTATAGCTTAATGCTAGCCGCTATGAAGGTTGGAGAATTGGGGATTCGTTTCCTGATGCTGGTTCATCCCACACTAAAAAATATGCGTAAATTCGTGAGAGTAAGTAAGCAAATTCCTGATTATCTCATGCTTTCTGTTGTTTTGCCGACAAGAGTATTTGCTGATATTGGGCGACTGGCTGTCGCGATGATTGTTAGTTCTCATTATTATTTTTCGAAGCTAGACAGGCATCCGCTTGCTGTACAAACAAAGTATTATAATGCTGCCATCTATCAAGAATTTCAAAAATTTTGGTTTGATACCCATTTAACGCTTCAGCAGAAAGCTGAAGTGAATGAGTTAAAAGATGCTTATAAACACATTTGGAGTGAACTCAAAGGAGAGAGGAAAAAGTTATTTTCTGAAAAGTTTTTATCTCGCTTGCGTGCAATGGATCCTACAAATCTTCATCCGAAGAGATTAATTAATCTTAGGAAGTTCTGCTTAGACTTTGCTCTTAAGGAAAATATACAAGTGGAATTTAAAATTGCCTACTCTACTTCAGATTCCAGAAGTATTAGCCGCCGCTCATCTAATGTATTAGGCCAATGAACATTTTGATTGAGACAGGTAATCATAAAAATCAGGTTCCGTTGTGATGAGAATTTGACGATGCGTAAGGCAAATCGGGATAATCGCATCGATAATTTCCGTACTCCCAACGCCTGGGGTGCAAATGGCGGAAATCCTGTCAATAAAAGGACTATTTTGGAGAATAACTAAGCCTTGTTGATAGTCAGATAAGCTAAAGCCTTCTTCTTGAACGCGAAAGAAAATCAGAGAATGGCAGTAATGGAGGGCTTGAATTGCATAGTAAAGGCCACGGCTGTCGGCTGGGGGGTTACCGAAAAGATCTTGAAGTTGAGCCAGGTCATCAATTTTATAGCCTTTGGTAAATTCACCTCGTTCGGCTTCGCCAAAAAGAGCGATAGAAAGGGAATCGTCCATAATTCTCTCTTTATTTCTTTGTCTCTTACTTTCTTATTATAACATAATGAGTTTATTAAAAATAAAATTTGAATGGATGAGATAGTTCTTGGCAAAAATTTATCGATGAGAGATAAATATTGCACTCATGCCTAAATAGCTCAGCAGGTAGAGCAGCGCATTCGTAACGCGAAGGTCGTCGGTTCGATTCCGGCTTTAGGCATCCTTACCCACAAGCCTGAGCGCGAGCTAGCCTGAACTAATATCAATACTAAAATTAAGTTTATGCTTCGCGATGCAACGGTGGTGCAATGAAAAATAGTTTACAGGCAGCTACCAGCTGTTTAAACCGATCCTCAAAAGAGCTTAGAAATATTTAAGCTATGAGGCAAGCGCGTGAGGGCAATCTAAATGGCTTACTTGATGGGGTTGGAGTAAAAAGATGTTATCTCATGAAAAGCCAGTGAGAGATCTTTTTTAAGCCCGCACTCTTCAGCTAAATAAGAATAAGGTTCAATCCATTCAAGCGGAGGTGTAGGCAATTGAAGAGGTAAAGCATGAGTATTTCTGATTTTGAAGACTTTTGAAAATTAATTCTCAGTTTTTCTAGATCCAATGATCGCATTCTCATCAAAAGCTGGATATCGATAAGGTCTTTCACTCTTGAATTGAGCCTGTCCTCCCGAGGCAATGTGTAAGCATGTATTTTTTCAGCAAATTGCTGTTCAATCGAGATTACTTTTACACTTGGAGCTGAAATACCGCAAAAGTTTAGCCAATCAGGCATCATTAATGTTTCAGTGCATGAAGTGAGCACATTCCCCACCTACATCAAGATGAAATCGCACAAACAACTTTCCATCAATAAAGGATGAAACAGGATAGCGAGTACCTCCATAAGGAGCATTGTCTAAGTCGAGCTGAGCCTCCCCAAAGCATATGAAAAATAATCGCCAAGATTTATAGAGGCTAATTGCTGTAAATCACCTAAAACGAGATTAGATAACGAGTCACCTTGGTTTTTAACTCTTTGCAAATAGGTTAGATCGATGTCTTTTGTTGCACGAGCAGACGAAAGCCGCAGCTCCATTGCATAGCCACCTTCAAGAAAAATGGGGTTTCTGACTGAGTAAAGAAACGAGCTAAAAGACGATCAAATGCGACTTGCCTTCTAATCCTTTGCAGATCAATTCCTTTCTCTTTAGCAGTCCTTTGAAGGCGTACTTCCAAGCTTTTTCTAAAATCTTGTGAATTCTTAAAGGTATTACTTTTCATCGTATAGCTTTTTTAGAAGGTCTCCAGCTTTGTTCTTTGGTAAGGATTCTATGAGATGTCTTGGAAGGATACCTTTTTTTCGACCTTCAGTAACAGCTTGTTTGAGCAAATCATCTGAAATTTGCCTAGTTTCTGCAAGATTGAAAAGGGTTTTAATAGGTGTTGTTAATCTATATCCCTGTTGTTCTGCCCAATCCCTTTTCTCTAAATCAGCATGATATAACTTCAATAAGGGGGGAATAGGGATGGACTTTCGAAAATTATGATGGACTGTTAAGTGAAGTTTCGCAGGCATAATATCGCAAAGTTCGTAAAGATCAAGAGCGTCTCGTGAGACCAAATACCCTGAACCTCACCTTGTTTATTGCGACTCCACAAACTCCACTCTATTAAATCGGGTCGATAAGACAAGGGATAACGTGCTAAACGATATAAGCCTCTGCCTATTTTTATCCACTCCCCACCAGAAAGATAACGTTGAAAGTGTGAGTCGTAATACCCACATTCTTTTGCTTGGCCAGCAGTGAAATATCCCTGTTGGCGATCGGCTATTTCAAAAAGTTTATCTTCTTTCATCATATACAAAACCTACCATTTTGGTAGGTTTTGTATATGATGAATTCATTCTTTATCTACAGGATTAACAAAATGTCTTTGGAATTAGGGATGAAGATTTAAATATAAGACCTTCTTGATGTACGGTGTGACCAATTGGAAGATTTTCGACATATTCAACTAAAGAGAAGGGTATTGAAAGACGTATCAAATATTGACATGCCGATAGAATTGCTCGGGCAGAAGTTTAACTTTCCAATTATTTCATAAAATATAGCAAATGCTATATGTTTTAATTTTACAACAATCCCAACTGGGAGTGCTTTTTGTGACTAGCAAGACCGAAGAATTACCCAAAAAGATCAAAGCAATCAGGCAACAACTTAAGTTAAGTCAAGAAGAGCTTGCTCATAAGCTTGGAGTAAGTTTTACAAGCGTGAATCGTTGGGAGAATGGACAAACAAAACCATCAAAACTAGCTAGAAAGCAATTAGAAGCCTTATGCAAAGAATATGGCTATGAAATGCCGGCCATTCACTAGAAAGGAAATTATGAACTACGTGATTCCCAAATTACCCCTTTCGATTGATCTGGAGACAAAAGCTGTCTTAAAAAAATTGGCGAAAGCTCATCAAGCTTTGGCTGAATTGAAGGGTGTTGCTGGTATTATCCCTAATCAAAGCATTCTTATTAACACTCTTTCTTTGCAGGAAGCCAAAGATAGCTCTGCCATTGAAAACATTATAACGACCCATGATGAACTCTATAAAAGTGACGTCTCCGCTAAACAGTTCAGCAGTTACGCAGCAAAAGAAGTCTACAGCTATGCAACAGCTCTTCAAAATGGATATGAGAAAGTTAAAAAAAATAGCTTATTGACTAACACCTTCATTTTGGAAATCCAACAGACTTTAGAAGAAAATAGCGCAGGCTTTCGCAAACTTCCAGGCACTGTACTAAAGAACGACCGAACGGGGGAAGTTGTTTATAGCCCTCCGCAGGATCAAGAACAAATATGTACTTTAATGAACAACCTTGAGCAATTCATCAATGATGACAATCTCTGTGATTGGGATCCTCTAACAAAAATGGCTGTCATCCATCATCAATTTGAAAGCATACACCCTTTTTATGACGGTAATGGAAGAACAGGGCGTATTATCAATATTCTTTATCTTGTAAAGCATGGTCTTTTGGACACTCCTGTCCTTTATCTTTCTCGGTTTATTAACCAGAGCAAAGGAGAATACTACCGACTTCTTCAAGGTGTCCGTGATGATGGAGACTGGGAACAATGGCTACTGTATATTCTTGACGGTATCGAACAAACTTCGCATCAGACTACGCATTTAATATTGGGAATCAGAGACTTAATGCAGTCCTATAAGCACAGAATTCGAGAAAAGCTTCCCAAAATTTATAGCCATGACCTCCTGAATAACCTTTTTCGTCATCCATATACAAAAATTGATTTTGTCATGCAAGAATTACGAGTCACACGCATAACAACTACGAAATACCTAGAGGCGCTTGTAAACCTTGGAATTCTCTCCAAACATAAAAAAGGAAAAGAAAATTATTACATAAATGAAGCCTTATTAGATCTTTTGCTGAATGCGGGGGCAAAATCCAGTATTGAGCAGTAATAACACATGATCATGTATAGAAATTAGCGATTTTCTATACATGTTAGCTGCGATGTACATAGAGATTTATCATTTTATATGAAAGTGAATAAAATGATCCTCAATACAAAACGGTTGATTTTACGTCCTTGGACTGAAGAAGATTTTGACCATTCTAAGTGTGTCTTTGCCCGTAATTACATTCAGCTCTAAATAGAGATTCAAGCAATTAGCCTTCTCTAACTTTTAGCTTCAAAGGCTAGCTGGTTTTAGAATCCCCCCAATAGCCCTTCATGTCCCTTTCACTCTATTATCACTGCTAAAGCAGCTGGTTCTTATCGGATTGTCTGAATACTTCTCTCATTCGTAACGCGAAGGTCGTCGGTTCGATTCCGGCTTTAGGCAATTTTCGTTGCCTTTTGAAAAATTACACTTGAAGGATTAAGGGATTAGGTGCTCTCTAGCTTTGCCACCTATTGAAGCAGACTTCGGTAGTATTCTTATAAAATATCTCTGTCTATTCATTTAGATTAACTTGGCCGTACCTTTTCAACCTTTATTTCATTTGCTAGTAAGGATGCAATTGGAAGGATTGAAATTTTAGTATTCTCTAGAATGTTTTTTTGGATAGGGAATGAATCTGTGTAATAAATTTTTTTGACACCCATATCAAAAAGTTTTTGCCATTTTTCCCCTGTAAAAAGGCCATGTGTCACCATAATGATAATCTCTTCTGCTCCATGCTTTAAAAGACTTGCACAACAGGAAATGAGAGTTTTCCCTGTATCAAGAATATCATCAATGATCACCGCTTTTCTTTGCACGTTTGCAGCCAATTCATGGTGAATGATCTCTGTTTCGCCTCTTGTTTTTTGCATCAAAATTAGCCGGTTTGGCATACCAAGTTGATTGGCAACATCCTTACAGCGTTGAGTTGCCCCTTCATCTGGGGAAACAACGCAGCAATCGCCTAAGCTCAATCGCTTGATTTCTTCGGCAAAAAGCTGGGCAGGTGAAATAGAGCAAATTGGAAATGGAAACAAGTGGTTTGCTTTGGGATTATGAATGTCTAGCGTGATCAGTTCATCTAAACCGGAAGCAGCAAGAAGTTTTCCAAGTAAAGCGGTTGCTTGGCTTTTTAATGGCTTAGGTTTGTCATGTCTTGAATAAGAAAGATAGGGAATGATTCCGACCACTTTTTCAGCTCCTTCCTTTTTTAGAGTGTGACAAAGAAGTTGGAAGACAAATAGATGAGATTCTGGAGGCGCCAACGTTCCTAGGATATAGCATGTTTTTTTTGATGGGGGTGAAAAGAGGCTAATATGAAGCTCTTTATTAGGGAAGCGTTCGATTAAAAAAGTATTTTTATCTAACGGTAAATAAAGTTTTAACTGTTCTGCTAACGAATCATAAAGAGGGAAGGAATACAGCTGCAAATTTTCTTTACCCATTTCAAGGTTTCTCCTTGTACTGGTTTAAAATATCGATGACCTGTTCGTCCTCTACTTGGGAAAAATCATCATAATAAGCCCCTATACTTCCAAAAAATTCATGGTTATCAGGTATTTCAATGGCGACAAAGCCGTCGACAATCGATTGAAAAAAATCCGCAGCTGTTTTAGGTGCGATAGGTACTGCTATGACGATCTTTTTTGGATGTTGATTTTGTAATTCTTTAATGCCCGCTTGTAAGGTTAGCCCCGTTGCAATTCCATCGTCAACAATGATAGCCGTTTTATTATTGATGGGTATTGGAGTTCTTTTTCCTAAATATTTTTGATGCTTTAGCTTAATTTCTTCTAACTGCTTTTCCTTTTGGCTTTCCAGCCATTCTTGATTAACATGCTGCAGCTCATGCGACCCTACAATCATTAACCCACTTTCAGACACTGCTGCAATGGCATATTCAGGAAACAACGGGTGCCCTATTTTATGAGCGAATAGAAGGTCCATCGGGGCCCTCAAGTGCTTTGCAATAGGTGCTGCGACTATAATGCCCCCTTTAGGAATAGCGTAAACCACAAGATCACCGTCCTTATATTGTGTTAAAAGAGGGCAAAGTTGCTCACCTGCATTCTTCCTATCTTTGAAAAGCATAAATATCCGTTTATAAGAACTTACTTACACAGTCACTATCAGACTTATCTTTTCTCTGTCAATTTAGTAGTTATGGTTATTTGTGGCAAAACCTATAGAGTAAGTATATTACCGGACATCCAAATTTTGGGGATTTTTGATGCCGCTAAAATCTAGGGAAAAATGATAGCCAATTATTTTGAACCCATGATTTAAATACAGGCGATGGGCATCATGTCTGTGTGATCCACTATCTAAGTGAACTTGGTTACAACCTACCTTTTTTGCGTGTTCAATTAACCATTTCAATAGCTTGCTTCCGTGACCAGTTTTTCTAAAATTGGTATCTGTAATCAGATCATCAACGTAGAGAATCTTCCCCCAAGCCAAAAATTCAAGAAGTCGAAAGCCTGCTAATGCTTTTATACCTTCTTCATCTTGAATGTAAACTAAATGATAGCCATCTTCTATTTGCCTTATAATTTGTTTGACAAAAAGATCTTCATCAGAAATGTGAGGCCTTAGCTGTAGAATGAGAGGATAGCAGGAGCGGATAGCCTCATGGGTTTTTGCTAATTGAATATCTTTTGGTAGAGTTAAAGCATGGTCCATAGCCCTCCTTGATGATCTAAGTTTGTTTTAGTTAGTAGGATATAATATTTTGACACGCTAACCAATGAAATTGTGCTGATATGGCACGAGGGGGGCTATAAGCTGCTTAAAAAGCAGCTACCAGTCTGCCAATAAAACATAAGCTGTTAAAGCATGTAGATGACTGGCTTGAGCTAAAGATTACGGATAAAATAAAAAACCTATTGGATGATCACCCTGAATTAATCGTTTTTCCTTCTGTTAGGAAATGGATTTTGTTTACGTTGCCGCATCTTCCGGTGGAAGAATTCCATTTACAGAGGGTTATTTTAACATTGTTGTGTTCTCTTTAAGGGATGGATCAAGAAAAGATAGATGCCTTTTTATCGACGTGTTGTTTGTTCGATTACCCTCACCTCATATTTGCTTTGATCCAAGTGAGCCGCAGTACTCATCATCGATCGATTTATTAATTTGGTCCTAGGCAAAGGTTATAAAGCACTTGTCGACCTATTAACCAATGAAAAACACGAGGTTCGTCTCAAGGATCATCAAGGTAGATCCTTGTTAGAAGTTGCCATTAAGAATAAGCGAGAATCAATTGTTATTTTGCTTTTAACAAAAGGTGCTGATTCCGATGAGCAACCTTCATGGCTATTAAATGGGTCCTTAGCAAGGATTGCAGTGGAAAATCACCATTTAAATATTTTAAAATTGCTGCTTCATCGAAGCATTGTTAATCAGAGAATCCCTTTGTCAAAAGAAACCCTACTACATCGAGCGGCTAGAAATGGATCGGTGGAATCTATGTAAATTGGAAAAGACAGCTTTATCCATTGCTATTTATGAAAAACACAAAAAGATGGTGACACTTCCTTCACAAAAAAAAAACATCGTTCAAGGTTTCGAAAAGTGAGTAGAGAAGCTCTTTTAAAAGGAGGCAATGGTGGTGACCAGGTTAAAACGGTCGCTTGTCTTAAAGCTCAAAATGTGACATTAACAAAGTCTATTGAGAAACAGGCTTAATAGGGAAAAAAATAGCTTACAATTACTCAATAACCCTGGACGCTTGCTTGGCTTCTGAAACAATCTTTAGAAACCCTTCCTTCCAGAGCGCATCTTCATGTACATTTGGTAGAAATACTTTAGCTCAAATTTCTAATGAGAAATATACAGCTAACTGATTTATTATAAAAAACTTGTTAAATCAGTTGTGAAAAAATAAATAAGAATTTAACTTACTTCTTCAAATAAACTAAGTAGCGGATAATGATAGATTCTCAACAAGACGAGCTTGTTAAAATCTTAGATTATTGGCGTGCAATAGAATTTTTTACACCGCAGGCCGTTCCAAAGTTAGAAGATAAGCATATTTTTGATTTGCTAGAGGGAGGCCCTGCGCCCTGGGAAAAAAGTCATCCATTACAAATAAAACCATGCGCAAACAATAAAGAATGGCGTTATTCCGTTTTCTGTGGTTTATATTCTTTGCAGTCTGTGAAAGATGCCATTGAAAAATTCTATGGGAAGGACGAGGAGATAGAAAAAGGAATAACGCATGGGGACACGTGCACTTTTGCTTTTAACGCTTCTTCTAGGGGAGAGTTGATAGATGGATCATTTGTTCTTTCAAATTGTGCATGGGCAATTAGGTGTATTATTAATCAAGAGCCTGAGTTAATTGATCATCTTGAAGAGAATTTAACACGAGATTTGGCAGAAAATTTCAAAGGGATTCTCCAAAACTTATCGGACGATAATGGGGCTTATGCAAAGTTAAACCATGCTGTTGAGCGTATCCTTAAACAACTAAAGTTAGAAAGTTTCTTACCATCCGTTCGAGTACGCGTCCAAGCAATTCTTGTGGATAAGCAATCAGAAGAAGATCGTTTAAATGAGGAGCAAGAACACCGAGATTTGCCGCCACTTAACAGTTTTTTTATCCAAGATTTGCATCTAGTTAAGCAATCAATTTTAAGAGGTGAATGTGGCAATGGCTTAGAAAAAATTTTAGCCCCACAACGAAATATAAAGCGGTTTGACCTTAGGAAAGATCCTTCTCTTTCTTATCATTACACCGCGCCACATCTTTTCCCTAAAGGATGTTGGCCTTCCAATGGGAGTTATTCCTTAGCATTAAGCCAGCAATTCGCTATAAACGTGATCAACCAAGATCTTAAAAACCAGCCAGGCCTTTTAGCTGTTAATGGGCCTCCAGGTACTGGAAAAACGACCCTACTAAGGGATGCGTTTGCTGCTGTTGTGGTAGAACGAGCAATCCTCTTATCCGGACTTGATGCACCGCAAGAAGCGTTTGCAAATGCCCATCAACCTCAGATGATTTCTCATTGGAAGGAGCAATTTCAAGGTTATGAGATGATCGTAGCTTCTAACAACAATGGTGCAGTAGATAATATTTCTTTAGAAATGCCTAAAAAAGAAGCGATAGACCCTAAGTGGCTTGAAAAGTATGACTACTTTAAAGATATTAGCACGAATGTATTGGGTAAGCCAGCATGGGGCTTAATAACAGCTCGCTTAGGAAGCAAAAAAAATTGCAATGCCTTTTTTAGTAAATTTTGGCTGTCCAACAAAAAAGCAGGCTTTAAGGAATATTTATCCTCTAACTCAGGGTCTGTCAATTGGAAGGCTTCTGTTAAGCGTTTTCAGGCTGCGCTAGCTAAAGAACAAGAAATAAGGGCATTTCTTAGTTTTTTTTATCATACTTCGCAAAAGTTAGAAGAGCTAAAACAAGAAAATAGTGAATTGGCTAAGGACATTCAGACGTTAAAGCAACAATACGTGGGATTGAAAAAAATTAAAACACGAGAACTCACTCTTCTAACCAACCAGCAACAACTCTTAGATCTTGCTTACCTTAAGCGCAAGGAACATCAGAACCAGTTCCCAAGCATTTTAGAAATCATTGTTTCCTTTAGCCAAGCTTTCTTTGAATGGAAAAGCAAAAAGGCTCTCTATCAAGAAGAAGTTGAGAGGTATGAAGCGCAAGTGGAATCTTTTAAAAGAAGCTCCCAGCAGGCAGAAGAGGCGTTGTTAGAGTTAGAGGAAATAGGCCTTGCTAAAAAACAGCGTCTAAAAGAGGTTGCAGAAGAGATAAAACGTTCAGAACACTTATTGAAGCAATGCGAGGAGGCAAATTTCGTTGAAATTCCTTCTCTTCATGAATGGTTAGCTAATGAGTATCAAAGAGAGCAAGCGGCGATATGGGACTGTCCTGAATGGCGTGAAGCTCGGGAAAGACTCTTCTTAGAAGCATTAAAATTGCATCAAGAGTTTATCAGCTTAAATAAAGAAAGATTTCTCGATAATCTTGAGCATCTTTATCAATGGCTACTGGGAACAAGTGGCATCAAAATGAGCGCACGAGATATCGAATCAGCGTGGACGACATTTTTTTTCGTAGTTCCTATTGTTTCTACCACCTTTGCCTCCTTTGCCCGATTGTTTAGAAAAATAGGTCGAGAGAAGCTGGGGTGGCTTTTTATCGACGAGGCTGGGCAGGCTCATCCACAAGCATCTGTTGGTGCTATTTGGCGATCAAAACGTACGGTCATTATAGGTGATCAATTACAGTTAGAACCTGTGGTTGCAATGCCTCTTACAGCTCAAGAAGCTCTAAGACAGCATTATGCCGTGGAGGATATATGGCTGCCTAGTAAAGCATCTGTGCAAGCATTGGCAGATCGTGTGAGTCACTTTGGTACCTATCTTACCATTAACAATAAACAGCATTGGCTTAGCATGCCTCTAAGAGTTCATAGGCGTTGTAATAGGCCTATTTTTGATATTATCAACAGTGTTTTTTATGATGACCTCATGCTATTTGGTACTTCAGAAAAGAGTTTAGAGATGAGAGAAAGCTGTTGGATAGATGTAAGGAGCCAAGTTGCTGAAAAGCATTGGATCCCAGAAGAAGGGAGGGCTTTACGCGCTTTATTAGATGAAATCCCTGTACATGTTGATCGTATCTTTCTTATAACACCGTTTAAATCTATAGAAGAAAAGCTTTTTAGCTATAGAAAATTGCGTCCTAATATAGATGTAGGCACCATTCATAAAATGCAAGGAAAGGAAGCCGATGTTGTTATATTAGTGTTAGGAGGAGACCCTCAAAAACCAAGCGCTAAACGGCTGGTGAGTGCCAAGCCAAACCTGTTGAATGTAGCTGTTAGCCGTGCCAAAAAGCGCTTATTTATTATCGGTAATAAGAAAGACTGGTCCTCTTTGGAATATATGAATGCTGTCTGCCATTTGATCATCAATAATGAGCTGGCAGTGGTACCTCTACGCTCGCGTTAAAGAGCCCATTAGATTAAAAAATCCCTTTCCTTTAAGGTATTTAGGTGCCAAGCAAGCGATTCACCCAGCGATAGGGAAGGGTTCTTAGCAGGCGAGCGACCACCGAATAAAACCAAGAAGGTTCTAGCTTAGTTCTATTTTTTAAAACTTTGCTTACAATATAATTAGCCATTTTTTCTGCTGACCAGGTGAAGGGAACCGTTCCTTTTAATCCTTCAGTGGCAACAGGTCCTGAGTAGACAACAGCGAATCTTAAATTGGTATAGCAATAAGTCAGGGCAAAACCCTCGAACGCCTTTGAAACCGCAGCTTTTGAAGCCGCATAGGCGCTACCAGTTGGGGGGGCAAAGATAGCATTAATCGAACTTGTCACCACAAAAGTTGCCCCACCATTCTGCTGGCATTCTTCTTGCCAACAAGAGACCCAATCAATGACGCCAAAGTAGTTAACGGCCATCATTTGCCTATGAAATTCAGCATCGATACATGGGGTTTGTTCTGCAGCCTTTTCACCTGCAATCCCTGCATTAAGAAAAAAGAGAGAAGGGCAGAGGTTGTTATTTTTTAACTGCAAAGAAATGTCCCGGATTTCATTGGGCTTAGCAAGGTCACAAAGATAAAAGGAGAAGGGCGAGCCTAGTTCATGTTTCAGCTTCTCTAGGTTCTGCAAATCTCGTCCAATCCCTATCACTTGAAAGCCTAGCTTCACAAGCTTGGTAGCAAGTGCTGCTCCTATTCCTTTTGATGCTCCAGTCACTAACGCTAACTTTTTCATTCTTTAAAAATTAGCGTAATGATGATCTGTTGTCAACTAAGACTCACGTTCTGCTAATTCTGCTATGAAATCCTTTAATTGCTCGATGGCAACGTTGGTGTTTGCGCGAAGCTCGTCATAAGTTCTTTTCAAGGATGGGTTGTTCTCAGCTTCATCTGCTGTTAAGTAATGGCCAATATCAATTAACTTAATCGTGAGATCTGGTTCGCCCGTCTCTTTATTTTCTCCCATCACAAAGAGCAAACTATGCCCATAGAAAGCAACGGGAGCTGCATCGAGTCTTTGTTGGATCTCGTCAAGCTTATTACGGAGAAGGCCAAGGTCAATACCTGATTCTGAGATATCTTGCCTAATTGTTGTCTCCGAATTTTTTGCTGCTTGATACCTTTCTTTGGCACCGTTACCCTTGATAACTCTAAAATCTCTTGCAACGATCCAGTCGACAAGTTTTTGTTTAAGTTTTTTAAATTTTTGGGATTGACCGGTGCGAAATTCATTTACTGTTTTAGAAAAAGTTTTTTTTCCTAACTTGATATCTAGAACGGTCGGGTTGTTAAACGGGTGTGTTAGCTTCTCCATTGTTACTTCTTTGCCATTTACTTCGTGTATGGCGGGAGTAATGCTTCTAAGAGAAGCAAAGGTCGCATCCTCTTCATTTCGGATCTTTGTGTACATGGTTGCTTCATCTGAAGAGGTCGTCTTAGTGATCGTTCCGTTGTTGTTGTCTCTAAAGGCACCCGCATGTCCGCCTTCCTGCTTGATCGAAGATTTGCCCAAAATAATTTGCTGAGAAAGTGGTTCTATATTTTGAGGAAAAGGCTCACCCGTAAGCACCTCAACTCCTTTACCAGAAAGCGGCGATGAAGGATGGTTATTATTATTTTCTAAAATGTTCTGCTGGGTAAGTTCTGTACTAATGCGAGAGCTTGACGGAGGCGGAGACCCTATCTCCTCGTTTGAAGAAGACTGAGATGAAGTTAAGGAACCCGGGTGATTAGAATTAACATTCATATAAACCCTCCCTGTAACAATTTATTATAATAATAACATTAAATTATTATTTTAATAAATTGTTTGGTTGGGTAATTAACTAATTAGCGCCTAATAAATTATCTCGATTGACAATATTCTTACTTCCAAACCAGAGACCCCATAAAGCTTTTGCAAACTCTACATTGTCTATCATTCCGCTCACTTCCTCGTTAATCAGAAACTCGATATGACCGCCGGGCAACCATCTAAAAATAAGGATATCACCAATGCGCATATCTTTTCTAAAGAAGGAAAGGAATAACTGAATCTCTGGTTGTAACCTCAGTAAAGTTTCTTTCGGCAAGGAATTTTGAAAGGCTTCTAGGTATCCATGCTTAACGCGCTGTGAACCAGCGTCGTGAATCCACTGGATACTTAATTGCTTAACCCAGTGATCATTCATGATTTCTTCAAGAAGAGGGCCCTGCGCAAAAGCATCCTGTTCAAGGTAACTTGCGATACGATAAACTTTGACAAAGAATTTAGTTCTCGTTGCGATGCCCGTTAATCGTAGATGGTATTCCTGATCGTGATAATCAAAAGAAATGCTTTTAGGTAAAGAAATACTTGTGGCATTACTAGATATTCTCTCTTCTGCGGATAAAGATTGGCAGATTAGACATAGGAAAAATAAATATTTAAAAATTTGCTTCATGGTGCACCTCACGCAAAAAAAATAGCATCTTCGTTTTTGGAATGTCTAGCTTTTATGCGATTATCAAGGACACGAAATTTGCGCTCGGTCAGCAGCGACGACCCAGCCGCCTCCTAACGCACCATAAAGATTAACCAAAGTAATAAAGCCATCGCCTTGTGTCTGAGCTAAATCAAGTTGCGCTGAAAATAAATTCCTTTCGGCATCTAAAACGCTTAGGTAGTCAGTTTGACCGTTATCATATTGCAACTTAGCTAGCTCTAAGTATTCCTGCAAGGTTTGGACTCTATTTCCTTGAACTTCGATAAGTTCAAGGGTTTTCTTATGGCCGATTAAAGCATCATTAACCTCTCTAAAGGCATTTTGGACAGTTTTTTGGTATTCATATAGAGCTTGCAATTTACGCATTTCTGCCACATCTACTTGGTATGTAAGGCGGTTGGCGTTAAATAAAGGCTGAAGAAAAGAAAGCATATAGTTCCACTGTGTGGAGCCACCAGTAAATAAGTGACTTAGCTCTAGGCTAATATTGCCATAGGATCCTGTTAACTGAACTAGAGGAAAAAATTGAGCTCTTGCTTCTCCGATTCTTGCATTAGCAGCAAGAAGCTGTTGCTCAGCTTGCATAATATCCGGTCTTTGCTCTAAGAGCTCCGATGGCAGTCCTGCCGGAATATTTGTGGGACGCACAAGCGTATCGAGGGTTTGACCTCTAGGAATAGCTTGAGGATTTTTTCCGACTAAAATACTGAGGAGATTCTCGTGCTGAGGTATTTTTATTTCTAACTGCTTAACTTGCGCTAAAGCGACATCTACTTCAGATGCAGCTTGTTTGACCTCAAGTTCGGATGTGAGGCCGCCTTCAAAACGTAAAATCGCGAGTTCATATGAAGCAACACGCGATGCATAGGTGTCTTGGGCGATTTTAAGCTGTTTATCAAAGAGCCTCAACTCGATATAAGCTTTTGCGACGGAGGTCACAAGGGTTAAAATGACGCCTCTTCTTGCGTCAATTTGACTTAAATAATCATGCAAGGCTGCATCGGATAAACTTCTAATCCGACCAAATAGGTCAAGTTCATAACTTAAATTTAAGTAAACATTATAGGTATTCATCGTTCTAATGATTTGATTAGGAGACAAACCATCAATGTTAAAGGACTCTAGAGAAATTTCCTGACGTTGAAAATAGCTAGAGCCTGTTAATTCGGGAAGCAAATATGAGCGAGCAATGCCATAGCTAGCATAAAATTCATAAACTCTTGCAATCGCGATTCTCAAGTCTTTGTTATAGTCGAGAGCTTCGCAAATCAACTCATTTAAAACCGGGTCATTGAATTCTTGCCACCAGTTAAAATTAGCAATGGTGGAAGTATGGTTGCTTTCGACACGCCAACCTTCAGGCAACTCATCAATTGTTCTTTGATATCTTGGGTACAAGACACAAGAATGCAGGGATAGCAGTAAAAAAAGCAGGCAGAATAGAACGTTACTCTTGGATTTCATGTGCTTTTTTTGGTTTCTTTAATTTTTCAGCTAATTCTTCAATGATTCGGTAGAAAAAAGGCACGAAAAAGACGGCAAAAAAGGTAGCGCTAATCATGCCTCCTAAAACCCCTGTCCCAACTGAATGGCGGCTATTTGCCCCCGCACCCGTACTAATTGCTAAAGGCGCGACACCAAAAATAAAAGTGAGAGAGGTCATTAAAATTGCTCTAAATCGTAAACGAGCGGCCTCTAGTGCTGCTTCAATGATGGGCATTCCTTCATTGCGTTTGATAACGGCAAATTCAACAATTAAAATCGCATTTTTAGCTGATAAAGCGATAAGAGTAACTAACCCCACTTGAAAATAAACGTCATTAGAAATCCCTCTTATAAGAATTGCTAAAAAAGCTCCAAATAAGCCAAACGGTACCGCTAAAATAATGGCAAAGGGGAGAGACCATTTTTCATAGAGCGCGGCTAGAACAAGAAAAACAACAACGATACCACCAAGAAGAACTGAGCTCGCAGTACCTCCAGTCGCTTTTTCTTGGAACGATTCCCCGCTCCAAGCAAAGGTCATATCTTGTGGAAGGGTTTTTCTTGCAATTTCCTCCATGGTATCCATTGCTTGTCCAGAGCTATAGCCAGGAGCCGCTTGACCAAGAATCCTTGCCCCATTAAACCCATTAAAACGGCTAACAATAGTGGGGCCAGATACGTACTTTAAAGTGACTAGCGACTTCATAGGTATCATATCACCTGTGGATGAGCGTACGTAGACTTCCCCGATATCATCAATTTTATAGCGATAAGCAGGCTCTGCTTGTGCAGTGACACGAAAAGTTCGACCAAATTTATTAAAATCATTGACATACAAGGACCCGAGAAGAACCTGTAAAGTTTGAAAGACATCGGCAATGCTGACACCATAGGAGCGAGCCTTATAGCGATCAAGATCGACAAAAAGCTGCATATTATTGGCCTGAAAAGTAGTTGTCAGGTTTGTTAGCGAGGGGTAGTTAATAGATTCTTCTAAAAACTCTGCAACGGCATGGCTTAAACCTTCCATGCCGGAGGCGCCTCTATTTTCAATCCAAAACTCAAAACCACCCACCGTTCCTAAACCCTGGATAGCTGGCGGGCTAAAGGTGAGGACTAAAGCTTCTGTTATTTTACTATACTTTTCATTGAAAAATTTTAATAACGCGTTTAGCTGGGTGCTAGGTGTCGTTCTTTCTGCCCAATCTTTAAGAACTAAAAAGTTTGCACCGACTGTCGTTCGATTTAACCCGTCTAACAGGCTAAAGCCGGACAGGGAAACCATGTGCTCTACAGCTTCATTTGTTTGAGCAATTTCATAAATTTTTTCGTCAACAGCGGTCGTTCTGTCTAAGCTCGCTCCATCCGGTAAGTTAGAAATGGCCATAAGGTAGCCTTGATCTTCATTGGGTACAAAACTAGTTGGTATAAAATGAGCTAGAAGGATGAGTCCAACGACTAGGGCAAAGAAAATGGCAAGGGAAAGGTATGTTTTATGAATTAGCCATTGAGTAACTTTAAGATAAACCTGGGTGAACCTATCAAAGTAATGATTAAATAGATTAGCAAACTTTCCTGGTTGCGCTTGCTTTCTCAGCAATAGGGCTGCAATGGCAGGGCTTAATGTCAATGCAACGATACCCGAAATGATGACTGAAATGGCTATCGTAATCGCAAATTGCCGATAAAGCTGACCTGCAATGCCTCCTAAAAATGCTACAGGAATAAAAACGGCACAAAGGACAAACACAATCGCAATGATAGGCCCAGTGACCTCTTCCATCGCGTGAATGGCAGCTTCTCTTGCCGAGTAACCAAACTCCCTTACATTGCGTTCGACATTTTCAATCACGACAATCGCATCGTCAACGACAATTCCAATGGCTAATACAAGGCCAAAGAGAGTAAGGGTATTAATTGAAAAGCCTAATAAGTACATGCCAGCAAAAGTGCCAATTATAGAGACAATCAGTGCTAAAATAGGAACGAGGGTAGCACGGATATTCTGTAAGAAAATGTAAGTGACAATAACAACGAGGACAGCTGCCTCAAAAATAGTTTGCATTACTTCTTTTATGGAAGCTTGAATGAACTTTGTTGTGTCATAGGGGATAGAATAAGTAAGCCCCTGAGGAAAATTCTTCTCCAACCTTTGCATTGTTGCCTTGACTCTTTCTGCCACATCTAACGCATTTGCACCAAATTGTTGGTAGATCGCTATAGCGGCTGTGCTCTTACCATCAAGTCGGGTATTAACGCTATAATCTTGAGCACCTAACTCAGCACGACCGATATCCTTTAAAAGGACCATGGAGCCGTCGGGGTTAGCGCGTAACACAATGTTTTCAAACTCTTCGGGTGTAATTAAGCGTCCTTTTGCAATAATAGGGATTGTCAATTCTACAGGATGAGGAGTAGGGGCCTGACCGATTTGCCCAATAGCAAATTGCTGGTTTTGCTCACGAATGGCATTGACGACATCAATGGCTGTAATTGCTAATTGTGCCATGCGATCGGGACGCAGCCATAAGCGCATAGAATAATCTCTTGCGCCAACAACCTGGGCATTACTAACACCATCTACCCGTAATAGCTCATCCACAATATTGATTGAAGTGTAGTTACTAACAAAAATATCATCTAAATTACCATCTCTTGCTTGGACGTTGATAAAGAGAAGAATATTGGGCGTTTGTTTGTTAACGGTAACGCCTACTCTTTGGACTTCTTGGGGAAGCCGGGGCAGGGCTGTGTTAACGCGATTTTGTACGTTAACTTGGGCCATATCGGGATTACTGCCAATTTCAAAAAAAACGTTTAACATCATCTCCCCAGAGGAAGAATTTTGCGAGTACATGTAGATCATGTTTTCTACACCATTGACCTGTTGTTCAATAGGAGAGGCAACATTTTCAGCTACCGTATTGGCATCTGCTCCTGTAAAGCTCGTACTGACAACAACCTGAGGGGGGGTGATGTTTGGATATTGCTCAATAGGTAAATTTTTAAGTGCAACTAATCCTGCCAAGGTGATTAAAATAGAAATGACGCTTGCAAAGATAGGCTTATCGATAAAGAAATGAGATATCATTTATAGATTTTTTAATCCTCATGGAAAGAGCTAACTTCTTTAATTTTTAACTGCGTGTTATTTTGAACTTTGTTAACGCCATCAACGACAACGCGTTCTCCGGCTTGTAAGCCAGATTTAATGATCCAGTAGCTTTTATACCAATCACCTGGTACAACGACCTTTCGCTCAGCTTTATTGTCTTGGTTTACAGTGTAAATGTACATGCCTGTTTGCCCTTGTAAAACGGCTTTTTGTGGGATCAAAATAGCGTTAGGCCTAATGGCTCCCAAAACCTTTGCTCTGACAAATTGTCCGGGCCTTAGCTGATTGTCAGGATTAGCAAATTCTGCTCGTACTAACATGGTTCCTGTCGTCTGCTGTAAAGATGGGTCAGCAAAGTTCACTTTGCCTCGACTTGAAAAAAGAGAGCCGTCAGATAATACAAGTTCTACGTCGAATCGCAGATCTTTTGGAAAAATAAGCTGTCCTTTAGCCACTTCTTCACGATACTTTAAAAGGTCACCTTCAGAAATGTTAAAATAAGCCCAAATAGGGTCGATGACGTAAAGAGTAGTGAGAAGCCCATTAGATCCCGGGGTAATTAAAGCACCTTCGCGAAAATTCGATTTACTAGAGACGCCATTAATTGGAGAACGAATGACCGTATAGCTTAAGTTAAGTTCAGCTTCTCTCACCTGGGCTTTTGCCGAATCCACGTTTGCTTCTGATGCTAAAAGTTGGGCCGTTGCACTATCTAAGTCTCGTTTACTTGCCGCTTTTTTTTCGTATAACGGCTTAAATCTTGCTACAGCTTGTTGTGCATCCCAAAGTTCAGCTTCATATCTTGCTAAAAGGCCTTTGGCATTATCAAGGGCAGCGACGAATGGCCTTGGATCAATTTGAAACAGCAACTGACCTCTACGGACAAGCTCGCCTTCCGTATAGGCAATTTTATCCAAATAACCCTCAACACGGGCTCGAATTTCTACAGGGTGCGAACTTTGAACGACGCCGACATACTCAAAAATGGCAGGAATAGTATTTGCATTTGTTTCAAAAACAGTTACCTCTACTGTTTGCGGAGGAGATTGCTCATGTTTCTGATCTTGGCAAGAGACAGCCAACGTTAAAAGTAAGAGTAACCATTTAGCCATGTAGGGTCCTTTAGAATGACTGAAGAGCAAAGTCCTATTCAATCAGTAAATTTTTTTTTTAGGTACATTTTTTTTCACAAGGCATTAAGAGGAATAAAACTATTAAGAAACAAAAATTTAAGGTTGACTTATTATAATAAAAAATATAATTAATATTTAATTCCTGTAGGAATGAGGGTGATTTTTTAATTATTTTTCTTTTAGAATTTTTTAATTAATTTTTTTAGGAAAAATAATGACACCTGATTTAACGATTCCTCTTCCTATCTTAAGCTATCCACAACCCCCATTGGTCCCTTCTTCTCTAAGATCACCATCTGAAGGCGTCTTATCGATGAACTTAGATGCTGAGGAGTGTTTCTTTAAATTATGGTGCCTTAAAGAAGGGGAAGAAAGAAATGAGTTTTTAGATAGCATCTATCGTTATTTAAAGACACGCTATCCATCTTTTTTTTCCTATGCTATTGACGATAGGCTGTTTGCTCATATCCTTTGTGCAGATCTTATTAGAGATACTTCGTTTGAAGGTGACCTACCGATTAATAGCTTGACTATCTAAAATTTATTTTGCCATTACTTGACCAATCTTTGCCAGAGCCTTCTTTCGCGCCATTCATTAAAACGTTAGAGAAAACTTATGACCTCTTTAAACTAAAGGAAATGGCTTCAAAAGGCGAGCTTAATCAGAAGGTTCCCATAGCTATTCAGCAACTAACGCGGCATATCCTTCAATTAAAAACTAACGAGGTTTTAATTCTGCCTTTTGGTTGGAGTGAGCATGCCATGCTTGCAGAAATCGAAAAAGATGCGGAAGGCAGTTATATTTTTAGTTGCTTTAATGTTGGAGATGGGTCTCTATTTAACCAAGAATACTCTGACTATAAGATAAGGAACCAAGGTTATGTTAAAATAGTAGAGATTCAAGAAAGTGATCTTCTATGTGCTATTTTTTGGGAAACCTATTTCGATATCTGGCTACATAATTATGATCCAATTCAAAGAATTAAGCCGAAGGATATCTACCAAAAGCTTCTTTTTCTTTTAAAAGGAAAATGGTTAGACCATGAAGCTTCCAAATTTCAAATAACACCCCAAAAATCAGGAAATTGCACTTGGGCTGTTGCCAAGCTGTATTTAAAGTATTACTTTGGTTTAGAAAATGCGAGAAGGCTTCTTTTTCAAATTAAATTTTGGACGTTAGCTGCCTATCTTGAACAGCATAAAGGGAAAAGCTTAGAATCCCATCAAAAAGAACTTTTGCAGTGGGGGAGCAAGAAATTAGCAACGGATGCAGAAAAGCTTCACCATGGCTTTTTAAGTAAAGGAGATAACGAGGACGAACAGAGACGTGCGAGCAGAGAAGCTCTTTCCGTTTTATCCCTTGGCTATCAGGTGGATAAGTTAGTGAAGATGGTAACTTTCAAATGCCCATCTCGAACTTTAAGCGATTGGCTAAGAAGTAACAAAACTAAAACAACTTTTTTATTGAGAAAACTAAATCATTTTTTCGATAATAATCAGCCCCTAAGTGACAGTGGGTCCATAAAAGAATCGCATCCTCTTCCTCCGATTCAACCTTCATTAAACGTTGATTATCTCAAAAATCAGGCTACTTTTGTTGAAAACATTAAAAGCAACCCGATTAAAGCTTTGTCATTTTTAGAAAATATGATTGTTCACCTTCCTTTACCTAGTGATAAACTAAGAGGTGATCAAGAGTTATTGTCCGAGTTAAAAAATTTATTCGTTAGTTACTTAGAATGTCTAATCCTTGTGCAAAGACAGGGTCATCCTTTTGCTAATCAAGGGAAGATCTATCTTAACTTTTACCATCTTTTTTCTTTAATCGAATGTCATGCTAGTCATCTTTCTACAAAAAAAAATCTTAAACTAGAGCAGTATGCGATTTCTTTTAAAATTTTAGATTTTTATTTTGATGGCAAAAATCCAGCACCAAGCCTTGACACCTTGATTGAGCATCACCGTTTTGATCAATTAAAAAAATACTATTTTAATCGAAATGCAGGCAAACCAAAGCTGTTGGAGTATCCCTCAAAAGCAGGGGAGATAACCTTTTTAGTCGAGGATGGTTCCCATCGTGCGGTCAATGATTTTCGTTTGCTCAGTGAATTTTTGAAAAAGCAACCTAAAGTCATTAAAAAAATTAACAAGAAAAGCCAATCAGACTTTTCGCTTTGTCATTTGGTTGCTTATCTTTTTTCAATGGAGGGTTTACTTCCTCAAGAATATTCTATTTTAAGAGAAGTGGCTTTTTACATTCGTTGGTATGATGACGCACTTTTTTTTGAGGACAAAAAGTGGCCTTGCTTGAGTACCATTCTAGATTTTTTGACAAAGAAGCAAAATCCTTTTATTTTCTCTCTCCCACCCAGTTTTGTGAATGAAAGTTCTTTCATCGTCAGCTTATGCTTTAAAAAATCAAACAAGCGACGAGGTTCTAATGGTTCTGTTAGCTTTGCAATTGAATGCTTGGATGAGGAAAGTTGCCTTAAGATGTTACACCAAGGCGAAAATCAAATCTATCTTTCGAAATTGTCTCAAAATGAGGGATTAGCTAGTAAAGCCAAGGGGCTGGAGTGCTTTGCAGACATTTCAACGAGGCAAAAGCTCATTGAAATTTTAGCCTCAGGTCGTTTAAAGCTTCATCATGCTATTCAGATCTTTTCGGAAAACCCTTTACTTTATGAGAATGCAGCTTTTGTATTAAGTAGGGTGTTTTTAGAAAAGGGATTACTCCATCAAACCCTTCGAAATACTCCTGGTACCCTAAGTCAGATTGAAAATCTCTTAGAGAAACTTTTAAATTTTTATATACATAAACCTTCAAAGTTGGGGTTGGCTTGTGAAGTCATTAATTTAAGCTTAAAGGTCGAAGCATTTTTAAAGGACCCATTTTACCTTCAAAATAAACTCAATCTTCATCAGCAGCTTTCAGTCCTCTTGGCTGCCGCTAAGAAAACCAAGGATGAGCTTCTTTTACAAAAGGTTTACTTTTTACATGTTTTTATGCATCGGCATAAAAAGCAGCTTCAAGTCCAAGAAGCATTAAAGGTGTTGCTAAGTAAAGTACAGTTAGATCTTTTAGATGTTTCCTCGTCATTAAAGTTGGAAATTGAAAAGGCCTATTGCCATTTAATTTATCCTCTTGAAGTAGCTTTGCAGGAAAATAAAGATCATCTTCTCAATAGTTTTATGGCAGCCTTATTTCCTAATGCGAATGCCTATACATGGGAACAAGACAATTTAGAATTTAGCTGCCAAGATTATAAGTTTAATCTGATAGATTGTCGGATTTTTTTGGCAGATAGCAGCTATCTGAGCAAGCTGCCGGAAAGTTTTAGAGAACAGTATACTAAATTATTCAGCATCGATCGAGAGCAGAAGTTTTACAGTTTAGAGAACCAAGTGCAATCACAAGATGGTTTAATTACCCTAAGAAAAAAAGGCTTATCAGAATTAAAACTGCGTGGCGTTAATTATCAAATTCAACCACTGGGGGAATTGGCTTTTACATTAAATCGCCTTCAAAGAGGTTGGCAGATTCGTTCCGTTGAAAATGAAAAAAGAATGTTTTGGGTGGGTTACAACCTTGAGGAAGCAGTTTATCAATGTGAGATAGTAGCCATCAAAAAGAAATCAATGGCTTTAAAAATTAAAGATTTAAAAACAGGCTTATATTTATTAAACCTTGAAAAGTTAAGATTAAAAACGGCTCAATTTCCATCTGCCATTGCAAGTTTAATAAAGGTAGAATTTTTTAATAAGCTACACATCTGGGTAGACATAAAGGATAGCATTCAAAAAATTGAATTAAAGCATCATGGGCTTACCCTGGTTCCTAAGCATCATGCCTTTTACATAACAAGTGAAGGACCATTGAAAGATGGTGAAGTTCTTTTTGACCATTCTCCTGTTTTTAATAAATTCTCCAATTACTTGCTTATTAAAAAGAACAGAAAGCTATATGTATTCATCCCCAATTCATCTTTTGTCCCACAATATGGCAGTGAGGGGCCTTTTCATAAAAAATTGAGATTGAACCAAAATGAAATCCATCTCAAAAGAAATACAGCCTACATCTATGAGTATGTGGATGGCGGGTTAAAAACTTTGTCATTAGAGGAAAGGTTGTTCTTAGCTTTTGTCTGCACTCTTTCAGAAGAATTTGTTAAAGCAAAGCAATTATTAACAGCCTGTTGGAAAGATACGCTTTATTCTAATGCAGAGGAGGAGCTCGTTAAACGTTTTCAAGAAGCATCGATTATTTGTTTACGCAAACAACCTTATCTTTATGGGGTTCTTTCTTATTTGGCTCTTATCAAGCTTCAAAACGAAGGAAAAAATGATCTCAATCTAAAAGAGAAGAGTGTGAAGGTAGCTAAAAATGATTATCTGTCCTATTTGCAATATCATAAGATCATGTTAGCGGATCTTTTGCTAGGTAAGAAAGAAGAACTTGAACTTATCGAGAGAATTTTAAAATCCAATGTTCCCGAAGAAGATGAAGCTGAAAGGCTTGTATTTAGAAAAAGACAACTTTTATGCCAACCTCCTCAGCAGGCATCCTATCATTTTGATGAAAGTCATCGGCCATTTAACGATATCTATGATTTCTTATTTCAAGAGATCCCTCTTGATATCGCAGATAAGTTGACCAAGCAAGCTTTAACTCCCCGTGCTTATCTTTCAGCAGATCCTTTATTTTCTAATCAATCTTGGGCAAGGCCAATGATCGATATGCCTTCTCATTTTATGTCCTACTTGCTGCGTATTTTATGCGACAGCGAGCAGGAGCAGAAGAGAGCTTTTCGCGACATTCTTTTTTATGAGTATGAAAATGCCGATGTGGTAAGCCTCCACGGCTTGCAGATTCTTTTGCATAGCTATTTGAATCGAGACCTTTTCAAAGAAATTCATCTTTCAGAGATCAATAGCGATAGCGTTTATCTAGTGATAGAACGACTTAATAAAAATATGGAAAGGGTGAAGAATGTTTTTATAAATTTTTTCTTTAAGAGAGAGCAAAGAGATGATATTCGGATGCCATTTTTTTATCGTACCCCTCTTCCTTTCGGGTGTGATAGCCTTGAGGTCAGTTCGATAAAGTTTCCCCCAGCCAAACTGCCAGAAGCACTTTCCTCTCCATCTTTAATTACTCTATTTAATGCTTTTTTTATTATTAATAATATCGACCGGTCCCGATCTGTCTTTCCCTTAGCCTTTTTGCCAGAGAGCCCTGCTTTTCAGCTTTGGGAAAAATCTCCAATTGGTAAGCATTTATTAACGGTGCAGGCAACCCTGCACGCTTTCCCCCAAGAAGTGGTGACTTTTAAAAAAGACAAGCAATGGACGCTAAAGCTTTTAGATCACCACTTAAGAAAAAGAATCCAAGAATTGGAGAAGCTACTCCAACATGAAATGAGCGAATTTGAACGCCACTGTAATCGCGTTGGAAATGAGAAAAGAGTGCTTTTTTGGAGTGATTATCATCCCGAGACTTTTTTAAAGGATCGAAAAGCCTTAATTCATTATTTGAAATTACAATCCCAAACCAGGAAGCGGATTGTCTTTGATGATTGCCTCCCAGAAATGCTAAGACGTTCTTTCAAGTTGTTTTTAAACAAACAAAACCCATTTTTAACAGCTAACGAGATCATTTTAATCGAAAAACGTTTCATTTTTATTTTAGCTAGACAAATAGAGTTAAAGCAGACAAAAGAGGCTTTGCCCTTGCTTAAAGAACTTTCTGTGTTGGAGGTGGCATCTCCAGAAGAAAAAAATACCCTTTCCCTTTTCTATCAAAAGGTTCAGGCCCTCATTCCCCAAGAAGAATCGATTGAAAATGGGCCTCTTTTTGCTTTTCAGGTACTTACAGGGATTAATTTTAGAGTGAAGCAGTATGAAGTGCTGTCAATGTGTATTAAAACACAATTATCACATGCTCTTTTTCAGCTCATGATGGGGGATGGAAAAACCCAAGTGATTCTACCGGCATTAGCATGTCTCTTAGCCAACAATGGCAATATTCCTATCATTATTACACCTGCTCACCAGTATCCGCAAACCAGAAATGACTTAAAGCAATTTGCGAATGGAAAGCTATCCCAACATATCTATGAATTTCTTTTTTGCCGTGCCGCAAATGATAATTACGAAGATCTTTTAAGACTAAATGCCTATTTAAAAACAGCGTTATTAGAAAATGGATGTTTAATTAGTACACCAGAAAGCATCCAATCTCTAATTTTAACGTATGTTGATCACTCTATGAACCAACAAGAAGAGGATGAAGAGCTCGCCTACAGAGTGGTATTATTAGAAGAGATTCTGCTCATTTTAAAAGAGAATGGCATTTGTATAGGGGATGAGGCACATAAATACCTCTCCTGTTTAAATGAACTTGTTTTTACAGTCAATCAGGAAGAAAAGATAGAAAAGGAGCAATGGTATCTTAGCCTAAAAATTTACAAAATTATCAGTAATGAATATGAAAGCTTTTTAGAAACACATACAGGAAACCACTTTAAAGAAAATGGAGCTGACTGGGGCTTCTTAAGAAAACTTTTAATTAAAAAAGTTGTGGAACAAGTGTTTAATCTACCTGTGACAGATCCTTTACACAATCAAACAGTGAGTTATGTCAATGGGGATAAGCAAGACACGCTTTTCTTAGATGAGCTTGAAAGGGATAGACCTCGACTGGCTAATGATATCGTTCGCTTGAAGGAACAGTTGCATAGCTTTTTGCCTCATAGCCTTTCTAGGTTGATTCATGTTCATTATGGCTATAAAGAAGGAGAGTTACGGGCTGTCCCCTATGCAGGTAATAATTCCCCTCGTGAACATGCTGACTTTGCCCATTCCTACATTTTGCAAAATTTAACCATACAAATGTATTTGCAAATGGGCATTACAAAGGAACAATTTAAACAATGGTTAAATGACTTAAAAAGACAGTGGTTAAAAGAACAAAGCATTCAAGATGAAATAGCTGATTCTAAAATAGCCAAAACATTTAATAAACTGTTCGAGCACACGATTAACCCTTTAGCTATTGATTTAGATGACGCAGAAGAACTTCAAAAGCTTCATTGCCAGTTTGGTAAGCGGCCTAAAGTTGTTTTTCACTATTTAAAGCATTGGGTCTTCCCTCAAGTTAAAAATCATACCTCGATGCTATTCAGTAATGCTTTCGATCTTTCGGACTTAGCTTTTAAGCGTTTTATTGCCTTTACTGGCACGCCCTATAACCTGGCTACCTACTCCCCTAAATTAACGATGAATAGTCGATTAGATTATCCTGCATTAGGAAAACTAACTCATGCCCTCTTACAGGAACAAAATCAGCAGATAGCCTTTTCTTTAGGCAATGGAAAAGATCATCTTTTTGCATCCATCCGGGGAGTTTTTAATCGCTATCCCGAGTTGAGAATGGTGACCGATCTTGGTTTCTTTTTCGATGGTGTTCAAAGTAGCGAAGTTGCTAAAGGAATTCTAGAAATTTTACCAGAGATGGAATCAGTTGTTTTTTATGACGATGACCATTGTGAGCTTGTTGAGATGACAAGATGGGGGTTAAGGCCCCATCGCCACGAAGACAGTGTTTCCCCTACTCGCTTTACTTTCTTGGATCAGGTACATGCGTATGGTGCCGATATCAAGCAACTTCCAAACGCTCTGCAAATGATTACCTTCAACAAAAGGCTTTTGCAATACGAATTATTTCAAGCTGCTAAGCGTTTAAGGCAGCTAGAAGAGGGTCATCAAAGAGTCCTTTACCTCATTGATGAAGATACGACGGAAGAAATAACTCATTTATTAGGTGTAGCAAAGAATCAGCTTGGGGGTAAACATTTGTTGCAATATGCATTTATTAACGAGCAGCAGCAGTTAGAAAAAGAAATTTTACTATCAGCGATGCTTCAAATTCAACATCTAGTGCGAAAGCATTTATTTGCGATTCATTTTTTAGGGAATAAATTTTCAGAAAAAAATGTAGGAGCATTTTTTAAACAATTTTTCATACGTCAACAAAAAGATGATCCTTGTAGGCAGTTTAAAGAATTTGAAAAGCTCATCAAGCCTTCGGAAATCCTGCTATCTTTTCGAGATAAGCTTCTTGGCCTTTATGAGGAAGTTGTTGATGCTAGTCAAATACAAGAGATCAATCAGCTGATAGCCAACGCCTGCCGCTTGTTGCCCGAATACTTGTCGAGCCGTTTTATTTCCATGATGGATAGAGAGGTTGAAAAGCAGGAAGAGAAGATGTTGACTCACGAAAAAGATGTTGCTTTACAAAGTCCTTATACTCCTTTCAAAGAGTTAAAATGGGATTTTACTTCTTTCCTCAGCGATCAGCTCAAAATTCTTCCAGTTAATGAATTAACAAACATAGAGCCGTCACCTTTTCCAAGATTGTTTATCTTAAGCGATTGGTTGTCGATGTTAGGTAAAGAGCCTATTTTTGATGAGATGATTTTAGCAACCCAAAATTTTTTAAAAACTTTTGCTGAACCTGTGACCAGTTTAAATATACCTTTAAAAAATGTTAGGTACTATTTAGCTTACCAAATCAATCATACAACATATATGATTCTTCTTTCGGTTAAAGAGGCAAGTTTTGTCTATAAGCATCTTAGTAAAATAACACTAAAGGATCATCAATTTTTAGCTTTAAGAGACATCTCAGGCCATTCATTAATTGAGCGAGGAAGCTCCATGGATCAAAGGATCATTTCTAATTGTGAAGTGCAAATGCAATTTTTCGATGGGAGAGAGCATTATAAAAAAGACCAAAAACCTCTATTGCGTCGTTGGACAGAGCATCTTGATAAAAAAGAACTTGATGAAACCTTTGGGAGCTTATATTTAAATCGATTCCATCACAAAGGTTATGGTTCAGGGAATCTCTTTTCTATTCTTGCTAAAAAAAGAAAGTCAGATAAGCCTCTGCCATCCATTTCACCGACTAAACGTGCACGTCGAGATCCCGTCAATCAACAAGATAAAGGCAAAGAAAAACTTGCATAAGGTCAGTTAAATCGTTTGGTCCAAATATGGCAATAGGGGGTTTTACCTATCTTGGTGTAATAATTCTGATGATACTCTTCTGCAGGATAGAATGTTTTTGCTGGAAGAACTTCGGTGTTGATGTTTAGCCCCTGTTTTTTAAGCCGTTCGATAAGCTTTTTGGCAATGATCTCTTGTTCCTCGGTGAGAAAAAAGACGGCGGAGCGATATTGGGATCCTATATCGGGCCCCTGGCGATTACTTTGTGTTGGATCATGAAGTTCGAAAAAGGCTTTTGCTAATTTTTCAAAAGGAAGGGTTTTTTGATTAAAAATCACTTCTACGGTTTCTGCGTGGCCTGTTCGTCCTGTGCAAACCTCTTCATAGGTAGGTTGAATGGTCTCGCCTCCACTATAGCCAGATCTTATGTGAATGATCCCCGGTATTTCTTTTAAAAGGTGCTCGACTCCCCAAAAACAACCACCCGCAAAAAGAGCAATTTCATAACCTTCTTTAGTAAAAGCCGGGAGGAAGTGAAGAGAAAGAGAGTTAACGCAGTGTCTTAGATTCTTTTCAGTTAGCCACTCGCCTTGAAAGACGTGTCCTAGATGTGCTCCGCAATGCTTGCATAGGATTTCTGTTCGGTAGCCATCAGAATCCAGTTTTTTCTCAATAGAGCCATCAATTGCATCATCAAAACTTGGCCAGCCACAGGAAGAAGAAAATTTATGCTTCGACAAAAATAGAGGCGTATCGCACCTTTTACAGGTATAAATACCTGTGGCATCATATTGGTCATATTGGCCGGTTCCGGGGTATTCAGTTCCTTTATGAAGAATGATACGCTCTTCATCAGGGGATAAATCGCGATACCTTTTCATAAGATCTCCTGTAACCTTTTTTGTGTTTTTCCCAAAGATTCATGTACACATCCCTCAATACCCAATGAAGCTGCACTTTCGATCATACTAGGGCGATCATCGATATAAAAAACCTCATTCGCATGGCGTTGCATCACGTCTAAGGCTAGCTGATAGATGTGTAAATCAGGTTTTTGAATAAAGACAAACGCTGATACGAAAAAATAATCGGAAAGAGCGTGAAGGTTGGCAAGATGGATGCGATGAATGGCTAATTCTCGGCCTTCATTGCTAATAAACGCAATTTCAATGGGTGACTTTTCTATTAACTCCTCAAAATAACGGATAGTGTCAGAATAGGGTTGAGAAAAGGCAAACATATAATCTTTTATTTGTTGCAGGGTAAAGGGACGCGGTTTCCAAAAGACGGTGTGGTTAAAGTATTCCTCTACTGACACTTTCCCCGTTTCTAAAAGTGGATTATACTTTTTATGCTTTTGTTCAAATTCGTTTTGTTCTAAATGGAATTCTTGAACGGTCTTTTCACGCATGGTGTGATCCCAACCATTCGTCATTAATACGCCACCGATATCTAAAAGGAGAGTTTTAATTTTTTTCATAGATAAAAGGGTCCACTAAAATAGGTTGTTTAGCTGCCAAGACTTCATCGAGTCTTGCCACGGGTTTATGATGGGGAGCGTGCTTGATTAAATCAGGCTGCTTTTTAATTTCTTCAAGAATAGTAAGCATGATTGAAATGAAAGCATCGAGAGTTGCTTTCGACTCGCATTCTGTGGGTTCGATTAGCATACATTCCTTGATCAGGAGTGGAAAATACACTGTTGGTGCATACATTCCAAAATCAAGGATTCTTTTCGCGATATCAACTGCTCTTATCCCTTCTTTTTGGTAGTCATCGAGCTGCATGACAAATTCATGTAAGCAAAATTGAGAAAAGGGAATTTTAAAATGCGGAGCCAGTTTGCTTTTAATGTAATTGGCATTCAGAACGGCATGCTCAGCAATTCTTCTTAACCCAAAATGTCCATGGAGGAGAATATAAAGATAAGCTCTTAGGTAAATGCCAAAATTTCCAAAAAACGTAGCAATATGGCCAATGGATTCAGGGACATCTTCTAATACAAGATAAGATTGGTCTTTTGCTTTTTCTATCCTTGGTACCGGCAAAAAATCTTGCAGTCGTTGATTGCACAAAACAGGCCCTGCACCAGGCCCACCACCGCCATGGGGAGTGGAAAAAGTTTTATGCAAATTGACATGCATCACATCAAATCCCATTTTAGCAGGATGAACGATGCCCAAAAGGGCATTGAGATTGGCCCCATCATAGTAGACTAAACCACCTGCTTCGTGCACAAGTTGGGTAATGTCTTGGATATTTGCAAAAAACAAGCCAAGAGTGTTTGGATTTGTCAACATGAGCCCAGCTGTACGATGGGAAAGCAATTTTTTTAATTGACCAAGATCAATCCCCCCATCTTGGCTGGTTTCAAGTGTGATCGGTTTAAAACCGGCCATTTTGGCTGTGGCAGGGTTAGTGCCATGGGCATCGGAGGGAATGATCATCTCATTTCTCTGCGCTTCTCCTCGTTTATGATGATAGGCGGCGATTAATTTGATACCTGTAAACTCGCCTTGTGCACCAGCGTTGGGTAGTAAAGTCCCAGCGGACATGCCTGTTATTGCGCAGAGGCGTTCGAGTAAATCGTAGATAATAAAAAGGTTTCCTTGAACACTTTCAATAGGTGCAAAAGGGTGCATGTTCACAAAAGAGGGAAGATTAGCAGCCCACTCGTTGATACGCGGATTCAATTTCATTGTGCAGCTACCTAGAGGATAAAAGCAATTGTCGATGCCTTCGTTTTTCGATGATAGCTCCATGAAATGGCGTGTGAGATTTAACTCCGATATTTCGGGAAGCCGGATTTCTTCCGTGCGTATATTTTGCTGAGGGGGAAAAAACTGTTTGAACTCAGGGGCATCTTTGGGAAGGTGGTAGGCTTTTTGACCTCCTTCTGTTTTTTCGAAAATCGATTTCATAGTGCTTTAGCAACTTCTATATAGTGATTTAAATCTTCAATGCTTTTCGTCTCGGTAACATTAACAAGCAGAGCGTTTTTTAATGTGGGGTAAAATCTCTCTATGACGATGCCTGGTTCAATAGATTTAGCCCTAAATGCTGTTAGTACTTTATCGAGGGGGTGAGTAAATTGAATAATAAATTCATTAAAAATAGGTGAGCCGCCCCATAAGCTAATGTTAGGTATTTTTGCTAAATGATGTTGAAGATAGGAAGCCCGTTGAAAGTTTGTTAAAGCTAGTTGGTAAATACCTTGTTTTCCATACCAAAGAAGAGTAATGAGTGCTGCTAAGGCACAAAGAGATTGATTAGTACAAATATTCGATGTGGCTTTTTCCCTTCTAATGTGTTGTTCTCGTGCCTGTAGGGTTAAAACAAAACCCTTGTGACCACGTCTATCTAATGTTTGACCTACAATTCGTCCCGGAAGTTGGCGAACGTATTCTTGTTTGCATGCCATATAGCCAGCATAGGGGCCTCCAAACTGCAAAGGAATACCAAAGGGTTGGCAATCTCCGACCGCGATATCTGCACCTAACATTCCAGCGGGTTCGTAAAGCCCATAGGCAAGAGGGTTAGCACAAACAATCACCAAGCTATGATGCTTTTTTGCTAAGGTACTGATTTCTTCAATGTTTTCGATAAGACCAAAAAAATTAGGGGACTGTATGAGGATAGCCGCTACCTCAGAATCCATCTGTTGTTTGAGAAAATCTTGGTCTACTTTTCCATCGTTATTTGATGGGATGAGTTCAATCGTTGCATGATGAGAGGAGATGTATTGTTCAACAACTTGTCTATAGCTGGGATGCAGAGAATTAGCTATAAGAAGGCGTGTTCTATTCTCTTTTATCCGTAAAGCCATTAAGCAGGCCTCAGCACATGCAGAAGCACCATCATATACAGAGGCATTGGCGACATCCATTTTAGTTAAAGCACAAATCGCGGATTGAAATTCAAAAATGGCTTGGAGCATTCCTTGAGATGATTCTGCTTGGTAAGGTGTGTATGACGTTAAAAATTCTCCTCGACTACATATAGAAGAAGTCATTGCAGGAATATGGTGCTCATAGGCACCGCCACCAAGATAAGAAGTGTAATTTTGAAATGAATTTTTTTGAGCGATGCGTTCAATAAGCTTTTTTCCTTCCCATTCGGATAGACCATCGTCATCCTGTTGAGGTTTTAAAAAAAGGTCATGGGGAATGCTTTGAAAAAGCTCATCTATTTGCGAAATGCCAATTGCCTTTAGCATTTCCTCGACTTGAATTTGGCTATTTGAAATAAAATCCATAGTCGTCGGTATGCCGTAAAACCAAATCTTTGTCAAAAAAAATATAGACGGCAAAAGGCATCAGGGGCTTAATTTAGCCCCTGCTAAAAGATTAAATTTTTTTGAGATAGTCAGCAGCGTCAATGAGGTGATCTAGTTCTTTTGGGTTAGATAGCTTCACTTTAAAAAGCCATCCTTGATTTTCTGGTGATTGATTAACCTCATCGCATGAATCCTTAAGCTGCTGGTTGATTTCAACAATCTCTCCAGATACAGGACTATAAACATCTGCGGCAGCCTTTGTTGATTCTAAGACAGCTGCTTCTTCTCCCGCTTTGACTGTTTTTTGAAGTTTGGGTAGCTCCACATAAACTATATCGCCGAGTTCCTTTTGAGCATGTGTAGAAATGCCAACTGTGCCAATGATGCCTTCAACTTCCACCCACTCATGTGATTCTGTATACTTTTTCACGATCATTTCCTTTGAATAAAGGGGAGAGGATGAACTTCTCCAACCTGTTTTTGATCCCTAATAAGGACTTCAACTTGTTCGCCAATTTGTAGTTTTTCAAGACTTAACATTAATGCAATTGGTGTATTTAAAGTTGGAGAGAAGCTTCCTGATGTAACCACCCCTATTTTTTTACCGTCTTTTAACACAGGAAACCCTTCTCTTGCAATGGCTTTGCCTTTGAATATTAAACCATAGGCTAAAGAATAGCTATGCGTCTGTTGAGCTGCTAAAAGAGCTTCTTTTCCCAAAAAAGAATGTTGGTCTAAACGAATCGTCCAGGCAGAAACACTGCCTAGTGGGCATTTTGAATCGCTTAATTCATGTCCGTAAAGAGCATAGCCCATTTCTAAGCGCAACGTATCCCTACAACCAAGCCCACAGGGTTTTACAAAAGGGAATGACAATAAGGACTGCCAAGTTGATTGAAGGAGGGGAGTTGGGACCACTAATTCATACCCCAGCTCTCCTGTGTAACCTGTTCTAGCAATGATCATCTGGGTATTCTGGAAAACCTGAAAATGCATAGGTAACAAAGGGGGGATTAGAGGAAAGACTTGTTTTAATACTTCCTCACTTTTTGGACCTTGCAAAGCTAAAATACCATAACGATCAAATAAAGGAGTGACAGACACCTCAAATGATGAAAGATGGCTAGTTAAATGGTTTAAGTCTTTCGTGCGGTTAGCAGCATTAACAATAACCAATAAATGCTCCGAACTTAATTTATAGACAATCACATCATCAATGGTAACACCGGAGTTGCTACAAAATAACGTATAAGTAGCTGTTTGATGGGCTTTTTTGCTGATGGGGGTAGGGATTAAAGATTGCAAAAAGTCGGTTGCTTGTCGACCCTTTATCTCAAGGATGCCCATATGGGAAACATCGAAGAGACCAGCGGATGACCTCACGGTTAAATGCTCTGAAAGAATGCCTTGATACTGCAAGGGCATCTGCCAACCGGCAAAATCAATGAATTTAGCTCCTAAGCGCTGATGCTCATTAAAGAGGGCTGTTTTCATTTGATAAGCTTTGCCGTTGCCCAAAGAGAAGGTTGTTGTTCGATGGCAAACTCTTCTGTAACCACCGAAAAGTGTTGGGAAGGGCCATTAAAACGATTTAAGCGATAAGTAAAACCGATCTTTTCGGTTTCTTTAGGATCAAATCCAAATAGACATTGGGCTGGCACAAAGCATTTTAGAATATATCCGTCACCTACTTCTTTAAAATTTAGAATCAGCAATTCGCTCGAGCAGAGTTCATGGGAGTCTTCATTGCGGAAACGGGTAATTTCCCCCCGATCTTTGCCGTTAATTGCTTCCGGAAGGAAATAAAAGTGATGGCAAAATTTTGTTGTGAAGCCCGCTGACTTGACATCTCGAGTATCCACCCACAATTCAATGCTGTCGCCCTTAGTGACTTCAGGAAAAAAGCTTTTAACAGGGGGTTGCTTAGAAAAAATAGCGAAGTAGAGACCATCATCATTCCAACCCATATGAACATTGGCAAAAATGTCTTCACTATTTAAAAAAGAGGTGTCAGGGATTTGATATTGCTTTAATTCGATTGCTTTTTCCCAGCCTTGTAGGGGAAGAAAGAAGCAATCGAAATTTAAATTAAAAAAAGAATTCGGGCGAAGATTGGGTAATCCTTCATCAAACATGCTTAGCTGTCACCCTCTTCGGGTTCAATCGTTTCTATATCAGGACGACTGAAGTTAAGAGAAATGGCATTTTTTTCTTTAATCATGGGTAGTATTTCATCAAGAAAGCGTTGTTCTGCCTCTCTGCCCAAAAGAAATCTTGCTCGAGCAATTTGTTCCTCAAAAGCTTCTTGATTATCTTCCACTTTCCTTTCTTTTAAATAAAAGAAATAAAGATCCCCGTTAGGCGCATCATAAGTTTTAGAAAAACTAGCCTCTGCTAGCTGGAAAAGCTCTTTTTCATGAGGTAAGTCTCCTTGCTTTTTTCTCTTTAATTGAGTCTCTTCCTTCTGAATCTTCCATTGCTGATCGATTGCTTCAGCCTGTGCTAAATTTTCTTTTGAATGACCTTCTACTGCTTGTTGAACCCATTTCTCTTCTTGAGATGGGTCTTTTTGAATGCTCTCCTTTGCTTGCTCTAAAAAGGAGTAGAAGCGAAGGGCTGCTGCACGATCAGGCGTTATTTCTTGATTTTTTACATTTTGTCTTTTTGCAAAATCAGCCTTAATCGCTGTTGTTACAGGAGCTAGGTAGAGTTCTGCGACCGCTGCCTTTACTTCATCAAAAGGCTTCCAACTTAGATCTGCGTTTTGGAATTTTTCTGGATGCCCGCCGCGAACTTGGACATAGTAAGGCTCAAGTCTTTGGTTAAGAATCTTTTCTAAAGCGCCTGTGATCTCGGCTTCGCGATAAGGTAAAACTTCTAAGTGATCAGAACGTTCATTAACAATGATCCGATAATAATTTTCATCATCAAAAGAGATTTGGCTCAAAGCCTCATCTTGCTCATTTAAAGGAGCTTTATCCATAAGAGAGATGAGTTCCTCTCCGAGTTGTAGTCCTGCAAAGGCGGGACTTTCACCCTTTAAGCGAATAGAAACAACTTCTTTACGAGCTGGGGTACTATCAAGAGCCTGTTTAATCCACTCGGGATGTTCCTTTACAATTGACGAACGAGCGAATTGATCAACACGGCTACGGGTAATAGGATCCATGCGTTCAAGCGCGGCTAGCCTTTCTTCAGGAGTATTAGCTTCTTTTATGCCCAGTTCAGGGAATTGGATTTTAAGCTCTTTCCAAGTAGTATCCGCAACTTCAAAATTAAGCATCTCTTTTAACGATACCTTTGATTGTAAGGCTCGCTTGGAAGCTTTAGTTAGCTCAATAAGGTAGCGTTTGTGGACAAGTTCAGCGGTGCGTTTAGCAACGTCCTCCACCTTCAGGAATTGGTGTGGAAGCGATAGTTTGGCTTGTTCTTCCTTCGATCTTTTAGCAATCCCATTGAGATAAGTTTCAAAATGAGCTAAATCTTTGAATTCTTTAAAGCGGAAATCTTGGGGTAATCGGTAGGCCTCGCCTACAACAGTCTCATTGGCAAACCCATTGAAGGTATCATAAGTGGCTCTATCGACAAGAACTGAGTTACCAATGTCTTGAAAGAGCCTTCTAAATAACAGGACTTGTTGCCAAAGGTTCACAGCTTTTGTGCGATCAAGTCTCATGCGAATAAGCTGTTGTTGGAAATAATCATTAGGATTATTGGCTGTTAAAAGTGAAGAGTTTTGATTTTCCTTAAAGCTTATCTGAGCGTTACGCATTAAATCAGCAAGGGCTTCCTCTTTGGAAACTTTGTAACCGCGTTGTTCGGCGATTTGGGCGCTATTCATAATGAACTGAGCGATTAACTTGCTAAATTTAGGTCCAAACCAATCATCTGGGGTATGGTAACCAAACAAGGAAAGATCCTGGTAATCTAAATTTTCATCATGTGGCAACCAGCTATACTGGCGTTCTTGGTGGTATAAAAACTGCCTTAGATAGGGAGAGGGCAGACGCTTTTCTGCTAAATATAAACTTATTTTTGCTTGAAGTGCTTCTTTAGAAAGGGGATCCTGCGCTTTCTGGACGAGTTCTAGGTTATGGGCAATTTCGGGAGCAAAATAGGTCCAGACGGTCATGCTGCTGACAAATGGAGCTTCAGGATGCACATAAGGCTTAAAGCTTGCCTCTCTAACGTGTTTAGCAGATAGATCTGATTGAAAATCAGTGCCATAGGCCTCTAAAAGAATGGATGCAAGACCCGTTTCTAAAAAATCTTTTCGAATGACTCCATCGTTTAAAAAATTGGGACCGATGGCACCACCATATAATTTGGCGTCTTCTTGATCAGTGCTAATGAACTGAGCAAATTCTTCAAGTTCTCCTCTGGTTACGGGAGTTCCATTCACAGTGGTAAAAGCTACTTTCTCGTGAGCATTGTTACCGCCAAGGGTTCCGTATGTGCCAAAAAATGAAAATGACGAGACAATTACGATTGTGATAAATACAAAGAAATATTTCTGGTGTTTGCGCAAGAAACCTAACATGATAAAAAGCTCTTAAAGTTTTCAAAATGCTAACAAATTCGTTAATTTAAACTCAACTTGCGTTCTATCTGTCGGGCCGATATATCTAAATTTTTTGAAGAAGAAGCGCCTTGTTGGCGGCTTTCTTATTTTAAAGGCTTAACTCAAGGATTTTTATGTGCTTTTCAGAAGAAGCAAGCTTTACTTCAGCAGTTGTGATAGGGATCGTTTCTGGTGCTACTTTGCATTTGGCAGGGTGGTCACGCTATGCGCCGCTTGCTTTAGCCCCTTTGTTTTTTTCCTTGCAGCAGTTATCTGAAGGAATGACATGGTTGCATCTCAAGGGGACAATTGAAGATGGTCCTTTGCAAGCTTTAATGCGATATTATTACTCATTTTTAGCTTATGTAGGGTGGCCCATATGGGTTCCATTCAGTCTTTTTGTGATTGAGCCCTGGCATTCCTGGCGTAAAAAAATGATCGGGTTATTTTTATTCATGGGACTAGGCCTTGGAATTTATAATTTAATCGGTATTTTTAACGATCCGCCTTTAGCCGTAGTTGTTAATCATAGTATTCGTTATGAAACCCAGTTACCGTATAATGAAGTTTGGTTGTATGCCGTTATTGTATTACTTCCTTGGTTTTTTTCTAGTTTGCCTAGCTCATGGGTAGCAGGAGCTATCTTTGTTTTTTCTTTTGTCGTGGCGGGTTGGTTTTATCAATTTACATTTGCATCCGTTTGGTGCTTTTTTGCAGCACTTGTCAGTATCGTTGTTCTGAAATTGTTGATGGATGTTAGGGAGAATGAGACAAAATAAAAAGTCCCTTAAGGGACTTTTTATTCAAGCAATAGTGACCTCTTTGCAAAGGTAAACATCTTGAATGGCGTGGAAGAGTTGAATGCCCTCATCCAGGGGCTTTTGGAAAGTTTTTCTTCCGCTAATGAGTCCCATACCGCCGGCTCTTTTATTAATGACGGCTGTTTTTATGGCATCTTGTAAGTCATGTTTTCCTGACTCTCCACCCGAATTAATAAGTCCAGCTCTTCCAGTATAGCAATTGATAACTTGATAACGGCAAAGGTCGATTGGATGATCGGAAGATAGCTTGCTATACATAAGATCGCTGTATTTCCCATAGTTCTTTTTTTCTTTGTTAAGGGCTAGATAGCCACCATTATTGACAGGCAGTTTTTGTTTGATAATGTCGGCCTCGATGGTCACACCTAAGTGGTTGGCTTGCCCAGTTAGATCAGCACTTAGATGGTAATCCGCCTCATTAGTTTTAAAAGCAGGATTTCTAAGATAACACCATAGGAGAGTGGCCATGCCAAGACGATGTGCTTCCGCGAACGCAGCCGATACTTCTTGAATCTGTCGCGTGCTTTCTGGAGATCCAAAGTAGATAGTTGCTCCTATAGCCACTGCTCCCATGTCCCAGGCTTGCCTCACTTGTGCAAATAAAATTTGATCGAATCGATTAGGATAGCTTAGCAATTCATTGTGGTTAATTTTTAGGATAAAAGGGATTTTGTGAGCATATTGCCTCGCTACTTGTCCTAAAACACCTAGTGTGGATGCAACCCCATTACACCCGGCTTCAATGGCGAGCTTTACGATATTTTTTGGGTCAAAATAAAGGGGATTTGGTGCAAAGGAGGCTCCAGCAGAATGCTCGATTCCTTGGTCAACAGGTAAAATGGATAAATAACCGCTACCGCCTAGCCGGCCATGTTGAAATAGGCTTTGTAAAGAGCGGAGTACAGGAGTGGGGCGGTCGCTGAAAGCATATACATCATCAAGCCATGACGGGCTTGGAAGATAAAGGGACTCTTTTGAAATTGCCTTGCATTGATGCTGAAGGAGAGAATCAGCCTCTGGACCGAGAATGCCTTGAATTTTTGCTAACGTCATTAGTACCTCATGGTAGATTTCTAAACCCACAGAAGAAGAAACCGTCAGCTCAGCGGGATTTAAAAGTTTTCAATTTTTTTATGCATCATTTCTATTCTTTCTTGCAATCAGATCGTTTGCTATCATTTAACAAAAACTAGGAATCAATGGACGTTTTTAACCAATTACTCACCACAATAAAAAAATTACTCAGTCCTGAAGGATGCCCGTGGGATCGAGAACAGACGCTTGCCTCGATGCGCTCTTCGTTAGTTGAAGAGAGTTATGAGTTGATCGAAGCAATTGATTTAAACCACCGGGAAGGGATTCAAGAAGAGTTAGGTGATTTAATTTTTTTAACATTTTTTTTAGGGATGCTAGCAGAGAAAGAGAACGTGTGCACGTTAGAGAGCGCCATTAATGGGATTAATGAAAAGCTCATCAGGCGACATCCTCATGTTTTTGGTGATTCTAACCTACAATCTTCTTCCGACGTGAAAGAGCAATGGGATCGTCTTAAGCGAAGTGAAAAAAAGCGCGAGAGTTTATTAGATCGCATCCCGAAAGGACTACCAGGTTTGGCAAGAGCAGATGAGGTTTTAAATGCTATGGAGAAAAGAAAGTATTCTCTGGAAGGCTTCAAGGAAGATGATCCTAAAGAAATAAGCATGGGTTATGCCCTATTAGAATTAGTCAAAAAATCCCGTGATCTTGCTATCGAACCAGAACAAGCGTTAAGAAAGGTATTAGCTCAAGAGGAAAAAAAATTTCGCGACTGGGAAGCTAAACTTGAGGCTGATGAATAATTTCCGCTAAGGCTTTTATCCAAGCAGGGTGAGCATTTAAACTTGGAACAACCTCTAAGTGCTCACCACCAGCAAGGATAAACTCCTCTCTACACTCTTTATCAATTTCGAAAATCGTTTCCAAGCAATCACTTACAAAAGAGGGGCAAAAAATCAGAACACGTTTTTGCCCCGATTTAGCCAATGAAAGAAGCTTCTCATTTGTAAAAGGTTCTAACCAGGGATCTTTGCCTAGGCGTGATTGAAATGAGACGGAGTAATTTGCTTCCGGGATCTGCAGAGTTTCAGCTAGCCTTTGTGCCATGTTGTAACATTGTGCGGAATAGCAAAATTTATTCTTATCCGAAAGGGTGTAGCAACATAAATTTTTTGAGCATGAATTTTGACAGCCCTTTTCTTTAAGTTGCTTTTTAGGAAGACCATGAAAGCTAAAAAGAACATGGTCGTATGGCTTTTCGAGATAAGGGGTGGCAATCACCTTATAAGCTTCTACAAGGGCTGGATGGTTGAAATAGTGGCTGATGAAGCTTAAATGTGGGAATACCTGAGCGGTGCGCATGACTTCCATGACTTTTTGGTATACGGATCCTGTGGTTGCCGATGCATATTGAGGAAATAAAGGAACGATGATCAGATGGTTTGGCCTTTTTTCCAATAAGGGAAGAAGAATATTTTCAATGGATGGCTCTTGGTAACGCATCGCTAATTCAACCCTGTAACGGTTACCTAAATAGCTTTGCAGTCCTGCCTTTAGCTGTTGGCTTAAGTGCATAAGAGGAGATCCCTCGGAAGTCCAAATAGCTCGATAGGAAGCTGCAGAAGCCTTGTAGCGGTTCGGCACAATAATGCCTCTTACAAGAAATTGCCTAAAAAGCCATGGAACATCGATGACTCTTTCATCATTTAAAAATTCAATTAGATAGCGATAAACGTCGTTGGGTTTAGGGCTTTGAGGGGTTCCAAGATTAATTAAAAGAACAGCTGTTGTCATGGTGAAATTTCAATGAAGTGTTTATAGGAAGACTTTATTAAGCTATAATAAAAAATAGGAAAAGAAAAATGCACGAATA
Source organism: Parachlamydiaceae bacterium HS-T3 (assembly GCA_000829755.1). GTDB lineage: Bacteria > Chlamydiota > Chlamydiia > Chlamydiales > Parachlamydiaceae > HS-T3. The sequence goes on from BBPT01000011.1 coordinate 47,822, forward strand.
AAATTGATTTTGTGCTAAATTTAAATTATGGAACGTCGTGCACTTTATAATTCCCTTCGCATAAGTTGGCAGCTTGATTCTCAGATTGCTGTACAGCCATGGCAAGTTGAAAATTATCGAGATCTCTCTTTAGATGAACTATCTCAACGCTTGCAAATCCATCAAGTTAATTTAGATCGCCTCTCTTTTGTCCAAATTGCTGAAAATTGTGATACACCTGAAGAGCTAACAGAGCTTCTTATCCAAGAAGATATATCTGAAGAAAACTATGATAGAGTTTACCTGGTAGTTTTTGAGCTATGGCGTAGGTTACTTCCTGAAAAGCAGAGCCTTTCCGTGCTGTGCGATGAACTTGATTACCAAATTCACCTTTATGACTCAGGACATTTAGAAAGTGTTGAGGGGATTGAAGTAGCGCTTGCTAACCTGCAAATTCTTCTAGAGGACCTTGATGTGACGGAAGCAAAAGCTCTTTTTTCTTCCATCGCTGAAGGCTGCGCTAATGATATAGAAGATTTCTTGTTTGATTATATCCAAGTTCAGATTGATCATCAAAATTTTGCTTATGCTCAGGAATTAATCGAAGGGTTTATTCCTTACGTTCAAGATAAAAAATGGTTTGAGTTTTTAAAGGCCGAAATTTTACATACGACCGATCAAGAAGAAGCGGTTAAGATGATAGAAACTTTGGTTAAAGGGAGAAACCAGGATCTTGAATTTAATCTGGAAGTGCTGTCATTTTTAGCAAAATCTTCTCATGAAAAGCTATTTAAAAACTTGGCGAAACAAACCTTCTATCTATTAGAGCTAGAGGAAGACTTCATCGATTTAGCAAGTATCTGCGCTGATTTCTTTCATTTTTCGGATCAAGATCAAAATGAAAAAGCGATAGAAGAGTTTTTAGCTAATCGCGCTAGAAGGTCACCAGAGACTCCGTTTCATTCCCATGAAAGCCAAGAAAGAGAATTTTTAAAAATTATTAGTTAATTTTTAAAGGATTAAAGTTTAAATAGTCCGCCGATGTTAAATGATAGTCAATCTCATGGCATTTTCCGAAGGCAATCCCTTGCTTTACATTGTGTAAATGACCGAAGAGGCAAATATTAACCCCATATTTATCTAAAATAGCCGATGCTTTAGATGGCTGGAGCGTAAGGGAGATCGGAGGGTAGTGGGTAAGTGCTATTTTTAATGAAGCCTCTGGGCGAAGGCATTTTAAGCTGCTTTCTAGACGATGAAGTTCTCTTTCAAAAATTTTTTCACGCTCTTCTATAGATAGAGTTGTTGCTTTTAAATTAACCCTAGGGTTTTCAATATAATTAATGTATTCGTCAAAATTGTATTCCTGTGTGTCCCATAATCGGGCACCGCCAATCGCTACATGGTGCCAGTGAAAGGCATTATTTTGAATAAGATGTAATGATGGTGGCAGTACTTTTTGAATTTTAATTAGAGATGACCACCAGTAGTCATGGTTGCCTTTTAAGAGAACTTTTGTCCCAGGGAGAGCGTGAATCCATTCTAAATCAATTTTAGCATCTTCTGGGTGAGCTGCCCAGGAGATATCGCCTGCAATGAGGACAAGATCATCATTCGTGATCTGTTTCCTCCAGTTCTCTTCAATTTTTGTTGTATAATCAATCCAAGGCTCTCCAAAAAAATCCATCTTTTTATCAGGATTTCCCAGAGATAGGTGGAGATCTGCAATCGCGAAAATACTCATAAGCTATAACCGTTAGGGATAATAGTACCGGGAGTAACAATGATAATGCCATCCCGTATATAAATACCATCTCCATCAAAAGAGCTTACATTGTTTTTATTGGTTAATTGTACATTGTCTCCAATGATCACGTGCTTGTCTAAAATGGTATGGCTAATATGGCAATTTTGGCCTACAGAAAATTTTTGATTTTGCCTTGTCTGATAAGTGTCATTCCCCATGAAATAGGTTTTTTCTATTACAGTATTTTTGCCAATAACGGTGCGAGGACCTATCACGCTATGCGTAATTCTTTTGGCTTCGATGAAAGATCCTTCAGAAATAATCGAATGAGAGACTTCTGTGTTAAATAATTTTGGTCCTGGTAATGTGCTAGTTGCTGAGTGAATAGGGAATAGCTCACAATAGCAGTCAAATTGAGGTTGAGGATGGGTAAGGTTGATATTGGCGTGAAAAAATGAGTGTACGGTTCCGATGTCTTCCCAATAGCCATCATAAATAAAAGAAAAAGCTTTTCCTTTCTTTATCTGGGTTTGAATCAGATGTTTTCCAAAATCCTCTCTTGGATCTTCCTCTAGTAAGTCGAAGAGCGCTTGTCTTTTAAACAAATAGATGCCCATTGATCCTAAAAAAGGTTTATCCCCTTTTTCTGTGCTAAAATCACTTAAAGTTTTTTCATCCTGTGGCTTTTCTGTAAAGTCGGTAATGAAAAGATCGGAGTTTCTTTTTAAAAGCCCCATACGTTTGGCGTCGCTTTCCCCTACAGGTAAAGAAGCTGTGACTAGATCAGCATCCTTTTCTATGGCAAAATGAAGCATTTCTTGGAAATTCATTTTGTATAACTGATCACCGGAAAGAATCAAAATATAATCTACTGGTGCCTCTTGAAGATATTCAATATTCTGACGCACAGCGTCAGCTGTTCCCTGATACCAATTACTTTTAGTCGGTTTTTGTTCGGCACTTAAAATTTCTAAAAATCCTTGAGAGAAAGATTCCATGCGATAAGTTTTTAGAATGTGTTGGTGTAGGGAGGCTGAACGAAATTGGCTTAAAATGTAGATTTTATTGCAGCCAGAGTTCAGAGCATTCGAGATGGGGATGTCAATGAGCTTAAAACGTCCTCCGAAGGTAATAGCTGGTTTACATCTTGAAAAAGTGAGCGGATACAAGCGTGTGCCTATACCTCCGCCAAGGATAACGGTAGCTACATTTTTCATGCCTCGATGATGAGACGATAAAAAAGAGTTTTTTTCTTTCTTTACTAATGATTGACTTGTCATACGCCCTTAATGTTTTAGTTGTAACCGATTAATAATAAGAGGTTAATGACGACGTGGTCGCGTGTCCTTTTATCTAACAAAAGGGTTAAATGGAGGTTGCGTTTCGAATGCCTATATTATTCACTGTAGTAGTTAAAAAAAGATTTTTTATCAAGTGGCCCGCCTGTTTTCCCGCTAATTAACCTAATTGGAATTAATTAAATAATTTTTTATTATGAAAATAAAAATGGTTAAATATGGAAGTTTCTTTAATTGACCCCTTGCAATTAAGAAATAAAACCATTGATGAGTTAAAAAAAGAAATTTTTCTTAATAAAGAAAAATTACGTAAAATTTCCTTCCGAAAAGAGACGCTGCAAAAGATAAGAGCTGCTAAAGGTGAGGAAGCGGGCATTGCCTCTATTTTTAAGAAGATTTTTAATTTTGCTAAAGGTCCTGAGGGTCCTCAAGAGGAAATTGAGCAGTGTGCTTGGAATGAGCTTCTCGTAAATGAAAATTTAGAAATATTAGAGAAAGAAAAAAGAATGAAGGAACTAGCAAAAGTAAATGATTGGTGGTTATCAAATGAGCCATTTTTCAAAGAGGTCGTTTCTCCAGACAAGTGGTTAGCTTTTAGAAAGAGCGTGTTTGAGTATCTAATCAGTAAGCTTGAAAAAGAAGACGAGGTGGCGTTTATTCAGGCAGCTGACCACGTTCTTCTTCAGCTAAAAGTGGAATAAGACCAACTGGATTCGGTTCTCAAAAACGACATCCCCTTACAATTTTAACTTCTGCGAAATCAAGCTAACCAAAGTCTTCATCTAGTCCACCCAGATTACTAAAATCTTCTCACCAACAACATCGGGATTAATTTGAGAAAAAGCATAATTTCGATAAAAAGTTAATTTATCAATTATTTCTTCTTATCGATCACTAAATATCGAATAAGCTAACAAAAATAGGAATGTAAATTCTCCTGATAGAGGGATTTGGGTAAGATAGATATTTAAACTAGTTATTTGTTTTTAGGTTGAATAAAAGCTATTAACTGTCTATACTTACCCCTAACTCCATTCTTTAAAATCGAGTGAAAGTAAATTGTTCCTTATCAGTAAATAAGGAATAATAAGTCAGTATAGGCGGCCATGGCGGAATTGGTAGACGCGCTAGATTCAGGTTCTAGTCGGAGTAATCCGGTGGATGTTCGAGTCATCTTGGCCGCAACCTAATAGTAACTTATCGAAGATCAAGATAAGCATGTATAATATTAAAAAAATTCGTAATTTTTCGATTATCGCCCATATCGACCATGGAAAATCCACAATTGCAGATCGCCTCTTAGAACTTACGCGGACCGTAGAAGCGCGAGAAATGCAGGACCAGCTTTTAGATGACATGGATTTAGAAAGGGAGCGTGGGATTACGATTAAGGCTCATCCCGTTACCATGTATTATCAAGCTAAGGATGGCTCAAGTTATCAAATCAATTTGATTGACACACCAGGCCACGTCGATTTTACCTATGAAGTTTCTAGATCTTTAGCCGCATGCGAAGGAGCGCTGTTAGTTGTCGATGCCGGTCAAGGAGTTCAAGCTCAGAGCCTAGCTAACGTTCATTTAGCGTTGGATCGCAACCTTGAAGTCGTCCCTGTGATCAATAAAATTGACCTCCCCACAGCAGATGTTGAAGAAGTGAAAAAGCAAATTGAAGATGTGATAGGCCTTGACGCTTCTCAGGCTGTACTGTGTTCTGCTAAGGCAGGTATCGGTATAGAGGAAATCTTAGAGAAAATTTTAACGGACGTACCTCCTCCACAAGACTCAGAAGATGATATCCTACGCGCGCTCGTTTTCGACTCTCACTATGATACCTACAGAGGTGTCATGGTGTATTTACGTGTCATGAGTGGAGAGATTAAAAAAGGGTCGTTAATCAAAATGATGGCAACGAACAAAAACTTCGAAGTTTTAGAAGTTGGCATCTTTAGCCCTAAGGCAAAGCCTGTTGACTCCCTTAAACCTGGTGAAGTTGGCTATATGATTGCTAACATTAAAGTTGCCTCGGATGTTAAAATTGGAGACACGATCACCTCTCAAAAATATCCTTCAAAAGAACCTTTACCGGGATTTAAAAATATAACTCCAGTTGTATTTGCTGGTATTTATCCAATTGATTCTGGGGATTTTGAAGCATTAAGGGATGCTTTAGAAAAGCTTCAACTGAATGATTCCGCTCTACATATTGAACAGGAAAGCAGTTTGGCTCTGGGCTTTGGTTTTCGATGTGGGTTTTTAGGTCTTTTACATCTTGAGATTACCTTTGAACGACTTCAGCGAGAGTTTGACCTAGACATTATTTCAACAGCTCCTAGCGTTATTTATAAATTTACCTTGAACGATAATAGCGTTCATGAAATTTCCAATCCGTCTCAATACCCTGACCCTGCTTCAATTGCTTGGGTTGAAGAGCCCTGGATTAAAAGCCATATTATAGTGCCTTCTGAATATTTAGGAGCTGTAATGAATCTAGGAATGGAAAAACGTGGCCAGCTAGTTAAAACGGAAACGATGGACTCTCGAAGGCTTTTACTGACCTATCGTTTTCCATTAAATGAAATTATCATCGATTTTAATGATAAGCTAAAATCGATGACAAGGGGCTATGGCTCCTTTGATTATGAATTTGATGGCTATGAAGAAAGCGATATCATCAAATTGGAAATCCGTGTCAATGAAGAACCTGTGGATGCTTTTTCGTGCCTTGTGCACCGCTCTAAAGCAGAGGCACGCGGCCGGGCCATATGTGAAAAGTTAAAGGAAGTCATTCCTATGCAGCTTTTCAAGGTGCCTATACAAGCAGCGATAGGGGGTAAAATTGTTGCTCGTGAAACAATAAAAGCCATTACAAAAAATGTAACAGCTAAATGCTATGGTGGCGATATTACCCGAAAAAGAAAGCTGTGGGAAAAGCAGAAAAAAGGGAAAAAGCGCATGAAAGAAATAGGGAAAGTTAATATTCCTCAAAGCGCTTTTATGGAAGTCCTTAAGGCAGGAGAATAATCATGACACTATCATTGGATCTAGTGGAGGAGAAGACCCTGCGGTATTATAGCGCGGAAATGATTTCATCTTTGCAAGCTTACAGGATGCCATCTCATATTGCTTTTATCTTGGATGGAAATCGTCGTTGGGCTAAAAGAAGCTCTTGTGGAGTTACAGAAGGCCATCGTCGCGGAGCGGATACTTTGATGGAAATGATCAAAGCAGCAAAAGAGTTGGGCGTTCAGGTTCTGACTTTATACGTCTTTTCAACAGAAAATTGGCAACGCCCCCCGAGTGAAGTCCATGCATTAATGTGGCTTTTTGAGTCTTATATTCGATCTCAGATTGATGAAATGGTAAAAACAGGCATGCGTTTTGATACGATTGGTGATCTATCAAAGCTACCAGTTGGTGTGAACCAAGCGATCCAAAGTGCAAAAGATGCAACGCAAGAGTGCCATGATATTAGAGTCGTTTTTGCCATGAATTACGGCGCCCGAGATGAGATGCGTCGAGCCATAAAATTGATGTTAGAAGATTATTCTTCAGCCAAACTTAAAGCAGAAGAAATTACAGAAGAGACCATTTCAGCCTATTTGGACACAAGAAACTACCCCGATCCTGACCTCATTATCAGAACAGGCGGAGAAAAGCGCATCAGCAATTTTTTATTATGGCAAGCTTCTTATGCAGAGCTCTATATTACGGATGTTTATTGGCCAGACTTTACGCCAGAGCATTTATATGAAGCAATTTGCAATTACCAAAATAGGGATCGGCGGTTAGGTCAATGAGCAATTTTCAACAAAGGCTTGCGTTAAGTACTGTTTTTTTCTTTATTCTTGCTTTTGCGATCTATTTTTCCGTGTTTCCTCTATTTCAACCTATTTTTACCCTGCTTGTCTTTATTGTTATTGGGTCTGCTTTATGGGAGTTTTATCAAATTTCTAAAAAAAAGGGCTTTGAGCCACTCATTGGTTTAGGCCTCATGGGATCAGCCTGTTACATTTATGCTCTTTTTCTTGCTACCCAGTATGATCACTTTCAATTCTTCCCCAATATTGTACTTCTCGGCACGTTATTTTTTGCCTTCATTGCCTTTCTCACTTCTTGTTCACAACCCTTATTTAATTTAGCAATTACATTAACGGGTATTTGCTATCTAACATTACCATTGAGTAGTTTAGTGACGATTAATTTCATCTATGGGAGATTCTGGTTGGTTTTTCTGTTAGTTGTTACCAAAATGACTGATGTGGGTGGCTACTTCGTAGGTAAATCTTTAGGTCGTCATAGACTTGCTCCATTGATCAGCCCTAAGAAAACATGGGAAGGTTCGCTCGGTGGCTTGTTGGGTTCCGTAATTGCCAGTTCATTGCTCATCAGCTTTTTTACGAGTTATCAGCTTTTCTATGGCATTTTTTTAGGAGCTATTCTTAGTGGCTTAGCCCAATTTGGAGATTTAGCTGAATCTTTGTTGAAAAGAGATGTCGGAGTAAAGGATAGCAGTCATCTTCCAGGTCTTGGGGGGATGCTAGATATAGTTGATTCCTTAGTCTTTACAGCACCAACTCTTTATTTCCTCCTCCAATGGAAAGAAACGTTACTTTAGGAGATATGTTATACTATGATTATTACGATTGATGGCCCCGTTGCAACAGGTAAAAGTACGATTGCCAAAAAACTTGCCGCTTCTATTGGGTATATCTATTTTGATACCGGTGCTATGTATCGAGCCTTTACGTATGGATTAATCAAACATGGCGTATCCTTGGAAAATGAAGCTGATATACAAGAATTTATAAAAAAATTTGACTTCGATATAAAAGTCAAACATGGGGAAAAACGTTACTTTTTAGGTGAGGAGGATGTGACGGATCAGATAAGGCAAGAAGAAGTCACAAGAAATGTTTCAAAGGTTGCGGCTCACCCTGTCGTACGTGATCTTTTGCTTAACTACCAAAGAGGATTAGCTAAAGGTGTTAATGCGGTTTTTGAAGGAAGGGATATGGGGACAGTGGTTTTTCCAGATGCATATATCAAAATTTTCCTATCAGGTAGCCCAGAGGTACGTGCCCGACGTCGCTATGATGAGCTAATCACAAAATATCCCGAGCAATCTAAAGGGCTCACTTTAGAAAAAGTATTAGAAGATATTAATGCTCGCGACAACTATGACTCCACGAGAGAAATTTCTCCTTTAAAGAAAGCAGACGATGCTTTCGAGATTAACACCTCCAACCTTTCCATTGATGAGGTTGTATACAAAATTTTAGAGTATAAAGATTCTAGAAAAACATTCTTTCAAACTCGGAAAGAACTATCGCAAGGTTGATCATTTGTGTCTAGTATCTCAGGGGATCCTAAAAAGGTAGGCCTTAGTATTTCATATAATCCTCTCCTCGAGGCTAAGCCCTCTCTTCGCTCTTCAATGAGCCAGCCCGCATCTGGTGGCAATCAGACAGGGTCACTTGATCAAGTAATCCCAAAGGTAGCCCTAGCAACAATTAAGGAAGCTAATTCCGAAACTGGGTTAAGCGTCACCCCTCGCGTTAAAAGGGGGAGAGCCAAATCAGACCCCCATCAACCTTCTCATAGTGTAGCTCCTCTATCGCCTCGTTCTCCAGAAGAGCCTTCCGAAAAGGCTAAAGCCAAAACAAAAAAGAAGATCTCACAGATTTCTTTTTTTAAAGGCAAAAAAAAATTAGAGGGTATTAATTGGGATCATTTCTTATCTTGGCAAGCAGATCTTATACACAAAACTCAAAAGCCAATTGTTAGATGGACCCTCTCTTATTTACAACTGCTATCTGGAAAGGAAACTTTTAATTATTTTTTTCATCTCATCGATAAGATAGAAAACGCTGTTTTGGAGGAAGTTTTCCACAATGAAAAAATGCTGGAAGAGATTACCCCCTATCTAACTTCATGTGAATCGCTTAAGAAAGTGTCAGGAAATTTAGAGAACCTTTTGGGCTGTAAAACATTAAGGCAATTTATTGCTGCCTTCAATTCCCTTTCAATGGACCATAGGAAAATTGTCATTGAGCAAATGGGTAGCGAAGAATTTATTCTCTTCTTAGACAAGTGGGAAGAGCAAAAAGCTAGCGTTAGGAAAGAAATCATTGATCTTGCTAGGGAATTAACCAATATAACAGAATTCTTTAATGAAAAAAAACTACAGCTTCCTGTAAGTATTGAACTCAAAGAAATTAGAAATGAGCAGGTACAAAGAAACTGGTTTCCAAGCGATGTTTGCCTAGTTGATGAAGTTTATTTTAACGGTTCATTAATACAGTTTGAAAGTCTCTCTCCAACAGCCACTCGTGAAGAGCAAAAAGCGTGTTTGAGACAGAATATACGGCATTTAATCGATTCTTTACAGCTATCCCCAAATCCCGAGAAGGAAGCTGAAAATATTATCTCTAATCCTTCAGCCATTTGCAAGTTAACCGAACTCGTCATGCAAACGATTGAAATTGCGACTCCAATTGTTTACGCTTTGAGAAGCAATTTAAACGATGGACAAGGGCAAAGTAAATTTTTCTTTAGATCCGTTCATACCACTTGCCATTATGAAACGACAAAAAGTAAATGGAAACTTATCCAAACAAAAACATACCATCTTTTTATAAAGGATGAGGCTATCGGATCTTTTGATTTGACATGTATCTTTTTTTTGGAAGACAAGAGTTCTAACATTGCTGTTTCTTATGATTACACGATAAATTGGGGCAATGTTTCTTTACCATAAGGGCCAATTAGGGCCTGCTCATGCATTTAAAATACCTTTTTTAGAAAGGCTTTTTATTGGAGATGGCATTTTTCGCACTTTGAAAGTGCAGGAAGGTAAGATTTGCTATTTAGAAGATCACCTTGATCAACTAAAAAGAGACTGTGTTTTATTACGAGTAGCTGTTCCTTCGGTAGCAGAAGAAACTTTAAAAGAATTTGTGATTCGTAGCCAAGCGCATAAAGGGACATGGCGATTAAAAATCATGGTTGCCGCGTTGACAAAGAGAACCCAAGGAATAGCCGAAAGCGAGTTTTTTTTAACTTTGCAGCCCTATGATCAGCCTAAGCAAGAACTTCGCCTCCTTAAATACCCTCACCCGAAAGGTAGCTCTTTGGCAACAATCAAAACTTTCTCTTACCTCGAGTATGATTTAGCATCTACGTTTGCTCAAGAGAGGGGCTTTGACGATGCTCTATTACTAAATAGCAAGGGCCAGATTTTAGAATGTGGAAAAGCCAATTTAATTTGGTTTTACGAGAGCTGTATGTTTTTCATAGACCCTCAGCTTAGGTATTATCAAGGTGTCATGCAAGGTCTTTGCCTAAAGGCGGCACAATCTTTAAAACTAACACCTGTGCCAAGTCGGATTACAGTAAGTAAAATCCCCTCACAAGCTATACTCTTTGCGATAAATTCCTTACAAGGCCCTTTACCTGTTATCCAAATAGGCAACAAAAGCTATCCTCGATGCCAGCATCTCGAAATTCAATTAAAAGAAGCTTTGGCCAATTTCATTTAAAAGCTTCAGGCAGAGTTGCAAACATCTTTTATTTTTGCAAAAATTAGATCTCAACTATCAAACTTCAGAAGGAACCTGAATGAGTAAAGAAAATGCGATTTCTCCTACTAGACAAGAAGATTATCCAGAATGGTATCAACAAGTCATTAAAGCAGCTGATATGGCCGAGGCCTCTGGAGTAAGAGGCTGCATGGTCATCAAACCCTGGGGCTACGGAATCTGGGAAAATATTCAACGCGACCTCAATGATCGTATCAAGGCGACAGGGCACCAGAATGCCTACTTTCCTCTTTTTATTCCGCTCAGTTTTTTAGAAAAAGAAGCTACCCACGTGGAAGGCTTTGCTAAAGAATGCGCAGTAGTTACCCATCATCGGCTCGAGCTAAAAGAGGGGCGCTTAGTTCCGACAGGGGAGCTAGAGGAGCCTCTGATCGTAAGACCTACTTCGGAAACAATCATAGGAGATTCATTTTCTCGCTGGGTTGAATCTTATCGCGATTTACCTCTTCTCATTAATCAATGGGCTAATATTGTTCGTTGGGAAATGAGACCTCGGATTTTCCTCCGTACGACTGAATTTTTATGGCAGGAAGGGCATACCGTTCATGCCACAGAAGAAGAGGCTTTAAAAGAAACGCTCCAAATGCTGCATGTTTACCAACGCTTTATGGAAGACGTTTTGGCATTACCCGTTATTGTAGGGGAGAAGTCTCCCGGTGAACGTTTTCCTGGTGCAGAAAATACCTTTTGTTTAGAGGCAATGATGCAAGATAGGAAGGCGATTCAAGCAGGGACATCCCATTATTTAGGTCAAAATTTTGCTAAAGCTTCTAATATTAAGTTCAACAATAAAGACGGGCAAACAGAGTATGCCTATACCACTTCCTGGGGAGTAACGACACGTTTAATTGGTGGAATGATTATGTGCCACGGTGATGATGATGGACTTAGGCTTCCTCCTAGAGTTGCTACTCACCAAGCTGTTATTATCCCTTTTATTCCGAAGGAAGAATTACGTGATGAGGTAATGGCTTACGCGAGGGCATTAGCAGCAGAATTAGAAAAATTAACATTTTTCGATATGAAACTAAGTGTTTACATAGATGGAAGAGATCGTCGAGGTGGGGAAAAGAATTGGGAATGGATCAAGAAAGGAGTGCCTTTAAGGATAGAAGTTGGCCCTCGCGAAATGACCTCCTCTACAATGGCTCTTTCTAGACGCGATAGGCCACATAAGGAAAAGATAACAGTTTCTCGCGATGAAATCACCAAAGTTCCTCAAATTTTGGAAGAAATACAGAAAAACTATTTCGAGCAGGCTAAAGCTTTTCGAGATCAGCATATCTGTAAAGATATTAAAACTTTTGAAGAGTTGAAAGCTTACTTTACACCCAGAAATAGTGAAAAACCAGAAATCCACGGCGGCTTTGTGTTGGCTAAATGGTGTGGTGACAAAGAAACAGAGTCTTTGCTAGATGAATTAAAAGTAACGATACGATGCCTTCCTCTCGAACAATCTGGTACAGAAGGGAAGTGCGTATTGACTGGGCGCCCTGCAAGGATTGATGCGATCTTCGCAAAATCTTACTAAATAGAGGAAGCTTTACTCCCTCAGGAGCTAAAGCTTTCCTCGAACCTCGGGAAAAGATTCTTTTGAATATCCTCAGGTGCTTGAGACACGAGATGCAAGGCTTTTTCTCTTTCATTGATAGATAGGAAAAAGCAAATTAACTCAGTAAGGACCATGGACTCTTCCTCAGAGGTTAGCAAAAAAGTAATTTCGCCGGCATTTTCAGCTGTTTTAGCCTTTAAAAGATTAAGAATCTTTTGTAAATGTGCATTCGTCAAATATTCTTCAAAATTTTTCTGGGTAAAGACGACATTGTTTCGCGAAGACAAGCGATATAGCAAGAATGCTGGTTCCAAAGATTTAGAGAAAGAGCCAAACAAATTCAAAACCAAGGACTGCTCATCTGGGGTTAAAGGGAAAGATGTGACTATCGGACCTTCAATTTTTTTCGCTTCTAGCAATTCTAGAATCTTGATTAAATGTTCGTTTGATAGGTGTGGTTCGAAATCTTTTTGTTGAAAGATATTAGTATTTTTTAAGGCTATTTGGTGTAGCAAAAAAGAAGGTGTTAGTTCTTCTGTAAGGAAGAAGCTTAGAAATGGCTGAGGTTGTTTTAAAAACGTTGATATTTCTTTGAACTGAGTATTTTCGGCTATTTCCCTAATGGGTTCAAGCTTATCCGGATGCAAGGTAAATAAAAGGCCTCTTACTTCAGCTAAAACGTCGTTTAAGTTCTCGGGCGTTAAGCTCGGGGATCGTAGAATAGCCTGGAGCACACAAACTAATTCTATCAATGAATTTTCTTGCTCTAATTTTTTGATCACTGATCGCAAGAAAGTTTGAAACTCTTGAATCTGTTTAGATTGATCAATAGCATGACATCTATATGCTGCTCTAAATGGCCCTGTAGGCTGCATTTTTGCCTCCTTGAAATTTAGAATGAATGGAATTATTGCATAACATTCTTAGGATTTCAGCAAGAAATTGATATCAAGGGGCATCTTCTAAAAGTTTAAAAATAATTTCTTGGTAATTGATGCCTGTTTCATCTTCCGAAATTTTCAAATATGTTTCTTTAACCTTATCAAATTGATGCCGAACGGCATAGGCTCGTGCGACTTTTGCTAAGTTGATATTTCTTAAACAAGAATTAGAAATATGATTTACAATGCTAAGAGCTTTATCTCTTCGATTTAATTCAAGATACTTGTTCATGATGGTATCTAGCTTAGTATCATCCTTATATTCCATTTGAAGTTCTTGTTTGAGTTGGTCGTCAAGGCCTAAGATCGTAAAATAGTCCCGGAAAATAGGATTTTGTTGAGCATCAAATTCCTTGGCTAAGCTCTCCTGAGTGTTCAATGGTAGTAGTTTTCCCCCCAACACTTCTATCTTTTTTCTAAAATCAATCACATCTTTGAGAGAATCTATTCTTAAAGCTAAGTTTGAAAACTCATTATTTGCATCATCGATCTTTCTCGCAATGAAACCTACAAATTTCCTGCAATCATGTTCGATCACATTTAAAGTCATCTCTCTCCATTTTTGACTTACGATTAATGACTTGGTGTAGCCCTCATGAAAGAGGGATGTCAAAATCAATGTGGCGACTTCAGGGGGTAAAGAAGTCATGGGATCAAGATAGAGTGGTTGATTGGGAGAATGATTATTAATCATATTGTATTATTACCTATAAATAAAATTATTTAATAATACTACAATATTAAAATTAATTAATTATTAAGAGCTTAGCGTACGTGTAGCCAATAGGGAGCAATGAGGCTACGCTCATTATAAATTTTTTTCAGACGTTGGGGAGGCGTACTATTTTCAAGAGCGCGAGATAACTTCTGGTCCATTTCTTGTTTAAATCTTTGTAAATCTTCCCAGTTTTGCTCTGTAAAGGCTTCCTTTTGCGTTAAAAGGATTGAAAGTTGCTGTTCCGTAACATTAAACCCATCTAAATAAGCAGCAATCTCACTATCTAAGCGTTCATTACGAAGCTTTTGTTCCGCAAGCATGTTTTCTTGCCTTTTCAGCTTATTTTCTAAATTTTCTAAGAAATCAATCATAAATAATGTATATTAGTTAATAAAAAACTTTTTCAATAAAAACTATTTTAATGAGATTTTGAATATGAATCTAGCTTTTTTTGTTTTCGCCTTTGCGTTAGGGGGCTTTTTAATTTCTACCTCAGGAGTTTTTTTGTTCTATAAAAATTTAAAAAGACAATATGAACAGATTCTCGGCAGATGGATTGAAGAAGCTAAAGGAAATGGTTTTTTCTCTGATTGCTTTAATCAAATTGGTTTTGAGGAGGAAATGAGTATATTAGCGGAAGAAAAGCTAGATCGGCTAGTTCTTAACTTTAAGGAGAGGGTTCCTATGGTCGCTGTTTTTTTAAATGGTGAACTAGAGGAAACATTAAAAGCCATTGCCAAGGAAGAGTTGTTAAATTTAGTTCCTAATGTTCAAGCAAAGCTTATCTCACGCTTAGAAGATACAAATAGGTTAGATCAGCTTATTAATAACAGTATTTCAAAAATGTCAAGTTGTAATCATTTCTCCATTTTTTTGCGTTTGCAGTTGCCATCGTTAATTTTAGGGGGAATTCTTGGCGCCTTATTTGGATTTGTCCTTTACTTCTATCTTTGGCCATAATAGTGAAGCTATAATCGATAGCAGTAAAATAAGAGCAATAAAGCCAAGTGCCCAAAGAATCGGTAAATGAAAAACATCTTTTAGCAACATTTTGATTCCGATCATCAAAAGTATAGCAGCTAATCCGTAATGCAAATGGTGGAAGTAATCCATTAAGCTGGCCAGAGCAAAATACAGAGCTCGTAGACCTAAAATGGCACAAATATTTGATGTGTAAATGATATAAGGATCGTGGGTAATCCCAAAAATAGCAGGTATTGAATCCAGAGCAAAGATGACATCGGTTGTTTCTACACTAACTAGTGCTAAAAAGAGTGGAGTAGCATGAATAGCCCCTTTTACGCGTATAAAAAACTTACCCTGAGGGTCTTGATGCGTTATTTTAATAAACTTCTCAACTAGAATAATTAAAAGGTTGTTTTCTGGATTAATTTCTTTATCTTTTTCTAGAGCTAATTTGTATGCAGAATAGATAAGCAACATGCCGAAGAAATAAAGCATCCAATTAAAACGCTCAATAAGCACAACACCTAGTGCGATAAAAATACCCCTTAAGACAATTGCGCCAAAAATACCCCAGAACAGCACTTTATAGCGATATTCTGAAGGAATACGAAAGTAGGAAAAGATAAGAATGAAGACAAAAATGTTATCGATGCTAAGAGACTTTTCTATTAAATAGCCAGTAAGAAATTGAACTGCACTATCTGGGCCGCGATCCCAGTAAATCCAAAGATTAAAAAGTAAGCTGACTGCAATCCAAAAAAAGGAAGTTAAGAGGGCTTCGCGGGGACTAATTTTGTGAGATGTGCGATGAAAAACGCCTAAATCTAAAATGAGCAAAAAAAGAATAACAATGCTAAATATTATCCAAGACAAGAAAACCCGCCAAGTGTTTTACTCAAAATAATGATAATGCAAAGCTAACTAGGATTATTACCTTTATAGGTGGTTATGGAACTTTTGGAAAAGGAAAAAAAGCTTTCAGAGTCTTTATTATGGAAATTGCAATCCAATGCCTATAGCCAATTCGGTCCAAAAGCTTGGAGCCAAAAAGGCGTCCCTTTTTATGTGACAAGTAATCCTTTTACAGCCTCAGCCTACGCCAATATGGTTTTTAGTTATCTAAAAGATAATCCTATCAATCTGCAAGAGCCTTTTTACCTCTTTGATTTAGGAGCAGGGACAGGACGCTTTGCTTTTTTATTTTTAAAAAAATTTAAACAATTGTTGAACAACAGTCCTTTTGCTTCCTTAAAGCTATGCTATATCATGACTGATTTAGCTAAAGATAACTTTTTGTACTGGCAATCTCATCCAATGCTACAATGTTTTTTTGAAGAGGGAATACTGGATTTCTGCTATTACCAGCATACAAAAAATGACCTGAGATTTAAATTAGAATATTCCCAAAAGTGGATAGACCAACCTTTCAATCCTATTGCCATTATTGCGAATTATTTTTTTGATACTATTCCCCAAGATCTATACCGAGTCCATAATGGCAGACTTGAAGAGGGATTTGTTTCTCTCTTTACTTCAAAAAAATGGCCTGACCATCAAAACCCAGAATTGATTAACGATCTTTCGTGGAGTTTTACATTTACAGAGGTTGATCATACAGATTGTCTTTTTTTAAACGCTCCGCAGCATCGACAGTTGCTACTTAGTTACCAGCAATTGGAAAATGCTACTTTTTTATTTCCTTCCGGGGCTTTATATGTGTTAGATTTTTTTAAAAGATTTTCCAAAAATCTACTTTTGCTCGCTGGAGATCAAGGCGTTGCTACTTTACCACAAATTAAGATGTGGGATCCAAAGCTTGCTTTGCATGGCAGTTTTTCTCTGCCAGTTTCCTACTATACGCTGTCCGAATATTTTTCCCTTAACCTGGGGGAAGCTTTTCTCACTCAATTACCTGATCCTGCCTTTATTGTTATCGCAGGGGTCTTGAACCAAGATCCTCACTTCCATTATGAAACGCAGGCGGCCTTTCAGAATGTCATGAAAGACTTTGATCCTCAAGAATATTGGAGATTGGGCATAGAGTTAGAAAAGAGTAGCCTAAGCTTGGAAGCAATATTGCTTTTGGTGAAACTAGGTCGCTTTGATCCCATGATTTTTCATAGCTTTTTTGCTACAATCAGGAAAGAGTTACCATTTGCTACAAATGAGATTAAGGATAAATTGAGTTTCACAATAAGACAGGTTGAAGAAAATTTCTTTCCTATAGCAGACGGAGATGGGGGATTTCTAGCTAATCTAGGAGTGCTTTTTTTTGACATGACGTTATATGAAGAAGCCTTACTTTTCTTTGAAAAAGCAAAGGCTCTTGAAGGAGAAAAGGCCTATTTAATGAGCAATATTCATCATTGTTGGAAAATGATTAACAATCCCCCTTCATAAGGGGGATGTTTTTTCTTGTTTGGCTAATGAATAAGGAGAATAACGCAACTGTTTTTCCAAAGGGGTTTGTCCCTCCATTAAAATAGCAAGACGCTGCTTGTTTTGTCTGCCTAAAATCTTTTGTGTACTTTGAATAAATTCTTCATAGGATAGATTTTTTAATGCCTCTATGCGTTGCTTGTCCCACTTAAGATTGTTTTTTTCAAAAATGACACTGAATAAATGGTCTCCCCATTGCCGTAAATCCTGTGGAATTGTAGTCAATTCCTCTAGCAAGGATTGCTTGAGTGTAGTAAAGCGAGTTGGTGGAACTTCTACGGTCGTCAAATTTTTTAAAAAACGTTCAAGAAAAAATTCATAGCGGTTTATTAATTCTATAGGTTCGCAAGACGCCGATTGAACACCAAATGAAAGGAAGAAATGATTATTATGCGTAAGTCCTTCTTGTTTTACAATGTAGCCTACTTGTTGTTCAGTCCGGAGCTCTGCGAAAAATGAAGCATTCAGCACTCGTCTTAATAAGTCCTGAATGTTTTTTTCTTGAGGGGTTTGTTTATCCAACCCAATTAAAAGAAAAGCGGCATTAGCTGTTCCTTCTAGATTTGTCTTCGCATAAATAGGACTTGTTTTTTTGATAGGTCGGTAGGGAGCTAATGAATAAGGTCTGCCACCTACCTTTTTTTGTAAACTTTGCATGAATGATCGCGCCTCTTCTTCTGAATATTGATTACAGATAATAAGTCCTTCGGTAAATGTGCGTACAAATAGCTTAGATAGAAACTGTTGGAATTTTTCTTTATCCATCTTCTTAAGCAAATCTTGAGCATGCAAAGAGGTAATCGGGCGATTTCCTAAAATTTCATAGGTTGCTTTTCTAGCAACTTCTAAAGGAGCATTACCCAAAAGAAGGTCGTAGTTTTTGATTAAAGAGCTTTTATAAAAGTCAAAGTTATCCAAGGTGCTTAAAGGGACACGCAGGTCTAGTGAATCGGCAAACCGCTCAATACTATCTTGAGCACCAGTGATCGTCAGCTGTATTCCACTGTCAACGGCTACTAGCGAACAATAGATATTGGCCTTCGCCGCTTCTGAAATTAAAGGTTGATGAACATCTTTCCAAATGGCAATAAAGAGATCCTTCATGATCGAGTTATAGGGATCACCTTTACTTAAATGGGGGCTTTTTATGTGAATACGTATAAAGCTTGATGGGGAAGAAGAGATTTGCGTTGGAGAGAAAAAAGCACGCATTGATCGTTGATTGATAATTTCACACGGGGGGGAAATGGATAAAAACTCCTCCTGAGTGATAGGTTTATTTGTTGCTATATTATTTCGCGTTGAAAGAAACCGATTGGGCTTAGGGAGAGAGATTCTATTAGATGCACTAAGCTGCTTCATTTTTTCGCCAAGGTTAGACGAAAATGGCTGCACTGTAAAGGGATGGTTGAGCCACTTATCAACTCGATCAAAATTTAAGGAGTCAGAAGATGCGCGCACAGAAATAAGGGCATTTTCGTAAGAAAGAAATTGGATGAGTTTACGAATTTCTTCAAGGCAAGGGGATTGTATTAACAACAATTCGTTCGGAAATTTAGAAATATCTTCATAAGCTAGAAGACCAATGAAGTGAAAAATAGCTGCTTGAGGAGAATGTTTAAAGGCTTGTTGTTGTTGAATAAAGTGTGTTTGTTGTACTTCTTTAAGAGTGCTATCACATATGGGCAGCTTCTCCAACTGCTTAATTGTCTCAAAGCAATGGAGAATGACAGACTCAACCTCTTTTAAGCCTTTAGAGGTAAGCTCAAAGTACAGTTCCAAGACGCTTAAATCTTCATGAATCCGTCGAGTGCAGGAAGAGAAAGACTCTATCAAGCCCTCTTCCTTTAACCAAGCATAAAGACTGCCTTGATCCTTACTATTGAGGATGCTAACAATGATCTCTGCAGATTTAGCTTTAAGATTTCTAGTAAAAATAGAGGGAAGATGCCAGATCATGCTCAAGACGCGATCATTATTAAGCGGAGATTTAATATAAGTGATGGTTTTTTTCTGTTCGATGCCAAGGATAGGTTGGTTAATCTTTAAGGGGGGTAGTCCTTTATCAGGAATGGCAGAAAAGTGATTAACCACCAAACTGGTGATTTCCTCTAAAGGCAAAGCTGAATAGACAATTAAACGCATGCGATTGGCACTGTAATGTCGATCAAACCATTCTTTTAAATCAGCATCAGAGACATTGCGAAGGGAGGTGCTATTCCCTCCAGAAAAACGGCTAGCGGGGTGTTGCAAATGATATTGATGTGAAATGACGTATCTGTGGCAAGAAGAAGGAGAGGCACAGTCAAGGGTAAACTCTTGATCAATGGCTTGAATTTCTTTTTGCATGGCTGATGTCTCTAAGAGCGGCTCATAAAAGGCTCTAGCAAAGCGATCAAGGGCACCTTCAAAACCAGTGTGTGCAATATTAAAATAGAAAATGGTGTTATTTTCCAGGGTCATTGCATTCGCTTTTCCCCCATACCCAGCTAAAAATTGTTTATATTCGAGATGGTCTGGATACTTCTTTGTTCCCATAAAAAGCATGTGCTCGAGGTAATGGGCTAGACCTGGGAATTGGTCAGGATCCGACCAGGTTCCTACCCCTACGACTAAAGAAGCTAAGGACTCCCGAGCGTTAGGATCTGAAATCAGACAGGCTTCTAAATTATTTTTTAGGCGAATTTTAAGCATTGAATTTTCGTTAAATAGTGGTAGAGGGGAATCTTTTGTATTTTCGATCACTAAATACTCTGGCTCTTGGCAAATAGCCGAGCCTAGGATAAAAATAAAAAGAGCAAAGAGGCGAGCTTTCATACTAAAGTCCATAGAAAATTTTTCTAAAGACTTTAGCAGAAAGATGATGGTAATTGCAAGTAGTCTTGGTAAACCAAATTCCAGATAAATTGGGCTCTTTTTAGCCTGTTCTCATGCTTACTAAAAGAGGGATCTTGAGGGATATCTTTTGCAATTATTTCTTTACCAAAAAAGAGATAGGTTGGAATTGAATTAGCATGCCGCCTTTCCCCTATTTGTTTTTCAACGCTGCTTGGGGGGGGGAGTAAGTGAAAGGTTGAAAGTGCGAGAGGGAAAAAATGTGTGGTTTTGCTAGCTTTTTGAGCTAATAAGAAAAAAAGATCTATGCTTTGTGGATCGAAGGGGGCGACTTCTATTTTGCCTTCAGCGTTTAATCGGTCTCTGCCTCCACTAGGAGCTACATAAATGCAAATACCGCCTTGGTCTAGAAGTTCACCCATTTTTTTTAATGTTCGCTGGTTATGAAGTAGTTTGTTAGCTTTTAATTCCGGTGGATCTTCAATATGCTTTTTAGAATAGATACAAAGTAAGTTCCTTCCTTTACTAAAAGGTACAGCTAAAGGATCTGTTGTGACTCGATGGCCTGCGATAAAAACCATCTCCCCAGCTAATTGGGGGTGGCTATTTTCTAAAAGAATGCTAATGACTTGAGGGTCGGGCTCCGTTTGATGATTCGCAAAAAGAATAACGTTATCGCCAGCCTTTAGATAACGATCAATCTGATCAACTTGTGCTAGCCCTCTTACTTTTGAGAGCTTCATGTCAATTAAAGGCTTGAATAGCTTTATACCATAATGGTAGTAATCAAAAGGTTCTAAGATTCGTTGATGGTAAGGTTGGAAGTGAAAGGGTGCTTCAATCTGACGGGCGGCTTCATGGGCAAGCTGAGAGACCATTTCATCTGCATAGGCTTCCGTGTAGCCATTTTTTTGTATTGCAGCCACGTAGCTCTCATAAAAACGATAGAGATTTTGTGCAAGCTCATCAGGGAGCTTGCCTTGTGCAACATAAGCCTCTAAAACGGTTTTCAGATGGCTCAAACTTCAATCCTTCTATTGCTTGTTGTTGAGTAAAAATGATAGTCATTGAGATGCAAGGAATCATTGATGGTAAACTCTAAGTGAGCATTCATTTGTTCTGCCATTTTTGCAAGATGCTCCTTGTCAATGACTTTTAAGTAGTGATCTAGCTCAGGATGTACCTCTAAGCGGATGGCGTACTGCTGGTGATAACCGATCACTTTTTTTAAAGAACGTTCAATCTCAATGGAAATTGTTTCAGGGGTTTTGATAAGCCCAAGACCATTACAATAGGGGCAGCTTGTAAAGATCGTTTGACCAAGGGATCCCCGGCTTCGTTGGCGTGTCATTTCAACGAGACCAAATTCACTCATGCCTAGAATGGTGCACTTTGCAGAATCTTCTTTCATGCAATCTTTCAGCCTATCTAGGACACGTCTTTGACTTTTTCTTAGACGCATATCTATAAAGTCGCAAATAATTAGGCCTCCGACATTGCGTAGCCTAAGCTGTCTTGCGATCTCTTCTGCGGCTTCAAGGTTGATCCTTACTAAGGACTCTTCCACATCTGTTTCATTTCCAGAGCTTCTCCCTGAATTCACATCAATCGTATGCATGGCTTCTGTTTTATCAAAGTAGAGATAACCTCCACTGGGCAGCCAAATTTTTCTCCTTAATGCCTTATCGATTTCCCTCTCTACATTAAATCTTTCAAACATAGGAATTTTATCCCGGTAATATTCGATGCGAAGGGGGTGTTCTAACGCATAGCGGGAACTCATTTTCTTAAGAACCTGGAAAGTATGGTAATCATCGATAAGGATGCGATCTAAGCGCTTGTCAATCGCTGTGATTAGCGAGCGTTTGATAAGATCTGATTCTTCATAAAGCAAGGTAGGGTGATGAGCTTTTTGAAAGTTTTCCATGATACTTTGCCATGTATTTAAAAGTTCATGAGCTTCATCAATAAGCATATCGGGTTCTGCACTGCAACTAGCTGTGCGACAAATCAACCCCATGTCCTTAGGCATTTCAAAAGAACGAATAAATTTTTTGAGTTTTTCTCTGGCATTGCGGTCTTCAATCTTTCTAGAAACCCCTCGATGAGAAGAGTTGGGTAGTAGGACTAAATAGCGCCCAGCAATCGAAATATTAGATGTAAGTCGAGCTCCTTTGGAGCCTATAGGTTCTTTAACAACTTGCACAAGTACCGATTGATCAGGCTTTAATACCTGTTCGATATCTAGATTTTGTTTTTCCTCGTTAATACTTTGAATGTCGTAATCGAGATCAAAATCCATTTCAAAAAGTTGTTCAAACTTTTTGGTATTTTCAATGATATCGGAAATGTGAATAAACCCATTATCGCCTTCATCGATGTCAATAAAAGCGGATTGGATATTGTGAAGAATGTTTGTTACGCGTCCTTTATAGATATTTCCTGTTAGTTGGCGTTCTTTTTTTCTTTCTAGAGTGAGGTCGTAAAGCTGTCCATTTTTTAAAAGAGCGCTTCGGATTTCTTTTGATTCAACGTTAAGAAGAATTTCTTTCATGCATCACCTATGTAATAATGGAAAAGGGATGCTCGCGTGAGGGGTAGGTGCCTTTTTTGCTCGCTTGGCTATTCAATCATTATAAAGCTACCTACTTGAGACCCAAGTTGGTAGGAAAATCTGCAGCCCTTTTCTCTAGTTAAAGCGCTAATAGCAGCACTTGTAAGTTTGACGGGATCCCTTAAGGCCCTGTCAAAATCTTCCTACTTGATGAAATTGAAATTAAGAGCAATGCTTTCATCTGTAAGGAAGATCACCTGAATTTTAGTTTTTCCTTCGGTAAGAAAAAACTAAAGTTCATGCTATCTTCTTCAGTGATTTTAAAGAAAGCGGCTGATCTTTACCAGAAAATAAATGAACTCTTGCAAACGAAAGAGCTAACCATTTTTGGAGAAAAAGGAGAGGAACTTTTTGGCGAGATCAATCCATAAGTCTAACTGGTAACATTTCTCCTGAACTTCCTTTAGGGCTTGCTCGGTTTCTGGAGTTTTTTCTAAAGCATTAAAATAAAGTTCGGTAGCCTTTCGAATTTCCGAGTTCATTTTGCTAAGAAAATCAATTGCCTCTAATTGTTCGTGTGCGGAAAAGGTAATTTTAGTGGGGTTAAGATTAATCGTCCATAATGGTTTGTAATAATCTTTTGTTTTCATTTTTTTTACTTTTTAAATTAAGTGACTGTATCTAAATTATAAATCATAAGGGTTTTAATTCGAGTGTTTTTAAGAAAAAATTGCTGGAGCAAAATCAAATCTTCCATTACACTTACCTCATTGGTTTTAATTTTTATTGCAGATGACTAAACATTCTCATCCTGATGCTGTTAAGATTTTTGTAGAGCAGCTCCGCTCTGGTCATGTTGAGCATCTTAACGAAGAATTGTCTCCCGATTTTCTAAATGTTAGGGAAAAAGACCTATCATTTGAAGATCCCATCCTACTTAAAGGCGAAGCTTACTTAGCTGAAAGTGAGTTGATTCTTCATTTTGATCTTTCGACATTTGCTGCTATGCCCTGTAGTATTTGCAATGAAAAGGTAAAAGTTCCGATTAAACTACATCATGTGTATCATCATGAACCTTTATCGGCGATAAAAAGCGGTGTTTTCTGTATGCTTGAAGTCTTAAGGGAAGTTATTTTACTTGAAGTTCCTTCTTTTACTGAATGTAATGATGGCAGCTGCCCCAAACGAGATGAACTAAAAAAGTACCTAAGAAAACCGCAATCCCCAAACTCAGATGATTCGGGATATCGCCCTTTTGAAAATTTGTAAACTTTAAATTAAGGAGTCTTAACCATGGCAGTTCCACGTAACCGCCTTTCAAATGCGAGAAAGAACTCAAAGCGCGCTCACCACGCCAAGGTTCCAAAGCAAGGCACTAAATGTCCAAATTGTGGCGCCGCGAAGTTGCCTCACGTTCTTTGCCCTTCCTGTGGATTTTATGCTGGAAGAGCAGTTGTAGCGAAAGCTCAATAACTCGAAAGGAATTCTATTGCGCATAGGGATTGATGTCATGGGGAGCGACCATCCTCCCCAAGTGCTTTTTGAAGCCGTATTACAAGCTGCAAACAAGCTGGATCCCTCAACTTCCTTAATGGTCATCGTCCAAGAAGAATTTTTTGCTCCACTTTATGAAAAGACGGTGGTAGCAGGTCTTTATCCTCGCATTCAATTTATACCCGTTTCTCAGCATGTAACGATGCAAGATGATCCTCTTCTTTCTCTTAAGCGGAAAAAAAATGCCTCAATGTTTAAGGGGATCTCTTTATTAAAAAAAAAGGTCATTGATGTTTTTGTCTCAGCCGGTAATACCGGTGCATTAATTGCTTCTAGTCGCCTTACACTTCCTCCTTTGCCTGGGATCCATCGTCCAGCCCTTTTAGCCTTGCTTCCTACCCAAACAGGGAGGGTTGCTGTGCTTGATGTGGGAGGAAACGTGGCTTCCAAAACAACTTTTTTAGTTCAATTTGCGAACATGGGAGCTGCATTTATCCGCGCAATTAATCCTTTGGTGTCTTCTCCAAGAGTGGGCCTTTTAAATATTGGGGTAGAATCTAAAAAAGGTTCTGAAAGTTTACAACATGCTTATTCGATCTTAAAAGAAGAGAAAATATCTTTTGAGTTCTTAGGAAATATTGAAGGGAGAGAGGTATTTGATGGGAAGGTGGATGTGTTAGTGACGGATGGATTTACAGGAAACGTACTCCTAAAAACAGCAGAGGGGTTGGCCTCATTTTTATTAAAGTACTTGAAAGAACATCCTTCCTTCAATGAATCTTCTCTTTCCAGTTTAAAGCAGCAATTTAATTATGCTGAGTATCCTGGGGCTATTGTCATGGGCGTGGATGGGTTAGTGATCAAATGCCACGGCAACACCTCCATTTCCTCAATGTTATTAAGTATTTTGTCTGCTGAAAACTATTTTAAATTAAATGTAATTAACAAGGTTAAAAAAGAACTGTTTATTAATTAATTTTTTAACTTTATTACTTAATAAGTGATATAATTCTAAATAAATATAGAATTATTAAAATCACTTATGTCACCTTTAAGCAAATGGATTAGCTATTTTATTAAACCCCGGGAAACTTTGTCTAAGCCTTCGAAAGAGGGTTCTGCAAAAGTTACAGTGGAGAGCATGGTCAACTCAGCGATCAAATCCGAACCGGCCATAAAGGTAACCAGTAAGAGGTTCAAAGATCTTCCTCCTTCGCAAACCCCTCACATTGTCCCTATCGAACTTTCTCCGCCTGAGATCCGGGGTGAAGTCAAACCAGAGAAACAGTCAACGACAGAAAAAACAGCGCGCTTAGGAAAGCAGAAATTTAAAAAAATAGCCGAAGGAGCAGCTAAAGTAGTTTGGAAAAAGACGGGTATCAAAAACGTAGTTTACCTAACGCCGAAAAAGGGGTTATTAGGCCTATGGACGCTAATCAAAAGGGCTGAGATTAAAAGCGAGATGCAAAAAGTAAGGGATATTCAATATAAGCTCATCCATGAACAAATTCCAGAAATTAGTAAAAAGGATGCACTGCGTCTAGTCAATCATCGAGAATACACCCTAGAAGGGATTAAAGAAATGCCTACACAGACACTCGCCTCTATTTTGCATTGCAGTGAGGAACAGGCAGAGGAAATTCTTGATAAACTGATCGAATTAGATCTTTCCGAGAGCCATCTGGCCTTGGATATGAGAGAAGCTTCATCTGATGAGCAGATTGATCAGCAGTTTACAGTTGTCACCCCTAGAGCATCAGGCAGTTTTGAAGATGACGAAAGTCCAAGAGGTCTTGATAATTCCCTGAGTTTAAGTTTGCAGCTTTTATCCGGAATGAAGGATCTACACCGTGTAGGCTATGTTCATGGGGACTTGAAACCAGAAAATTTACTGAGATACGATACGATTGATGGAGTAAGATTAAAAGTGGCTGATTTTGGAAAGACTAAACCACTAAGACCTAACAAAGATTCCCTGTATGCAGGAAATCCTCGTTATGCTGCACCTGAAGGAAGATTAAGCATGAAAGGGGAAGTGTACAGTTCAGCCTTGATTATCATCCGTTTCCTAGAGCAAGAGCTGTTAAGCAAAGAAAAGCCCATGCTTCTTTTACCAGAGCGCACAGATACTAAAGTAAAGTTAGGAGAAAAGAATGGTCGGCCTCGAATGGGGATTGAGCGGTTTTTAATCCTTAACAAAGATTCTCCTCAAACCGAAGTTCTTAATCTAAGAGGAAAATTTAAAGTATATGGAAGAGACATACGTCAAATTTTTATTAAAGAGCATAAAGATTATACCCAAGCCGAAGAAAGTACTCATCTTTATGTTGATGAGTTAATCGCTGAGTTAAGCGAACTCTACAAAGGAAGGGAGGATCAGCTACAAGAGGTGGGCAATTTGTTGAAAGAAATGGTACACAGTGATCCTTCTAAGCGTCCTTCTATGGAGGAAGCCTACAATCGTTTTAAAGAGGCCATTGCCTTGCTACCTGACACGTAAATTGGGTCGTGTTATCTAATTCTTGCTTAAATTTAATGGGTTCTATTGATGAGACTGTTTTGCTAAAAGCGACGTGAATGGTGGAAAAAGGTTTTGGCAGGATTAAATGATCCCAGGTAGGCAGTTGCCAAAATTTTGTTGCACTCCAGCTAAATGCGATAGGGGAAGCGGATGCTATTTCTGCTGCTTTAATAATCCCGGGTTTTATTTTATATTTTGGTCCTCGAGGGCCGTCTGGAGTAATTATAGCCACCTTGTTCTTATTTTTTAAATCTTGAATAAGAGTCTTTAATGCTTGTGCTCGAGCGTTATGAGCAACTTTGATAGCTCTTCCTTTTTTATAGCTATCCACAAAAGCTGCTAAAATGCGCCCTTCCTTACTGTTACTAACAAAGGCGGAATAAGAAAAATCCTTTGTAAATCTTGAAAGAATATACCCCATGATTAATAGACGGTTATGCCATAACATAAGGATGCATGGGCCTTTGCTAGCCACATGGATAAAATCTTCAAGACCATAAATATGAATATGGCAAGTTTTTAAAATTAAATTGAGTATCGCCTTAAATAGGTAAGCAAGAAATTTCGATTTCATAAAGTTTTAAACGAGTTCATGAATGGCTAACGCTGCCGAACGAGAAGCATCTTCATTGGAAAGTAGGGTTCTGAGGCGGATGGACGCTTCTTTGGTATAACGTTGATAGCTAGCATCTAATAATGGCAACGCTGATGTTGCCAATTCCCTTGGATCGATCTGAAAGCCGATCACTTCAGGAAACAACCTTTCTTGTAAGAGAATATTGGCAATACAATAAAAAGGAAGATTAATTTTAAACAAATATTTCGCTAATAGGTAATTCAATCGTGATAATTCATAAGTTACAATGGTCGGACAACTGTGTAGAGCGAGTTCTAAAGTAGCGGTTCCAGATTTAGAAAAGGCCAAAGTAGCTGCTTTCATTAAGTCGTAGGTATGTTTGTCAGAAATCAGGGTCGCTTGTGAGCAGCCGTGTTGCTTGGTGAACTTCTCAATTAAAGGGTGTAGGTGAGGATGGGCGCAAGAAATGGCTACATTAAGAGACGGATGTTCTTTGAGGACAATTTTTGCGGCTTGGATTTGTAACGGCAAATTACGTGTAATATCCCCCTTTCTGCTGCCTGGAAATAATGCTAGGAGGGGACCTTCGGCTAGGCTATATTCTTTTTGCCAATTAGGATGATAAGGGTAGTTTTTTAACTGCGAAATAAGAGGATTACCAACATACCGGGTATTCAGTGAGGAATGCTGGTCAAAGAAAGGTTTTTCGAATGGGAAAATAGTAAGTAAAAGATCCAGTGTTTGCGACATCGTATGGACACGTTCTTTTCCCCACGCCCAGACTGTAGGCGCGATATAATGAATAATCTTATTAGAGAAACCTTTTTTTCTAAGATGTCTTGCTAGGCGTAAATTAAAGCCTGGGTAGTCGATGAGAACTACAGCCTTCGGATTATGTTTTAAAATAAAATTACGTATTCGATAAAACTGTTTGACTAAGTTTGGCAAAGCCAAGAGAACATCCGTAAATCCCATTACCTGAAAATTTTCCATAGGAATCAAGCAAGTCATTGGCGTTGAACGCATCTTAGGTCCTCCTACCCCAATCACTTTTAAAGCGGGTTGAAGAGAAAATAGGTGTTGAAGCAAATGGGAGCCATGGAGATCTCCACTTGCCTCCCCGGCAAAAATGAAAAGGTCAGGAGCGTCCATATAAAGCTGATTTATTTCTGATTAACATGAGGTTTCGTATATAAGGAATGATACCAAAGAGAGGACCTAATAGGTTGACAAGGTCGCCCAAAAAGAAAAAATAAATAAGTGACAGGCAAGCACCTAAGATGGATAGCCACCAAAAGCTTTCGCTAAGAGTACTCGTTTGGCTTCTTTCCGTATCGATCCATTGAACCCAGAAACGAATAGAAAACAGAAAAACTCCCATAGAGCCTAAGAAATGCCAAAACAACGAAAAGGTAAATGCGGGGGTAAAGAAATTAAAACTATGAACAGGAACTCGAATCCATTCTTGAGGGGAGCCAACATAAAATCCAAGGGTCGGTACGAAAAAAGCTGCACATAAAAGGAAAATCACAGTTTTTATAGACCATATCTTATCACGCTGTCCCATGAGGTTGAGGTTGCGAATAGCAATCACCCCGTTAAAGGATTGAATCAAACAAATTGGGTATTGAACTTGAATACTGCTATGAACGATTAACGCGATATTTCCAATCAGGGAAAGAACCCAAAAAGAACGAGTGGCTATCGATTCTTGCTTACTTTCGCTATAAATCCATTGCACAAGAAACCGCGAGGTGAAGGCAATTGAGGAAATAAACCCAAGAGGGTAAAAAAATTGACGCCATTCCTCAGACATTAAACTTCCTTTTTAATTTTATAGGAAAGATGTCTGTTGCTCATCCACCGAACAGCAAGCATATCGGCAACAGTGTTGAAAGAGCGATTAAAAAAATTATATTTAGTTTTGCCTTTCACTCTCTCCCTGTGATTAACTGGAACGACTGCAATTTTAAATCCTTCAATTTTAAATAATGCCGGCAGAAAGCGATGCATGCCTTGATAAAGCTTTATTTTATCCAGACATTCGCGTCTATAGAGCTTTAAAGAGCATCCTGTATCAGGAACTTCATCTCGGCAAAAACGACTTCTGATGAAATTGGCACAACGAGAGATGATTTTTTTAGAAAAAGGATCTTTCCGATTCACTCGATGCCCAGTCACTAAATCAGCTTGCTCCGCTAAAGCGATCAGTGAAGGGATGTCTTTAGGATCGTTTTGTCGATCTCCATCCATGGTGATCACAAATTGGCCCTTAGCTGCTTTAAATCCAGCATCGAAGGCGCTTGATTGACCATAATTTTTTTCGAAAGCTAGGATATGAAGGTTAGGGTGTTCTTTCTGAAGTTCCTTTAAATGAAAAAGTGTTCGGTCAGTTGAACCATCATCAACGCAAATAAGCTCCCATGGTGAAGTTAAAGCTTTCATCACCGGGACAATTTCTTCTATTAAATCGCGAATATTTTCTTCTTCATTCTTTAAAGGGATTACAATCGAATATATTAGGTTCATGCTATTCTCATTTTTTCTTTAAGCCAATTAACACCTTCTAAAAAAGTGCTGGGAGCTGTTCCGTGACCGTGATGGCCAATTGATGGGTGAATAACCATTTCCACTTGAGGGGATCGAATGCGGTTTTCTTGAGCAACTTTAGCTAATTTATGAATAAACATAAAGCATTCATCAGTATGTACACGGGTGTCAACGTTACCAATATGAAAGCAAAGATTGCGATCGATAAGTTTAGGAATAAGGTGAAAAAGGTTACTTTGTTCAATGATGGGACTTTCGGGGAGCATGTTAAATTCCGTTGAAAGGTCGAGCCGTGTTAATGGTGCAAAACCTAGAATCGTTTTTATCTGTGGCATCTCTGCAGCGAGGTGAGTAGCCATATAACCCCCTCTAGATAACCCTGCAGTGGCCATTCTCGATTCATCGATTAAGCGCTGCTGGATAAGAAAGGTAATATTTGCTTTGGCCGTATTAATGAACTCTTTGATAGGATCTTTCCCTTCTTGGAAAGCTCTTGCCCATCGTTGAATAGCCTCTGTATTCTTAATTCCCGGTCCATGGCCAGGAAGGGTAAAAGAAAAAATTCTAATCGCACTGCTTCTAAGGTAGACGACAGGTTGATTATAGGGGGCCAGTTCAAGAGAGTCTTGCCCAGATAGAGCAAAATAAAAAAGGGTAGGTAGTGGTCCTTGATTTAAAGGAGGACCTACATGGTAAACTTCTAGCGAGGTTCCTGCATCAATCACATCAGCGGCTAACTGCATGGGATTCTCTCGTCTTTTTCGCCTTTTGACGTGCTTTAGAGTCTTCATTCCTTAAAAACTGGCGAAAGCTTTCCCTAATTTGTATGTACTGGGGCTGGAGATCATGATGGATAGAAGCTCGAATTTTTAAGAGGCGAAGGGCCAGGGGAAACTCTTTAGTACGAAAGAGGCGATGAAAATGTATTTTTTTATTTCTAAACGGGATTAAGCGGTATTGTGTACTTAGAACATATGACATAATGGCACTTAAACGTCTAGGAAAGTGCGAAAAAGCTGATAAAATATAAGTTCTATGGAGGTCACTAATTGTTGTCAGGATTTCTCCTAAATGAGGAATATGGCCCTTGTCTAAATACTGCTTCTTAATTTCCTCTTCTAAAAGAGGGAAAATCAAACAACAGACAAGGACGGCTCTTTCGATCGGGAAGCGAGGTGATTTGCGATTAATCTGATCCGCCACATCTAAAAATTGGAAAATTTCATGGCCTTTTTCTGTTGAAAAGGCTTGTGATAAGGATGAAAAAAGCAACTCAAGAAGGCCTGTTTCATGCAAATTTTTAAAAAAGGAGGCTGAGTGACAAGACTCTAACATCCGTAGCATCTCTTCTAAAACTCTAGCTGGAGAGCTTTTCACAATTTCGAGACGTGAGTGGAGAAGGGCTTTATAGGTTTCGTCCGTTGGGATGAAGCCAAAGCGAGCCTGAAATTTAAGAAGACGAATCATCCGCACAGGATCTTGCTTAAAACGAGTTTCTGGTTGACCGATAGTTCGAATGACATGCTTGTGGATATCGTCCCAGCCACCTACATAATCAATTACAGTGTGAGTTAATGGATCATAGAACAAACCATTGATTGTAAAATCCCGGCGAAGAACATCTTCTTCTTCTGTTCCCCAAACATTGTCATGGATAATGAGATCGCTCTCGTTATCACCTGCTCGAAAAGTGGCTACTTCAATAATTTTAGCACCGAAGCGGATATGAGCCAGTCTAAATCTTCTACCTATTAGTAAACACTGTCTGTGAAAAATTTTTTTTATCTGTTCCGGCCAAGCGGAAGTAGAGATGTCAAAATCTTTAGGTTCTCTTTTTAGGAGAAGGTCACGAACACTACCCCCCACAAGATAAGCCTTAAAGCCTGCCTGGCGTAGTTTTTCAATTACATAAAGAGCATCGCGATCAATGAGATGATGGTCGATGTCATGATCCGTTGCATGATAAATAGTTGGCTGCACGAGTTAAAGATACCTGGTGAAAAATTTTAAAAAAGGTCTTTGCAGTTTCTAGCATGTTTAGAGAGGAAAAAATACAGCAATGCAGTGAAAGCTAGTCACAAGCATAGATTCGACCCGACAAAACAAAAAAAGAGAATACTTATACCTATCTAAATGTCAAGTTCTATTTCAAATTATAGAATAGTATTATATTTTTTTTTCGTTTTTTCCGGTAGTTTATTTGAAGTCAACAATCAACTTTTATATTAAATAAGCCACAATTAGTTCAAAAAACACAAATAATAGTAAACAACCTAAAACGAGCTTACCGCCCGGGAGTTGTATGTAATGTTGATTATTTTGATGATAGCGCAATTTCCAAATCATAAGAATGGGTAAAAGGCCTAAAAGAAGGGCGCAGCCATACCCTCCGGCATAATCTAATGCTTGCAAAAACACATGAGGGTAAATAAGTCCGATAACAAGAGGGGGTAGAAATAGCAATGAGCAAAGTAAAAATTTCCCTTTAGCTGTTTTCTTAATTTTGAGGCTATCGGATAGAAAATCTAAGAGCCCTAATGTCACACCAAAAAAGGAGGTGAGAAGAGCAAAAAAAGCAAAATACTGCCCAATCAGGTAAATTTGTGGATTCCCAATGAAATTTTTTAAAGGATAAACAGCATTTTGCCCTTGCTCAAGAGTAGAGGCGAGCCCTCCCTCTCCTTCGTAAGGGACAATTCCTAAAATCAAACCTTGCCAAATTACATAGGTCACTAAAGGAATGAGACTTCCTAAAATAATACTTTTTCTTAAATTTTTAGCATTTCTATCTAAATAGCTAACTAAGGTTGGAATAGTGCCTTGGTAAGCGAATGAGGTGAAGGCAATGGGAAGTGCAAACAAGGATAAGGACCAGTTTCTCTCCTCTAGTAACTCTTTTTTGACCCATGGAGCTCCGATAAAAACAAAGCAAAAATAAAAAAAGATAAGACCAGCCACAAGAAAAATATTCAATTTTCCTACTAGCTTAGTTCCTACATAAATAAATGGAGCGAATATAACGACGACAAAAACAGGTCCAAGGCTTGGGGTAAGGTAAGAGGGTAAAAGCGAACTTAGTAAATTTCCTAAGCCTACAATATAAGCAAGGGTTAGGCAGTAAAACAAAAAAAGATAAACCATCCAAGCAAAAAGCTTGCCTGGCCAGCCTAGTGTCTTTTCCGCCATGGTGACAATATTGGCTTCGCTTTCCATCGCAAGAGCTAGCTCAAGAAACAAAAGGCCTGTGCAAGTCATAAAAAGCCAGCATAAAACATAGATAGCAATTGCTGGGATAAACCCCGCCGGGCTAGTAAGGACGGGTAATGCCAGCATGCCGCCTCCAATGGTTGTTCCTGCGACTAAAAGGCTTCCGCCTAAGACTCCACCATGTTTTTGCATTTGATGACTCTGTTATTCGGTTCTATGGGGTTATTCTACAGTTACAGATTTAGCTAAGTTACGCGGTTGGTCGATATCCGTTCCTCGTTTTTTCGCAACATAGTAGGCGAAAAGTTGGGCAAACACAGATGATGGAATCGTTGCTAAAGTATCAACGGTTCTTGGCACAATAAAAAGATCATCGACAATTTTGCTCAGCTCTTCATCATTGGATTCTGCGATTGCTAATATTTTGCCATTCCGAGCTTTAATCTCCATCAAGTTGCTTACAAGCTTTGCATAAGTCGTTTTATTAGCGCAAAAAGCAACTGTTGGGCAATTTTCATTAATTAAAGCAATAGGACCATGCTTAATTTCGCCAGCAGGATATCCGTTGGCATTGATGTAAGAAATTTCCTTGAGTTTTAACGCTCCCTCAAGGCTTGTAGGATACATATAATTGCGTCCTAAAAAGAAGAAGTTGTCATAGTGAGCGTAACGTTCCGCTAACGCTTTGATCTCTTGTTCTTTATCAAGAACTAGCTGAATAATTTCAGGGAGCTGCTGCAAGGCGCGAATAAAGTCTTGGCCTGTTTGCTTATTCATATGGCGCATTCTTGCAAGGAGAAGTGTGAGAAGGGCAAGAACAATGATTTGGCTTGTAAAGGCTTTCGTAGAGCAAACACCAATTTCAGGGCCTGCTTTCAAAAAGATGCACCCATCCGCTTCTCGTGCGATTGTCGAGCTGGGCATATTACAAATGGCCAAGATCTTAGCCCCTTTGGCCTTCAACTCTTTCATTGCTGCAATCGTGTCTGCCGTTTCCCCTGATTGGCTAATCGCAATGACTAATGTATTAGGGACGATAACTGGGTTTTTATAACGATATTCTGAGGAAATTTCTACTTGGACGGGTATCCCGGCAAGCTCTTCAATAAGATAACTTGCAATGTAGCCTGCATGAAGAGAGGTGCCGCAGCCGAGGATTAAAATTCTCTCCGCATTGATAAAGTCATTTTCATCGAACTGTAGGTCTTCGAAAACAGCGGTTCCATATTCTTCGATAAAGCGGCTTAAAAGGGCGTTTTTTATGGTTTGAGGCTGTTCGTGAATCTCTTTTAGGGTATAATGCTCAAATTCTCCTTTAGAAGTCTCCGCTGCTAATCCATCTAGCTGTAAAGAAGGTTTTTCTATGCGCACATTTTGAGGATTAAAAATTTCTACGTGGTTTTTTTGAATAACTGCAATTTCTCCATTAGATAGGTAGACAACTTCTCGAGTGTGAAAGGCAAAAGCATGAGAATCTGATGAAATGAATGTTTCATCTTTGCCAATGCCAATGACAAGAGGAGCTTCATGCGCGACGGCAATCATGAGATCAGGAAAATCTTTATGGACTAAAGCGATGGAGTAAGCGCCTTGAAGGCGTGAAACCGCTTTTTGAACAGCTCCTAAAAGATCTTGATCCTGATAATAAAAGGCAATTAAATGAGCAATGACTTCAGTATCTGTTTCTGAGACAAAATGGCTGCCGGTTTTCTTTAATTCTTGTTTAAGGCTTTGATAATTTTCAATAATACCATTATGTACAACAGCTAATTGAGCTAAATTGTCTAAGTGAGGGTGAGCATTAAGTTGGCTAACCTTACCGTGAGTAGCCCATCGCGTTTGGGCGATAGCCACCTCGAGTTGAAGATTTTTTTGATGGACTTTCTGCTCAAGCGAAGCAATTTTCCCAACTTCCTTGCAATATTCGATACCATGTTGATTAACTCCTGCTATACCCGCAGAGTCATACCCTCGATATTCTAGTTTTTTTAGGCCGTTTAAAACAGTGTCTACAACATTTTTAGATCCAATGTAACCAAAGATTCCACACATCGTTTTATGTTCCTATTTCCTGTTGGATAACTTGAGCAATATTTTGTGCAAGCGCATTCACGAGTTTTTTCTTTGCCCCTTGCACGGTGACCCTGATAGTGGGTTCAGTGCCAGAGTAGCGAATGAGAACAAAACCAGAGTCAGCTAAAATTGCTTCAGCATCTTTGATGGCTTTTTGGGTTGCTGTAAGGGTCTCTAAAGGTGGTTTATTTTTGACTCTTACATTGATCAGGGTTTGGGGAAACCGTTTAATGCAAGCGGCAAGATCAGAGAGCTTGGAATCGGTTTCAATCATAATTCGTAACACTTGCAGCGCGGAAACAATTCCATCGCCTGTTGTGTTATGATCTAAAAAGATGGTATGGCCACTTTGTTCTCCACCAAGATTGGCATCATACTTTAACATTTCTTGGATTACGTAACGATCGCCAACCGCGCTTTTAACCACTTCGATCCCAGCCTCTTCCATGGCTTTAATAAAGCCTAGATTAGCCATAACGGTTGAAACGACGATATTATTTTTAAGAATACCTTTTCTCTTCATATCTCTTGCACAAATACCTAGAATGGTATCGCCATCAACAATTTGTGCATTTTCATCAACCATGATCACTCGATCAGCGTCACCATCAAAGGAAATGCCGACATCAGCCTTCATTTCAATAACGGCTTTTTGAGTATTGGCAGGAAAAAGAGAGCCGCATTTTTCATTGATATTTAGGCCATTGGGATTACAGCCATAAAGATGTACCGTTGCATCTAGCTCTCTAAAAACAAGAGGCGCTACTTTATAGCTTGCGCCATTCGCACAATCGATCGCTATTGTAAGATTTTTTAAGGAAAGGCGTCTTGGAAATGTGGCCTTGCAGAATTCGATATAACGCCCATCAGCATCGGTGATTTTGCTATTTTTCCCAATATCGGCATCCTGTGGCAATGCATCATCGAATCTATTGTGAGCAACTAAAGCTTCAACTTCTCGCTCCCAGGCATCGGGGAATTTAAAGCCTTCAGAAGAAAAAAACTTAATCCCGTTATCATAATAAGGGTTATGAGAAGCAGAAATGACAATTCCTGCGTTGGCTCGATAGGCGCGAGTGAGGAAGGCAACGCCTGGAGTTGGAAAAGGTCCTAGCATTAAGGTGTCCACCCCCATGGAACACAGACCTGCGATGAGGGCATTTTCGAACATGTAGCAGGACAATCGTGTATCTTTGCCAATAATGACACGGTTCTTGCCTGATTGCTTGCGAAATAGTTTGCCAACGGATCGACCTAAAGCAAGTGCAATCTCAACTACCATCGGTGACTTGTTGGCATGACCTCTCACTCCGTCGGTTCCAAAAATGCGTGGAATATCCATCAAAAAAGCCTTTAGCTACAAATACCATATAAATTACCTGAAGAAGGCTAGTTTAGCAACAAAAGTTTCGAGGAAAAAAAAGCTAGAAATGGGTTGTCCAATGATCCTTAAATATTCATTGTTCTTTATAGGGTGAGAATGTAAGCTTGTTTTTAATTTGTATTTAAAAAATAATTCTTATTGAGTTTTAGCAAATGAATTCATAATCCTTACACAAGTTGTTTTAGTGCTAATAATAAGTAGTGTTAAAAGTTTACTTTGTTGGTGACATGATCCAACAACATGGATTCTAGGTAAGTTACAGTCAATAAAAAGGGAGAAAAAATGAGTAGTGGTATTTGTTCTAAAAGTGATAATAAGACATTGCGTGGACTCCTGGGGTCGCACTCAACGAGTAAAACTAAAAAAACTAATCATGGTCGAAACTTAACGATTGCTGCTAATGTTTTACAATTAGCCGGAATCGCTGCAAGCACTACTGCTGCTGTTGCTGCTGTTGCTTTAGGAGTTTTACTGTTTACTTCAGCACCCTTTATTGCTATTCCCATTCTAGCTTCTGTGGCTGCTGTTTCTGGAGTTGTGGCAACCACTTACTTAGTGGCTTCTTACATCTTAGACTTACCTTGGTTTCACAAACAGGAATCTAATGTTAATGAGTTAAGAGCAAAATTGAATCAACGAGAGCAGCAACTGCAAGAAAAAGAAGAGACAGAAGATTCCTTAAGAGCGAAGGATCAAGAAATAGAAACCCTTAGAAAAGAGCTAGAAGACACCCAGCGACTTCTCGAAGAGGCTAGAAAGGATGCAGATGCTAGCGATATCGAACCTAATCTGGCCACACTTGAACAACAAAAGCAAGCCTTAGAAGCTGAACTTGATCATGTAAAAAAACAAAGTAGGGATCAAATTCTTTTGGTAGAGGAACAACTAGCGGCTTTAGAGAAAGAACGCTCAGAGCAAAAAAAAGGATTAGAGGCAAAGGTGGCCACTTTGAGAGATGCAATTAACGAATCCGTCAATCGGCATCAAGAAGAATTGCAAGCTGCTAGGGAGGAGTTAGAGCAAGGGCAAAGGAAGTATTCAGACTTAACAGCTGAGTTAGATGCAGTTCGTGGGGAAAATGCAACATTAAAGACCGAAGGAGAAGCGCAGGTACGTACTTTAAACAACTTGGCAGAAGAACTTCAAAAAGTAGAGGAGCTTCAAAAAGCTGATGCGGCGAGTAAGGAGGAGCTTGGAAAAGAGCTCGACAGCCTTAAAGGAGAAAAGGATCGTTTAGCAGAGCAAATTAATCGGTACGAAGAACAGCTAGCAAGCAAAGATGCTAGAATAAAAGAATTAGAGGAACAAACCTCCGTTCAAGCAGAAGATTCGCAAGATGCTTAAAAAATAAAATCTAAAGAAGGGAGACTCGCTCCCTTCCTTTCTTCATGCCCTATAGTAAAAATAAATTCCTGGGGCTCTTTCATAATAATAATAGTAAGGATCATAATAGTATTGATATCTTGGGTAAGTATTATAATACTTATAACCTCGATGCTTAGAGTAATAGGGGCGGTAAAGATAGTGCCTGTCGTAGGTCGTTTGTCCCTTTAAGGACTTTGGGTATGTCTTATTTTCCTTACTGAGATTTTCTTGAACCTGAGTAGTGACAGCCCCTTCTATCGATGGAGAAACGGAAAAACTCACAAATAAGAAAATAAAAAACTGGGAAAGGTAATTCATAGAAAATCTCCCAAAATAAAAAGGCCGAGTAAAGCTCATTATAACACTTAGGCTTAATCAGCCTATTTGTTTACAACCACTCTAAAAAGGTTGTATCTAAAATTACTTCCTTAAAAAAAGAAGTAATTGTGTTAAATGAAAGCCTTAAACTCGGCCTAAACTCTTAAGGTATCAACTACTAATCCCTTATATTTTTATTATATTAATTAGAATTAATTTAGTCAAATTTTATTTTAATTATTCAAAAAGAGAATTTATAAAATTTTCAGGGTTAAAAGAGACAAGATCATCAACACCTTCCCCAATCCCAATAAACTTAATGGGGATTTTTAATTCTTTTTGAATAGCAATAGCCATTCCTCCCTTAGCAGAACCATCCAATTTTGTTAGCACCAGTCCTGAGATTGGCGTGTACTTAGTGAACGTCTTGGCTTGATCAATGGCATTTTGCCCGGTAGTTGCATCGAGTACAAGAAGGGTTTCATGAGGAGCCCCTGGCACTGCCTTGCTACAAGATCTTCTAATTTTTTCTAGCTCCTGCATGAGGGGTGTTTTAGTATGGAGACGGCCGGCAGTATCGATAAGCACCACATCCAAATTTTTGGCTTTAGCAGAACTTAAAGTGTCGAAAGCAACTGCAGCAGGATCGGATTTAGGTAATCCCTTAACAATAGGGATGTTTAATTTTTGTGCCCACTGTTCGAGTTGATCGGCAGCTGCAGCTCTGAATGTGTCTGCGGCTCCAAACATAGGCCGTTTTCCGAATTGTAAGTAATAATTAGCTATTTTAGCTGCGGTTGTTGTTTTACCGTTGCCATTCACTCCGATGACGAGTATGACATGAGGAAGAGGTAGATCTAACAACGAGCTTGGCTGTACTTGGTTCATTTGAGCAAGAAGTTCCGACTTTAAAAACCCAATTAGCTCGTCTGTTTTTGCTTCGGGATGAAGATGAAAGTATTCTTTAAGTTTTTGGGTTAAAGATGTTGCTAGATCTACCCCTAAGTCAGCTTCATAAAGAATTTGCTCCAACTCATCAAGCGATTCGTCATCTAGTTTACGCTGAAAAAGGTTTTTTAACTTTGTACTAAAAAGAGATCTAGTTTTCGTAAGAGCATTTTTTACTTTTTCAAAACTTGATTTGATAAATCCGAATGTCATAGAAAAACTTATTTTTGATTGATAGAAAAGTGATTGTAGCACATAAATTAGTTTTTAGGCGACAAAACCTCTGAGTCCCTTTTTTAACTCAGAAGATCTCTTAAAGAAGGAATTTCCATGCACCTTCATGAATACCAAGCTAAAGAGCTTTTACTTAAATTTAATATTCCAAGTCCTGAATTTATTGTTATTTCTTCTCTCTCGGAATTGGATACTGCTATCGAATCATTAAAGCTGGAGAATGCTGTTTTAAAAGTACAAATTCATGCTGGTGGTCGAGGGAAGGCAGGGGGTGTTAAAGTGGCTAATCATCAAGCAGAAATCCGTACCTTTGCACAGGAATTGCTGGGAAAACACATTTATACAAAGCAGACTGGATCTCAAGGAATCATTGCTCGTCAAATTTTGCTATCCCCTCTTGTTGAGATCGTTAAGGAATATTATCTTGCTGCTACCATCGATCGCAAGTTAGGCAAGGCCGTAATCATTGCTTCCCAGGAAGGTGGGGTTGAAATTGAAGAAATAGCCGCCAAAGCTCCCGAAAAAATCTTAAAATTAGAAATCCCTCTTTATGATGGATTACGGCATTACCATCTCGTTGAAATAGCCAAGTTTATGGGCTGGAAAAACGACACTGCAGAACAAGGAATGATGATTTGCAAAAATTTGGCGCGAGCTTTTTTTGAACTAGATGCCGAATTAATTGAGATTAATCCTTTAGTTTTAACTGGGGATGATGAGTTAACCGCTTTAGACACAAAGCTTTCCGTTGATGATAATGCTCTTTTTCGACATCCAGATATTCTAAAATGCCGTGATCTGTCTCAGCTCCCACTTCTTGAAGGGGCAGCGATTGAACAAAATCTCGCTTATATTTCAATGAACGGGGAAATTGGCTGTATGGTCAATGGTGCAGGGCTTGCTATGGCAACAATGGACATCATTAATTATTACGGGGGAAAGCCAGCCAACTTTTTAGATGTAGGAGGAGGCGCAACAGAAGATAGAATTTCTGAGGGCTTTAAAATTATTGTGAAGGATCCAAAAGTGAAGGCAGTATTAGTTAACATTTTTGGAGGAATTATGAATTGTGAAACGATTGCCGCAGGGATTATCAACGCTTTACAAGAATCACCTATTGATATTCCCCTGATTGTACGTATGGAAGGTACTCATGTTGAGCAAGGGAAGAAAATGCTCGCAGATGCCAAGTTATCGATTGAAGTCGTAGATGGCTTAACAGAAGCAGCCCAAAAAGCTGTGCAAATGGCAAGAGGATCGTGATGGGCATTTTAATTAATCGACATACCAAGGTAATCACCCAAGGTATTACAGGCAAGGCTGGCCGCTTCCATACAGAACAATGTATGGTCTATGGCACCAATTTTGTAGGAGGAGTGACTCCTGGCAAAGGAGGAGAAGAGATACTTGGATTGCCTGTATTTGATACAGTAAAGGAAGCTGCATTAGCAACCGGATGTGAAGCCACAATGATTTTCGTTCCAGCACCTTTTGCTGCTGAAGCCATTTTAGAAGCGGAAGAAGCAGCGATTTCTTTGATCGTATGTATCACAGAAGGAATCCCTGTGAAAGATATGCTTTATGTAAAAAATGTGATGAAACATAGCCAAACAAGCCGGCTGATTGGCCCGAATTGCCCTGGAATCATAGTCCCTGACGAATGTAAGATAGGGATTATGCCTGGATATATTCATAAAAAAGGAAGTGTGGGAATTGTTTCTCGTTCTGGTACATTAACTTATGAGGCTGTTTGGCAAACAACACAGTTAGGAATTGGCCAATCGGCTTGTATAGGCATCGGAGGGGATCCTTTAAACGGGACAAATTTCATCGACATTTTGAAACAGTTTGAGAATGATCCCGCGACAAAGGCTATCTTATTGATTGGAGAAATTGGTGGGGACGCGGAAGAAGAAGCTGCCGCTTGGATTGAAGCCCACGGAACCAAACCATATGCAGCTTTTATTGCAGGATCATCGGCGCCTACCGGAAAAAGGATGGGTCATGCAGGGGCTATTATTTCAGGGGGCAAGGGAGCTGCCCTAGATAAAATAGAGGCATTAAAAAAGGCAAACGTTATAATTGCTGAAACTCCTGCAGAAATGGGGAGTGCTGTAAAAAAAGCAATTGAAATACGTAACTCGATTTACAATCCTTCTTAGTATGTTTACGATAAAATCACTCCCTATTCGCATTGATCCTTTATTTTGGCTGCTAGCCTTTGGTCTTGGCTTTTACTATTCTGGAAGCTTAGCCGGCATTCTTATTTGGGGAACCATCATTTTCATCTCGGTTCTTATTCATGAATTAGGACATGCTTTAACAGCACAGGCGTTTGGACAGGAAGCAAGCATCACGCTGACTTTCTTTGGGGGAGTGACACAAAGATCTGGGCCAAGGATCCCAAAATGGAAAGAATTTTTAATCGTATTAAATGGCCCTCTAGCAGGCTTTGTATTAGCCTCTTTATCGTTATGGCTAAGCTTTTTTCCTGTTGTTAGGAGCTATCCTTTACTATTTACTGCCGTTACCATCAGTTATTATGTTAATTATTTTTGGACGATCCTGAATCTTTTTCCGATCCAGCCTTTAGATGGCGGTCATTTGGTGATGATTTTTTTAGAAGGGATGTTTGGTTACCGAGGAATTAAAATTGCTTATTTTTTTAGTGGCTTAATGGCGATTATCCTTGGAATGCTTTTTTTTCTCATGCAGCAGATGTTTATAGGAGCTGTTTTATTTATTTTTGCATTTGAAAGCTTTAAAAATTGGAAAATGAGCTTGCCTATGTCTCCTATTGACCAGAGCGAGCAACTTAAGCAAGAGGTTGACGAAGCAGAACGCTTAGTGACCCATGGCCATTACCATGCAGGTAAAGAAAAGCTAGTAGAGATCATTAATAAGCAAAACCGAAAAAAAGGGCTTTTACATCTTAGAGCTTCTCGATTACTTGCTATTCTCTTATATGAAAACGAAGAATATGCTCAAGCTTTCAACATTCTAGCTCCCCTTGAAAAAAATTTAGATATAAGTAGTTTAGCCCTTCTACAAAAAATTGCCTTCAAAAGTGAGCATTACAAGGATGCAGTAAGGATAGGGACACGTGTGCATCAAGAAGAAGCTAATGCTGATGTAGCCTATCTGAATGCGCTTGCTCATGCAGAACTCAAAGAAAAACAAGCAACATTAGGTTGGTTAAAGACTGCTATCGAAGAGGGTTTATCCGATTTACCATTGAAGTTAGAAGATCATCGATTCGCTTTTCTTAAAGATTCCATTGAATTTAAAAAATTTTGTTAGTAGATATGTTTGCAGTTGCTTTCTGCCATCTAACAAGATTAAATTAAATTTGAATGAATCAACTAACAAACAGGTAAATCTATGTCAGCCATAAATAGGGTGCTTACTAATTTTGACTTTCCAGAAAAATCTTGCCTTGCCAAATTCTATGATAAATGGATTCTTGGTCCTTCTGTGTTTTCTCTTTTTGGAGGGCACAAAGTTTCAGTACTCACAGAAGAGGCTAAAAGGCAAAAAGTCGAAACCTATCGTTTCAAAAAAACTGCCATTGCGGTCTTTGCATTAGCCCTGCCTTTAATTGGGGCTTGTTTGTTACTTAAGTGCATAAGTAGAGAAGAACGACGGTTTGCTCAACTTTTTAAAAAAGCACATCTTAAAGTTTACAGTGAGCCCACAGTGAGTAGCGTTCGCAAAGTGGCTATGGAAAGGCTTCCTTCAGCAGAGCCGTTAAGCCGATCAACTGAAATGGAACGAAAGTCTTCACAAGATAAACGATCAATAGTTTCAATTGTAATTGAACCAAGTACTGTAGAAGATAAGTGGTTAGAGGCTAGGGAAACTGAACATAAGGTTACAGAAGATCCGCGGTTAATAGTTCCAACCAGGTCAGATAACAGAGCTTCTATGAAGACATTAAGGGATTTGGTTGAGGGGAAAGAGGGCGCGTTTATTTCGCGTGGTGTAAGGCAGGAATCTAGCGAAATTCCTTTATCTAGTGGTAGCAATCCTAAGTCATCGAGCGATAGTCTTTCTAAGTCATCTAGCGATAGTGTCGTGATTATACCTAGCGGCAGTACGCCATCATCTGACGATGCTATACGTAAGCTATCTAGCAATGATCTTGGAGAGTCTTCTTTTTTTCCCATCGGTAATTAAGGGAACTTTAAAGAAATAAGAGGGGGGGAATCCCCCCATTGATTAACCAATCTTAATTGAGATAAAGCGCGTAATGCCATTTTGGTTGATGAGTAACAAAAGTGGCTTATTGGTAGGTGCCGTATTTAATTCTTTATAAAAGTCTTCACTTGTGAAAACTTTTTTCTGATTGACGGCTACAATCATCGTTCCTTTCCTAATACCAACTAGGTGGGCAGCACTGTTTGCCTCCACGTGGGAAACGACAACACCTGTACTGCTGCTATCAAGACCCAAACTTTTGGCCAATTCCGGAGTCAAAGTTTTAACTTCAAAACCGTATGGATTAGCGGTAAGAGAACCTGAGGAAAGGTTACCTTCATTGGGAAATTGAGCAATTTCTACAGGCACTTTGATCGTTTGTTTATCTCTAAGAATGGTTAAGGTCATTTTGGATCCAGGTTTTTGTAGGGCGACCGCATTGCGGAAGGCTCCAATGCTTTCCACGCGATGGTCATTATACTGAAGGATAATATCGCCTGGTTTTAAGCCAGCCTTTTCAGCAGGTGAATTTTTAGTGATATCTGCGACAAGAGCCCCCTCTATTTTTTTTAGTTCGAATGCTTGTGCTAAGTCGTGATCTACTTTTTGTAAAGCGATCCCTAAATAGCCTCTAGATACACTTCCTGAATCTAAAAGTTGTTCGACAACATGTTTGGCAATATTACTTGGAATGGCAAAACCTATGCCTAAATAGCCGCTAGACATATTGGTTGCAATGGCGGTATTAATGCCTATGACTTCACCTTTTAGATTAAGGAGAGGGCCTCCTGAATTGCCTCTATTGATAGATGCGTCGGTTTGAATGAAATCCTCAATGCGAGCGATATCGAGATTGCTCCTTCCTTTTGC
The DNA here is from genome assembly GCA_000829755.1 of Parachlamydiaceae bacterium HS-T3. Taxonomy (GTDB): domain Bacteria; phylum Chlamydiota; class Chlamydiia; order Chlamydiales; family Parachlamydiaceae; genus HS-T3. The sequence continues at coordinate 92,187 of BBPT01000011.1, forward strand.
GCTGACAACCCCAACGGTAAGGGAGGCTTGTAAGCCTAAAGGATTACCGATGGCTACTACCCATTGTCCTATTTTAAGGTTATCTGAGTCGCCAAGCTTTAAAAAGGGTAGGTCCTTAGCGTCAATTTTAATGAGTGCAAGGTCGGTGGTATGGTCTTCACCGATGACTTTCGCAGCATATTCGCGGCCATCATTCAATTGAACCGTAATCGTGGCCTGATCTTGAACCACATGGTTATTGGTTAAAATATAACCGTCTTCTGAAATGATAAAGCCTGATGCCTGGCCTGTCTGAGGGATAGAAGGTGCCTCTTTTTGAGGAAACCCAAAAAAACGGCCAAAAATATCATTTCCAAAAAAATCGCTATCGATTTCATTGCCATTGTAATAAAAAGAGGTTTTATTTTTTGGTTTTGTTTTGACTTGTATAAAAACAACAGCAGGAATGGACTCTTCTGCTACCTGAACAAAGTCCTCTGATGTGTTGGCTAGTTCTACAGCTGATTGCGAAAAAAGAGGTAGACTAAAAAAACATGCAGAACTAGCAAATAAGGTAAGGAAAATCCTTCGTGTAATGTTGTACATGTTTCACTCCTTAATAAGGCTTACTTAAAAAAATTATACGTAACATAAAAAAAGCAAACAAGAGGATTGATAGTCAATTAAAAGTTTGCCAGCCGTTCAATGACCTTGGCAATCATTAACGCTCCTTTTTGTAAGCGATCTAAGCCAAAATGTTCATTGGGTGAATGGATTTGATCGGTAGCAAGACCTAGCCCGACCAAAGCCATCTCTGCTTGGCTTGCAACGGCCAGCCTAGCAGCAATAGGAATGGAGGCACCACTTAAAATAAATTGGCAATCCTGGTGAAAGACCTCTTTAAAGCTATCCGCAAAGGCTTGAATGATTTTGGCATTAGGGCTTGTTCTTATGGCAGATCCTTTACCTGAATGGACATGCACGGTTGCTTTAAGACCCTTAGGCGTCGAAGCAACCAAAAAATCTTTAACGAGTTGTGCAATTTTTTCAGGATTTTGGTTTGGTACCAAGCGGCAAGAAAGTTTAGCATGCGCTTTGGATGGGATCACTGTTTTGAATCCTTCTCCTACGTAGCCCCCAGAAATACCGTTGATTTCAATAGTTGGTCTTAGGCCGTTTCGTTCTGCGGGAGAGTAGGCCATCTCGCCTCCTGTTGCCTCAGCGCCAAAATCCATTTCGTATTGTTCTGCGTTAAAGTTAAAATTGAGAGCTTTTTTGTCCTCTTCCGTTATTTCCTTGACATCGTCATAAAAGTGAGGAATAGCGATTCGCCCCTTTTTATCTCTTAGAGAGCCTAGCACTTGAATAAGGCCATGAATGGGATTAAAGGTGATTCCTCCATGGGTACCTGAATGTAAATCCGTTGCAGATCCCTCAAGCTCAAAATCCATAGTCATAATGCCACGTATTCCTAATGTGATGGCTGGTGTTGTGGGAGAGGGGATGCCTAAATCTACAATAGCTAAGTAGTCAGCTTGAAGTTCATGTTTTTTCTTTTCAAGGATATGCTCTAGGCTGGCACTACCGATTTCTTCTTCTCCTTCAATGCATAACTTAACATTAATAGGCAATTGGCCATCTCGTTGAAGAAGTGCCTTTAGGCCTTGGAGTACATAAAAGCACTGCCCCTTATTGTCCTGCGCTCCTCGTGCATAGATCTCGCCTTCGCGAAGAGCTGGTTCGAATGGTGGTGTCTCCCAGAGCTCTAAGGGGTCACAGGGTTGGACATCGTAATGGTTATAGATAAGAAGTGTTGGCAGGTTAGCATTAACAAAATAATGAGCAAATAAAATGGGGTGTCCTTCTTTGGCATGCCAGAGTTCTGTTTTAAAACCCATAGAAGAAATATAGTGTTGTAGCCAGTCAACACACCGAAGAAGCTCATGTTTATATTTAGGCTCAGAACTTACACTTGGGAAAGATAAGAATGTGCAGTAGTCCTTTACAGCGCGCTCTTGGTCTTTTTCGATGATGCTTTGTAAAGATTCTTTCATAATCGCTCCTAGCGGCCATGTACTTTAAAAGAAAAAATAACAAACACTCATGATTATTAAAAATAGGATAAAGCAAAACTTCGCAAAAAAAACAAAACGATCGTATTTTTGCTCTAAAGAAGGTTCTTGCTCCACTTTTTGCAAAAATAGGATGCGTTCCTCTAGGCTGAAATGATGCCAGTTGGGCAGTTTATGGCTATTGCCTGTCAGACGGCCAATCGAATCTAAAGCTTCAATCATCGCATTTGCAGGAAGTCCCAATTTTAACCCATATAAATCAGCTTGTCTTTCAAAAAGCCTTGAAAAAAAGCCTAAAACCAGCCGGAAGTAAAGGGCGACTAAAAGGGCATATAAAAGATAGAAAAATAAGCCATCATCAAGAAAGGGAAGAAGTGTTGAGAGAAGTTGAGCTATCAAGCTGCAGACAACAATCATCCCTCCAAGGACAAAAGGTAGAAATAGAAGATGTTTGTGTTTGCTGTGGCCTATTTCGTGGGCAAGAACAGCTTCTACTGCGAGCGGGGAAAGGCCATTTAGTAAACTTGGTGTAAATAAAACGTATCGAAACCTTGGTAATACTCCTAAAATAGCTGCTGTCGGTGTTAAAGAAAATAAATTCCAACTTTTTAATCCGCCATGTTTAAAGTCTGCCTCTTGACATAATAGCTCAAGTTTGGGGGCAAGGGGGTGATCAAGGGGTGAACAATTCCATAAGTAACAAATCAGGGGAGGGAGAGAAGTGACAAGGAATAAAGCTGTCAAACAGATATTGATTAACCCTTGATAGGCAATTTGGATGGGGGTAAGAGAAGTCAAATCATTGAAAAGGGAAAAGCTTAGAAAAGGAAGCGCAAAGGGAACTAAGATGCTGATTTGCTTTTTTGTGTAAGGCCATGCTGCGGCTCGATGGTAAGCATAAGAATAAAAGTGGTAGAAGGCATTAGCTGCGAAAAAAAGTAAAAGGGGAATTAGAGTTGCAAAAAAGTAGGAGTGGGAGAATCCAAGCAAAAAACTATTTAGATGAAAAAGAAAGTAGGCGATCGTGAGGAAAAGAATAAATTCTATTTGAGTAGCTACATAAAAAACGTCGTTGTGTTTAAGCCATTTTTTTTCGATTTTAGTCTGAAGCTTAATGATAACGAGAAGGAGTAGATATAATCCTGCGATCATTAAAGCATTCAATGGAGACGAGGGGGTAGATTCGCTTGGTGACGCTCCTATAAGAAGAAGCACTAAAATAAAAAATAAAAGATGTGTAATCAAAAAAAACCGATAGTGTAGAATAGGGGCAATTTTTTTAATTATTTAACAAGATGCAAAATAACACCCTTATTAAAGTTCTTACTGCCATTGCTTTAGCGATTGCGGTTGGGACAGTCACTGGCACAGAGACGGGCTTCGCTGGTATTACCTATTATCAATTGTATCAATTATTTGGCCAACTTTTTTTAAATGCGCTGTCTCTTGTTGTGGTCCCTCTTGTAGCTGCTTCTATCATTATCGGAGCCGCAAAAATTGGTGGAGAGCAATCAGCAGGCAGACTGGGTCTTAAGGTGTTTGGATACTTTTTTGGCACAAGCTTTTTAGCAATTCTGGTGGGCTGGCTTTTAGCTAATTTTATCCAGCCTGGCGATTACGCTGCAAAGAACATTTTACTACCTGACACCTCAGCGCTTGATCTTGCAGCACAGGCAAATGAAGGAACGTTTGTAAAAATTGAACAGATTTTTTTAAAAATAATACCTTCTAACATTTTGATGGCCGCTTCTCAGGGACAGATGCTGGGGTTGATTTTCTTTAGTTTACTCTTCGGTTTTTTTCTTAATAAAATTGACAAAGAATCTTCAGGTGTGCTTCTACAGTTTTGGAAGGGGATTTTCCAAGTGATGATGCGAATGACTCAGCTTGTGATGAAATTTCTTCCCTTAGGCGTTTTTGCGCTCGTAGCTAAAGTAATTGCTTCCACTGGGCTAGAAAGTGTTTTATCTGTCAGTTATTTCTTTTTTACTGTTCTTCTTGGGTTAGCGATTTATATGCTCTTGGTGCTTCCTCTTTTACTTAAGTTCATTGCCCATGTTCGACCCTACGCTCACTTAAAAGCTATGATCCCTGCTTTAGTCACTGCATTCAGTACCACTTCATCGGCTGCCACATTGCCCGTTACTTTGGAATGCATGGAAAAGCGAGTGGGCGTTTCTAATCGTTTGGCGAGCTTTATGCTCCCCTTAGGCGCTTCAGTTAATTTGGCAGGGAGCTCACTCCAGGTAATTATTGCCGTCTTTACTGTCGCCCAAATTTACGGCATGGAACTCAGTTTAGCGACTCAGTTTACCGTGTTTTTGATGACGCTATTGCTCTCTTTTGGGATGGCGGGTATTCCCTCCGCAAGCCTGATCTCTATTATGCTTATTTTGTCTACGATTGGTTTTCCTGTGGACGCCATTGGGCTGATTCTAGCTGTGGAAAGAATTTTAGATATGTTTAGAACGGCGGTGAATGTTTTTAGTACAAGTTGCTGTACAGTACTAGTTGCTCGATCTGAAAATGAGGTTCTTAATATTTAAAGATTAGAGGCTTAAGATTCTTTATAATCTCTTTATCGCAAATAGATACGATTAGTTTTTTCCCTCCAATGGGGGTCTTTTTAAAAATGATAAAAGTTTAGACTTATGCATAGACTCACAACTTGTTTTTTTTATTCAGAAAAGCCTTTTTCGTTAAAATTGGCAGATGAAATCAATGAACCTATCTATCAATTATTTAAAGGCAGAAAATTTACGATTGTTAGGGGAGCTGATCGTAATAAAAAATTTAAGGATCATCAAAGGTTTGCCCCCACTGTTTCAGCTGTTGTCTTATTGATAGTCACGTTTCCACTTTTGCCTCTCGGCTTATTTATCAAGTTATGTAGCCGAGAAAATGGAAGACAGTATAGGTGGATTCGTTCACAACAAAAGCAACAAGAAGAAAAAGAAGCGGAGGTAAAAAAACTTGGGCAGTACCATCAGTTAAAAAACTCAAAAAATAATCCCCCTAACACTCAATCTGCTGATCCTGTGGGTGAATCGGAAGAGGATTATTCTTTTCTGGGGGGGAATGAACCTATTCAAGAAGTCTCTGAATTGATTGACGTTTCTATCATCAATGGGGAAGAAGATGGGGCGTCTAACATAGCTGGCGATGAAGATGGCCTTCAGAATGACGAAGGAATTTCTATCACCATCGTGAATAATTCAGAAACCGATGTGGAGGCTAGCAGAGGTACCTTTGAGCAAGAAGATGAGCCATGCGAAGATCTTTTTGGCGAAAGGCAAGATTTTGAATTGCCCTCATCACCGGATTCTCATTCTGTAGAGGATATTGAAGCACAGGATGACCAGCAACAAGAGACAGAATCGACTTGGAATCAAGTAAGCAAGGCGGTTGCAGGCTTTTTCTCTTGGTGGTCTTAATACCGCTAAGTTTTTTAAAAAGGATATAACATTCGATGGGGGCTTTATTCTCTCGAATAGGAATAAAGAGGAAAAGAATTCATTCTTATCAGTCCATCAGTCGAGCGGATAACCAGTAACACTTTTAATTTTTTCCTCATATAATGAAGGAATAGGTATGTACAAGGAGTAAAGAGATGGATAAATCTTTTGTTACTTTTTGTGTTATCGTATTTTCCTTTGCCATTCTTCCTTTTTTATCAGCTTTTCAAGAAAGAGAGGGGGCAGCCGATCGCTATCAGCGGGAATATCGAAGAGACACTTATCACCGTCCTCAAGTTCAGATTTATAATTTTGGTGGTGAGCCAGAATATGGGTATTATCCAGTAAATCCGGAAGCTCGGTTCCCGGATGACGTTGAGGCGAATTACATCTACTACAAAGATCAGCAGTAAGATGGGGTGGCGAGATTCTCTTCTTCGCTTTTGGAATTTTTGGCCTCCTTTTTTATTTACAGGAATAAAGATCGAGCAGCTCTCTGATAATTATTGCTACTGTAAGGTTCGCTTAAAGCTTCGCTTTTGGAATGCTAATTATGTGGGGACGCAGTATGGCGGTTCCATTTATTCGATGAGCGATCCTTTTTTCATGATTATGCTTATGAAGAACTTAGGAAACGGGTTTATTGTATGGGATAAAGCTGCTCATATCTCGTATCTCAAGCCAGGGAATTCTGACCTAACGGCCGAGTTTGTGCTTTCTGAAGAGGATATTAAGACCATTCGCGAAACGTTAAAGAATGTAAATAAAATGGAGTGGTCGAAGGTTATAGAAATTAAGGGAGAGGATGAGCAACTAGTTGCCCGTGTAGAAAAGGTGATCTCTATCAAAAAGCGGTGATGAGCGATTATTTGATATGGCTATCCCGCTCGGGTGCCTCTTTTTATAAGCTATTCGCAGAAAAATGGCTTTATGCCTGATCGTTTCTTACTAACATGCAATGGTCGACTTGCTAAAATTATCCAATTGTTAAAATTTTTCATTCATAAGCTATTATTAAACAACCAGTTAAAATTTAACAGTGTCTTATAATAAATTTTTTTGTTGACGACAAATCATCTTTTTAAAAAGATGGAAAGTTTAATTTTTAATTGGTGTGCATATGTTTCCTATTCTTATTGCTTTACTAGCCGTTTCTTCGTTATGGTCACTTGAGGAAGAAGCTTCATTTTCTCCCGGCTTAAGCAGGGAAGATACCTTTCCTATTGTCAACCTAGAAGGCGAGCCTAATGCCATTGTTGCAGGATGTGTAAACGTCATTTCTGGCGACTATTTTGAAATCCAGAGAGATCTCATGCTAAAAGGTGGGGAACCCTTGGTTCTTGAGAGGAGCTATTCAAGCTCAGATACCTCAAAGGGAACTCTTTGCAACGGGTGGCAATTTAACTTACAGGGAACGATCAAGTTATCACCATGGGCTGCAGGTTTTATTCATAAAGGGCCCTTTGGTAGTGAATTGCTTTTCGCTCCTCTTGAGCAAAAAGAAGCTCGCATTCATGCTTTGAACTTTAAAAAAGGTATTACTAACAATGCTAAGGCTAGCATTAGCGGTAGGACAAACTTAAGAAATCATCTTCTAAAGCAAGACTTTCCCTCTAAGCGCCAATGTATGCTTGTAAGGGGGGACGCTTCTTTTTCCATTTTTAAAAAAGATGACCACCATACCTTTAAATTAACGGTGGATCGCAAGCCGAGTGGTATTGAACAACACTTTAGTTATGATCCAGAAGGGCGCCTTTCAAGAGTCTTGATGCTTGGGCGCACACATAAAGAGCTACAGAGCTTGGCTTTCGATTATCCCCAAAAAAATATTCGTAGCCATTTAGAAGTGCAAGCCAATGATGGCCGAAAAGTCCAATATTTTTTTACAAAATACAAGCATAACGGCGATCGAGCGAGCTATGTTAGAAAGGTTTTTCGCCCCGATGCTCCGCAGGAAGAATATGCCTATGAGAACATAAGTGACAACGATCACGTCCACAGGCGTTTAGTTGAAAAAAGAGTAGGCGATCACATCAAGCAAATTAGCTACTATAAAAAGCAGAAGTATGGCTCTTTTAAAGTCAAAAAAGATAGCCCTCAATTGGGAAGAGTTCAATGCCTGCTATCTCCAATAGGTACAGATGCCACGCCGATTGTTTCCCATGAATTCATTTATGAGTTTCCGAAAAAAAATAGTAAGTCAGGGCTTTGCCATGTCTTTAATGCTCATAAAGCTCATACCATCTACTTTTGGGATGAAGATCAACGCCTAATCGGAATCGAAAAGAGAAATCATCAAGATACTCCTTATACTTCCGAACAATTATTTTGGGGTAAAGATGTACAAGCTGGGAATCTTTCATCTCGCCTTTTAGCGTCGCCTGAAGAAGCCTTATTTTGTAAAACTTATGATTACGATGAAGCAGGCAATGTCACTAAGGAAGTCTTTTATGGACATGTGAGCGGTAAAAACCCAGCTCAAGTGGTTGTTGATGCAGCTGGGCGACCAGTAGAAACTGGATGTGATCGCCATGAGAAATCCTATACCTATTCCCAAGATGGCCGAAACCTGTTGTTAACAGAAACGGAAGGCAGCAGAGGGGCCGTTTATCGCTACTATGATGACACTGATTTAGTAGCCGTAAAGTATATCGTATCCCATGGCCAAATTGTTGAACGCCATTGCTATGCCTATGATAAAAATGCTGCTTTAGTGTCTGAGATCATTGATAATGGAACTCGGGAAGATCCTCAGGATTTAGAAAATATTACCTTTCGTAAATTGCGCCTGTTAAAACCACGTCAAGAATTTCCGTTTGGCGTTCCAGATAGCATTGAAGAGTATTATCAAAACCCATCAACGGGTGAGTTATCCTTACTCAAGTATTTAGTTAATAGCTACTCAACTGAAGGGCATCTGATTCGACAAGATTATTATGATGCTAACAGGGAATATCGCTATTCTCTTCACTGGGAATATAATTACTTAGGACAAGTCACTAAGGAAATCAATGCGCTTGGACATGTCATCGAACGCCAATATGATGGTTATGGCAACCTCATTATTGAGAAGGGGCCTGATCACAGCCATTATAAGGGATATGTTTACGATTTTTCTAACCGTCTCATTCGTGTGGATGAGGTTTACCCTGATCGGGCTTTGCATACTCATTATCGCTACGATCTTTTAGGGAGGAAAATTGCCTCCATCGATCCTTATGGCCATGAAACAAGGTATGAATATGACGAGTTTGATCGGTTGGTTCGTACGGTCTATCCGCCTGTCCTTAACGAAAAGGATGAACTCGTTCACCCTGAAACCCGTTTTGCCTACGATTACCTTGGCAATCGTACTGTAACGACAGATGCTAAAGGCTACTCCACTATTACTCATTATACGGTGAAGGGTAAGCCACATACCGTGGTTTATCCTGATGGCACGATGGAAAAATATACCTATTATCTTCATGGGCCTGTCGAATCCTATACGGATCGCAATGGCTGTGTACGAAAATACAGTATTGATTACAAGGACCGCGTCGTACGTACCGATTTTTACACTCCGGATGGCGTGTTAAAGTCGACAACATCAGCGACCTATGATGCCTTTCACCTCCTTTCAGAAACCGATGCCATGGGCTATACGACCCACTACACCTATGATGTTTTTGGTCGTAAGAAACAGGTCATTGCCCATGGAAGTGTTGAAACCTACTCTTATGATTCTTTAGGTCGGATCATTGAAAAGTCGGTCAGCTATGGCCCTCAGCCTGAAGACGTCATTATCAACCGGTATATTTACGATTTATTAGATCGTGTCATAGAAGAGACAACGGAAGACTACTTTGGCAACATTAGTCGAAGAGTCAAAAGGGCTTATGATGTCGAAGACAGAGTCATTTTAGAAACGACTTTTAATGAGAATGGCGAAAATCGGATTGAGACGCATTATGACTCTATGGGCACTCCTGTTGAAATCATTGATGCTTTGGGAAATGTGACCAAAACGCATCGCCGTTTTGATTATAGGAATGATCTAGGGCAGCTTGTTCCTTACCTTGAAGTCATCGATGTGTTGGGAAATGCGGAGATAACGATCCGGGATGCGCTTGGTCGCACGGCTGAAGTGACACGTAAAAATGCAGCAGGTGCCGTTACTCAGCAGCAGGCTTTTCGCTATGACCTCAATGGAAATCTTAGCAAGACCATTGAAAGGGTGCATGGTTTAGAAAAACCTTATTCCATCTGTCATTTTCGCACTTATGATGCGATGAATCGGTTGTCTTGCTTGATTGAGGCTCAAGGAATGCCTGAGCAGCTTACGACCTGCTACTCCTATGATGACTTTGGAAGATTGCAAACTGTGATTAAGCCGAGTGGCGTAGAACTTCATCGCACTTATACATTGGATGGAGTGCTAGAGCGCTTTTCTGCTAGTGATGGTTCCTTTGCGTATCGTTATGCATATGATTTGAACGACCAGATTGTGGCAGTTCATGATGAAGCCATCAACCAGATGACCTCGCTCATTTATAAGGAAAATCGCCTTGTAGAGGAGAAGCAGGGAACCGGGCATACCATTAAGTATGAGTATGATTGGCTTGGCCGTGTGAAAAAGATCGTTTTACCTGATGATTCTTCGGTGGGTTACCTGTATCAAGGGCCTCTTTTGAGGGAGATTGCGCGTTATTCCTCCGATGCTCAATTGTCTTACAAGCACACTTATGATCGTTTCGACGAATCAGGTCGCTGTTTGGAACAGACCTTTTTACGTGCTGCTGGGAAGATTATGCATGCCTACGATAAAAAAGGACGTTTAGAGAAGATAGCTTCTAAGCATACTGTGGAAAAGGCGACTAACTTTGATGCGGCTGATCAACTGTTGCATCGTGAAGTTAAAAAACAAGATAAAACGGTGGCTTATGACTATGCTTATGATGATCTTTATCAGCTTACTTGTGAGCGGGGAGAGGGATCGCATACCTATACTTACGATTCTACCTATAACCGTGTTGAGAAAAACGGAGTATCTTTTAAGTATAATGCCTTAAATCAGATCCAGGAGGTTGGCTATCTCTATGATTTAGACGGTCGGTTGGTGCAGACGCCTACGGCTAAGTATACCTATGACGCTTTAGATCGTTTGGTGGCTGTGACGAAGGATCGCGTCACAACGACTTATACTTATGATGCTTTTCATCGTCGTTTGGCTAAAAATGCCACTATCTATCTTTATGATGGCAATCGAGAAATTGGAGCTATGGTTGATGGCCGATTTGTTGAGCTGCGCGTTTTACCACCTAAACAGCCCGATATAGGGACGGCTGTGGCTTTTGAGATCCGTGGTCAGGTGTATGCTCCTGTTCATGACTTTTTTGGCAATGTGGTTGCACTCTTGGATGATAAGGGACGTTTAGCTGCCTCCTATAGCTATAGCGCTTTTGGTGAGGGTATTGTGGCTTCTTTCTGCCCGTGGCGTTTTGCTTCAAAACGCTACGATGCCGAATCGGACCTTTCTTATTTTGGTCGCCGCTACTATGATCCTGTTCTTGGTCGTTGGCTGACTCCTGACCCGATTGGTTATGAAGATGGCTCTAACCTTTATGCTTATGTGCATAATAACCCGTGCTTTTACTCGGACCCTGAGGGTAAGTTTGCTTTTGTCATCCCGGTACTTGCCGTTGCATTTGGATCAGGAGAGGCGGTAGCCGCCTTTATCACTTTGGAAGCTTTAGGTAATGTATTGCTTACAGCCGTATGCGCTTATGGCGTTTACCAAGTGAATAAAAAATACGATGCCTATCTAGACTCTCTTTACATGGAGATGGAATCCCAATCGGATGGAAAATTCACTGGGGGAAAGACAGAGGAGACGACACAGGAACAAGAAGACACAAAAACCAAGCCCCAAAAAAAACCTCTTCGTCAACGATTCCACCCCGATGAAAATGCTGAAGGAGACCATACTGTTATTAGGAGAGACGAGAAAACCGGTAAGATCACCAACTATGAAACTTATCGTCCTCAAACTAATTCAAGAGATCCTAAACCGTGGGAAAGCGTTAAAAGATTCGATGACACTATAAAACCTCACGGACATCATAATAAATGTACCGGTGAGGAGATTTGGACTCCGCATGTACATGACCCATCAACTCCTGGAAAATTAAGACATGCTGAAACATGGGAAATACCAACAAAGCGAGGATAAAAAATAATGAATACAACATTGGATGAAATACAAGAATGGTATGAATCCCAGTGTGATGGTGACTGGGAACATGCTTTTGGGGTTAATCTTAAGACTCTTGAGAATCCCGGATGGGAGGTGTCAATAGCCATAGCGGAAACGGAATGGGAAGGCAAACCCTTTTCTGAGTTAGTCATTAAACGAACTGAGGATAACTGGATTCATTGTAAGGTTGAATATGGATATTTCGAGAGTTTCGGTGGACCGGGCAACCTTAAAGAAATCTTTGAGATTTTTTTAAGGTGGATTGAAAGCCCTACATGGGCTAAGGATCAAAATATAATTACATCTCTAGATAGATTCCAGGAGTGGTACAAATCGCAACAAGAACATTTTGAAATTACTCTTGATACGCTAGACAATCCTGGGTGGTGTCTGAAGATCAGTTTGTCCGAAACTAAGCTAAAAGATAAGCCTTTTGAGCAAATATGGATAGATAGGGAGGATGAAGATGATTGGGTAAGGTGTTCAATCAAAAATGACTCTTTCGCAGGTTATGGAGGACCGAAAAATCTAGACGAAATTCTAACAGCCTTCCTTAATTGGGTTGAGAGCTAAAACCTGGTTAGTATGAAGAGAGAAAAACCTCTCTTCTAGAACTAAATAAGGATAAAAAGTGCCAAGATGAATACAACTCTAGACGAAATTCAAGACTGGTATGAATCTCAATGCAATGACGATTGGGAGCATGTTTATGGAGTTAATATTAAGACTCTTGAGAACCCTAGTTGGAAGGTAAAAATTGCCATAGCAGAAACGGAATGGGAAGAGCGCATTGCAAGGTTAAGTATGAATATTTTTTTGGATTCGGTGGACCGGGTAATCTAAGAGAAATCTTTGAGATCTTTATAAGATGGATTGAAAGCCCTACATGGGCTAAGGAACAAAATATAATTACATCTCTAGATAGATTCCAAGAGTGGTACAAATCGCAACAAGAACATTTTGAAATTACACTTGATACACTTGATAATCCTGGATGGTGTCTAAAGATTAGTTTGTCCGAAACTAAGCTAAAAGATAAACATTTTGAAGAAATATCAATAGATAGAGAGGATGAGGACGATTGGGTGAGATGCTACATTAAAAATGACTCTTTCGCAGGTTATGGAGGACCGAAAAATTTAGACGAGATTCTAATGGCTTTTCTTAATTGGGTAGAGAGCTAAGGGTAAGTGATGGCAACAGATCTCAAATGGCATCTTGTAACTTTGGAAGTACAGCAGCAATTAGATGGCTAGACCATCTTAAAATTATCAAGTGGATAGACTTTTCTTGTTTTCATGGAAGAAATTATTTTAATAGAAAAGTATTCCCCTGCATTTAAATGGTGGAATCGAATGGCTGTGCATAACCGTGTTATAGATTTGACAGCTGAAGATGTGGTTCAAAGATATCAAGGCTTTGAAGGAGATTTTGTTCTTTGCTTTTCTAGTGAAGAAGATTTCGATAATAAAGAAGCATTTTTTAATAAGTGTCGTGAGTTTCAGCAAATGAGTGATTGCCTTTTACTGTCACTTTTTTCTGATAAAAATGCTCCTTCGCCCTCGGGTAAGCAAGTAAATAAAATGGGATATGATGTAGGAATAGTTAATTGTGAATACGAAGATATCTATTCTTCAATTTTCAATGAGATCTTATTCAGTGCTTATGATGAATTAGTTGCTTATCAAAAATGGTTGAATGCTCATTTTCTTTTTGAAGATAGATCGCTTGCTGAACAGTATGTTGCCACGCATGATAATCTTGAAGCTAAAGGCTATGGCGTTGAACATGGTCCTATGATTATCTATGAAGTATGGAAGCATGAGAAAAGTGTAAAAGACTTAGAATAAGAGAATGATTGGTATTAATGGACTTAAATTTAAAATGGCATTTATTGGTATTAGAAATTCTTGATGAACTTTCAGGCGATATCGTTCTACATGTTCTCAAGCTGTTAATGCAACTGGAGGCTTATGAATACGTCATTCTTAATGATATCTATGGTGCCCCTAGGTTAGGAAGGGGGCCGGTCATCTCTCATTTAAGAAAGCTAGAAAATGAGATTTTAACAATAGAAAAGATAATAAAAACCCTTCCTAATATTAGACAATTGGAATGGGGGGATTTCTTTTTGTTTGAAAAATATCCTTATTGGCCAGGAGTGGAGCAAGGAGCTGATTATCCTCCCTTAATTAAGTTAACTAATACAACTATCAGAGTAGTTGATCGAGGTTATATATACATATATACGTCTTCTTTATCAGTGATAAAGCTAATCAAGGGAGATAATTACCCCGATTATACCATTGAAAGTATAGAAACAGATGTTTTAGAAAATCTTTCCTATCCATGTTAGCAGCAAAAGGAGTTATGAAGGGTTAACATGAACACCACTTTAGACGAAATACAAGACTGGTATGAATCCCAATGCGATGGTGATTGGGAGCATGTTTATGGAGTTAACGTCAAGACTCTTGAGAATCCTGGATGGGAAGTGTCAATAGCTATAGCAGAAACGGAATGGGAAGAGGAGCCTTTTTCTGAGCTAGCCATTCAACGAAATGATGATGACTGGGTGCATTGCAAGGTTGAATATGAATATTTTCAGGGGTTTGGTGGACCGGGCAACCTCAAAGAAATCTTTGGGATCTTTCTAAGATGGATAGGTAGTACATCGGCCTCAGAGAATGAAGATATGAAGACAGCTTTAGATAGGTTTCAGCAATGGTATAAATCACAAAAAAACGAACATTACGAAATTATTATTAACACGCTCGATAATCCTGGTTGGAAAGTGCGTATCAGCTTGTCGGAGACTAAGCTAAAAGATAAGCCTTTTGAGCAAATATGGATAGATAGGGAGGATGAGGACGATTGGGTAAGGTGTTCAATCAAAAATGACTATTTCGCAGGCTATGGAGGGCCGAAAAATTTAGACGAGATTTTAACGGCTTTTCTAAATTGGGTCGAAAGCTAATCTAGTTAGTATGAAGAGATAAAAACTTCTCTTCTAGAATTAAATAAGTAGAAAAAGTGCCAAGATAAACACTACTTGTAGAGAAAAACGGAGGATCTTTTAAGTATAATGCCTTAAATCAGATCCAGGAAGTTGGCTACCTTTATGATTTAGATGGCCGGTTGGTGCAGACGCCTACGGCTAAGTATACCTATGATGCCTTAGATCGTTTGGTTGCTGTGACGAAGGATCGTGTAACAACGACTTATATCTATGATGCCTTTCATCGTCGTTTGGCTAAAAATGCCACCATCTATGTTTACGATGGCAATCGAGAAATTGGAGCCATGGTTGATGGTCGATTTGTTGAACTGCGCGTCTTACCACCTAAACAGCCCGATATAGGGACAGCTGTGGCTTTTGAGATCCGTGGTCAGGTGTATGCTCCTGTTCATGACTTTTTTGGCAATGTGGTCGCGCTCTTGGATGATACGGGACGTTTAGCTGCCTCCTATAGCTACAATGCTTTTGGTGAGGGGATCGTGGCTTCTTTCTGTCCGTGGCGCTTTGCCTCAAAACGCTACGATGCCGAATCGGGCCTTTCTTATTTTGGTCGCCGCTACTATGATCCTACTCTTGGTCGTTGGCTGACTCCTGATCCGATTGGTTATGAAGATGGCTCTAACCTTTATGCCTATGTGCATAATAACCCGTGCTTTTACTCGGACCCTGAGGGTAAGTTTGCTTTTGTCATCCCGGTACTTGCCGTTGCATTTGGATCAGGAGAGGCGGTAGCCGCCTTTATCACTTTGGAAGCTTTAGGTAATGTATTGCTTACAGCCGTATGCGCTTATGGCGTTTACCAAGTGAATAAAAAATACGATGCCTATCTGGACTCTCTCTACATGGAATCCCAATCCGATGAAAAATTCACCGGGGGAAAGACAGAGGAGGAGATAAAGGGAAAAGAAGACACAAAAACTAAGCCCAAAGGAAAAAGGCATACACCAGATGAGCAAGCCTTAAGCAATCTTGCTAAAGATGCCAAAAAAAGAGGTGGCGTTACAAACGAAGAAGCGGATTATCTATTAGAGTGGGGAAGTGAATATAGTTTTCCAAATACTAGAGATGACCGAGGAGCGAAACATTGGGGAGCAATGCAAGGACAGGACCATATCCATATTGGTCCTTATCATATACCTGTTAACAACTAAGGAAGCTTTGAATGGAAGAAATAATTTTAATAGAGAAGTATTCTCCTATCTTTAAGTGGTGGAAGAATATGGATAAATTCAATCAAGTAGGAGGTTTATCTGCTGAAGAGGTTGTAAATCGTTATCAAGGATTTGAGGGTAGTTTAGTTTTATATTTCCCTAACGATGAAAACTCAGATACACTATTAGATTTTTTTAACAAATGTAAGGAATTTCAAAAGTTAAGCTCCTGCTTGCTATTGCATCTTTTTTCTCAAAGAGATGCACCATATTCTTTAGGAACAGAAGCTACGAAAGTAGGATATGATGTTGGGTTTATTTATTGCGAAGCGGGTACGGTTTATTCTTCTATCTTTAACGAGGTGATATTTGGCTTTCAGAAAGAGTTAGTTGAATATAAAAATACTTTAAATGAGCATTTCTTGTTTGGCGACCGGTCTATCGCAGAACAGTATGTTGTACTACATAATGAAATGGAAGCAAAAGGCTTTGATGTTGAGCATGATCCCATGATTATCTATGAAATATGGCGTCATAAGAACTTGTGAGAAAAAGCTAGTAAAGGCTCATCATAAGGAAAAGATGTTTTATAAAGTCTTTCCACTGATTCGCAGCAAAGGGATTATGACGAACTAGTATGACTACAACTCTACAAGAAATACAAGAATGGTATGAGTCACAATGCGATGGTGATTGGGAGCATGTCTATGGTTTTGGCATTAAGACACTTGAAAATCCCGGATGGGAAGTGTCAATAGCCATAGCCGAAACGGAATGGGAAGAGAAGCCTTTTTCCGAGTTAGTCATTAAACGAACTGATGATGACTGGGGTGCATTGCAAGGTTAAGTATGAATATTTTTTGGGATTCGGTGGACCAGGTAATCTACGAGAAATCTTTGAGATCTTTCTAGAATGGATAGGTAGTACGATGGCTTCGAAGGACATAAATACATCTTTAGATAGATTTCAAGAGTGGTATAAGGCGCAGAAAGATGAACATTACGAAATTACTATTAATACATTAGATAATCCTGGGTGGGATTTGAGAGTCAATTTGACTGAGACAAAGCTAAAGAATAAACCTTGTGAAAAAATCACAATAGATAGAGAGGATGAGGACGATTGGTTAAGACGTTGGGTTAAAGATGAAAAGTTCTACTGTTGTGGAGGGCCAAAAAATTTAGACGAAATTCTAACAGCCTTCCTTAATTGGGTTGAGAGCTAAAACCTGGGTTAGTATGAAGAGAGAAAAACCTCTCTTATAGAACTAAATAAGGATTAAAAGTGTCAAGATGGATACAGCTTTAGACCAAATACAAGAATGGTATGAATCCCAGTGTGATGGCGATTGGGAGCATGTTTATGGAGTTAATATTAAGACTCTTGAGAACCCTAGTTGGAAGGTAAAAATTGCCATAGCAGAAACGGAATGGGAAGAGAAGCCTTTTTCTGAGCTAGTCATTAAACGAACTGACGATGACTGGGTGCATTGCAAGGTTAAGTATGAATATTTTTTTGGATTCGGTGGACCAGGAAATTTAAAAGAAATCTTTGAGATTTTTCTAAGATGGATAGATAGCCCGATATCCTTGAAGGATATAAGTACTTCTCTAGATAGATTTCAGGAATGGTATAGGGCGCAAAAAGACGAACATTATGAAATTACTCTTGATACACTAGATAACCCTGGATGGGATTTGAGAGTCATTTTGACTGAGACAAAGCTCAAGGATAAACCTTGTGAAAAAATCACAATAGATAGAGAGGATGAAGATGATTGGTTAAGAAGTTGGGTTAAAGATGAAAAGTTCTACTGTTGTGGAGGGCCGAAAAATTTAGACGAAATTCTAACGGCTTTTCTTAGCTGGGTTGAAAGCTAAGGAGAAAGCGATGACAACAGATCTAAAATGGCATCTTGTCATTTTAAAACCCGAAGGGGGATCGACTGGAGGAGCTGTCTTAAAAGTAATGCAGCTTGTCCTAAGCATAATGAAATTTAAATTTGTAATTATGGATGATATTGTAGGATTGACTAAAGATGACTTAATTACAAGAATGCAAAAACAACAGCATACACCGATATATTTAAAAGATCTTTTAGAAATCCTTGATCAAGTCATTCTCTTTGACTGGGCGGATTTCTTTTTGTTCGAAGAGCCACCCTCTCAATGGAGAGGAGAAGAAGACATCCTTTATCCCCCACTAGTAGCTGAAACAGATACCATCATTCGAGCTGTGGATAATACTTATATTTATGTCTATACGCCTTATCAAACCATTGTCGATAAGCTTGTACATGATGTGAATGTAGATATAGAGAGTATCGTAACCGATAATCTCGAAAACTTATCTTTTCCAGAATAGCATCAAGATTGTAGGACTAATGAATAACGAAACAGGAATAAGCAAAAGGCAATAACATCTAGCAATCATACGGCCCAAAAATGGATGGCCAGATTCAATTTAAATTTACAAGCTTAGGGTTATGGAGAGAAAAAGTTTAGACGGAATCCTAACAGCCTTTCTTTATTGGGTTGAGAGCTAAAAAGAAATAAATGGAAGTTATGAAAGGACTTCTTATCTAGAATTAAATAAAGATAAAAGGTGTCAAGATGGATATAACTTTAGACGAAATACAGGAATGGTATGAATCACAATGCGATGGCGATTGGGAGCATTCCTATGGTTTTCATATTAAAACACTGGAAAACCCTGGGTGGAAGGTTTTAATAGCCGTCGCAGAAACAGAATGGGAAGATGAGCCTTTTTCAGAGTTAACGATTAAACGTGTTGATGATGATTGGGTTCATTGTGGGGTTAAGGATAGATATTTTACGGGGTTCGGTGGACCGGGCAACCTCAAAGAAATTTTTGATGTTTTTCTAGAATGGATAGGTAGCACGATGGCTTCGAAAGAAATGATTACATCCCTTGATCGATTCCAGGAATGGTATAAGGCGCAGAAAGATGAACATTTTGAAATTACCCTTGATAC
Organism: Parachlamydiaceae bacterium HS-T3; assembly: GCA_000829755.1. Lineage (GTDB taxonomy): Bacteria > Chlamydiota > Chlamydiia > Chlamydiales > Parachlamydiaceae > HS-T3. The sequence goes on from BBPT01000011.1 coordinate 111,094, forward strand.
ACTAGATAATCCTGGTTGGACTTTAAAAGTCACTTTGACTGAGACAAAGCTCAAGGATAAACCTTGTGAAGAAATTTCAATAGATAGAGAGGATGAAGACGATTGGTTAAGACGTTGGGTGAAAGATGAAAAGTTCCGCTGTTGTGGGGGGCCAAAAAATTTAGATGAAATTCTAACAGCCTTTCTTAATTGGGTTGAGAGCTAAGGAGTAAGCAATGACAACAGATCTAAAATGGCATCTTGTCACTTTGGAAGTACAACATCAGTTAGATGGTCAGGCCGTCTTAGACGTTATTCACACTCTAAAAAATGTGGTCAATTACCAATTTGTTATACTAGACGATATTGTTGGTTCGGCAAAAAGAGATGGGTTAATTTATAATCTTATCCAAAAAGAAAATGAAGTCATTCATTTGGAAGATTTTGTAGCAATACTCCCTGATGTTCTTCAATTTGAATGGGGAGACTTCTTTCTTTTTGAAGAGCCACCTATCAAGTGGTATGGCCCAAATGAGAAGATGCCATATCCATTGCTTGTTTCACACGCTGATACAACGGTCAGAGCAATCGATCAAACTTATATTTATGTTTATACTCCATCCTCAGCGATCGTTGAAGCATTAAAAAACAAATATGAAATTGAAAGTGAAACTAATGATTACTTGGAAAAACTTTCATACCCATTTTAAAGGTTAGCTACGAAAAGCAGGATTCTAGATTAGGAAATTTTTATGATTAATCGTTCGTTATGGCATCTTGTCATTCTAAAACCCGAAGGGGGATCGACTGGAGGAGCTGTCTTAAAAGTAATGCAGCTTGTCCTAAGCATAATGAAATTTAAATTGGCAATTATGGATTACATTTTAGGGGTGACTAAAGACGCATTAATTACACGGATGCAACAACAAGAAAATATACCACTAAATTTAAACGATCTTTTAAACATCCTTGATCAAGTCATTATTTTTGACTGGGGGGATTTCTTTTTATTCGAAGAGCCACCCTCTCAATGGAGAGGAGAAGAAGACATCCTTTATCCCCCACTAGTAGCTGAAACAGATACCACCGTTCGAGCAGTAGATGATACCTATATTTATGTCTATACTCCTTATCAAACCATTGTCGATAAGCTCGTACGTGATATGAATGCAGATATAGAGAGTATCACAACTGATCATCTCGAAAACTTATCTTTTCCAGAATAACATCAAGATTTGTAGGACTAATGAATAACGAAACAGGCCTAAGCAAAAGGCAATGGCACCTAGTAACCATAAGGCCAAAAGGTGGTTCTACTGGGGATAACATGCTTAACATCCTTAAAGAGCTCATTCAGTGTATCCCTTTTAAATTTGTTATTTTAGGGGATATTAATGGATCTCCTAAAAAGCAAGGTGAAAAGGTAGTTTTCCACCTTCATGAAAAAGAAAATGAAATGCTTCTTGTAGATGATGTCATGAAAGTGTTGCCACAAGTTTATCAATTCGATTGGGGTGATTTCTATTTATTTGCAGAAGCTCCCTTAAAATGGAATCAGAGCCAAAATCTCACCTACCCAGAAATCATTTTACAAAGTGATACGACCGTTAGAGCTATCGATGATACTTATATCTATGTCTACACGACTTATGAATCAATTGTTCAAACCTTAAAGGCTTATGAAGGGCTGGAAAGCATCACGACTGACGTTTTAGAAAACTTGGTTCATCCCTATTAATGTTTGAAACATGGAAGAAATGATTCTAATAGAAAAATACTCTCCAACTTACCCATGGTGGGAGGGCATAGTTAAATATAATCGCATTACAGAACTGACCCCAGAGCAATTAGTCCAACAATACCAGGGATTTGAGGGCGATTTAATCACTTATTTTTCTAGAGAGGACCATCCTGAGAAGTTAGCCAGTTTTTATCAAGATTGTTCCGACTTTGACCTTGCCCCGTAAAAACCATCCGAGAAGAAATAGAGATTCGTGCTAAAATTTAACAAATTTAAGGTACGAATAATGAAAAAAAGATTCTCA